>JANQHL010000204.1 GCA_028277085.1 Flavobacteriaceae bacterium
AATGCTTGGATCGCTCAAATAGGCCCGTAAAAAAGCCATGAGTTGTCGCTGTCCACTTGACAGCATGGTGCCTCGTTCCTTTACATTGTACGAATAGCCTCCGGGTAGATTTGTAATAAAATTATGGACGCCTATTTCCTTAGCCGCTGCTTCAATAGCATCTTGTGTTATTTTTTCATCCTTTAGGGAAATATTGTTGGCAATGGTATCTGCAAACAGAAATACGTCCTGTAGCACAATCGCAATATGCGATCGTAAAGACGCTAATTTATACTCCCGGATGTCAACATTGTCAATCTTAATAGCCCCGGAATTGATCTCGTAAAACCGATTCAGCAAGTTAATAATGGTGGACTTACCCGCTCCTGTTGCCCCTACAATTGCAATGGTTTCCCCAGCCTTAACGTCAAAAGAAATTCCATGTAAGACTTCTTCGCCGGGCACATAGCCAAAACGAACCTTGGAAAAGGTAATGGCTCCTTTAACTCTCGGGATTTCCAAAGTTCCCGTATCTGCAATATGACTATCCGTATCCAGGATCTTGAAGACGCGGTTGGCCGCCACCATTCCCATTTGAAGGGTATTAAATTTATCCGCGATCTGGCGCAAGGGCCGGAAAAGCAAATCCATCAAAAAGAAAAAAGCAAAAATGGAGCCAGTGTCTCCCAAAGCAGCACTTTCTATTCGTTGTATTACCCCAAAATACACCACCAATCCGATCCCCAGGGAAAAGGAAATCTCGGCAACAGGAAAAAAAATGGAGTTGTACCACACCGTTCGCAACCAGGCATTCTGATGTTTTTCGTTGATTGCCCTAAAGTTCTCCTTTTCAATGGCCTCTCTATTGAACAATTGTATGATCTTCATCCCTGCAATCCTTTCCTGCACAAAGGAATTCAGATTTGACACCTGGGCACGTACTTCTATGAAAGCCACTTTCATTGCTTGCTGAAATAAACGTGTAGCAACAAGGATGACAGGAAGAATGGCAAAAACAATTAATGCTAATCGCCAATTGATGTACAACATTACTGCCGCGCCGGCTAGCATCTTCAAAATATCGGCCACAATAACAAAAAAGCCCTGGCTAAATATTTCTCCTATCCGTTGCATGTCCGCAACTGCCCGGGTGACCAATACTCCAATAGAGGAGTTGTCAAAGTAGGTCATTTTGAAGGCCATCATTTTGCGAAAAAGTTGTATCCGCAAATCTTTGATTACCGACTCCCCCAGCAAATTGGCAAAATAATTAAAGGAGAGTTGACAAATCACCTGACCCAACAGTACAGCAAGCATCAGGAGCACCAACCAAGTGAGTTGCTCTTCACTATTATTAGGAAGCGCATTGTTGATGATTTCTTTTACCAGCACTGGTGTCAATATCGCAAATGCCGAAAGTGCAACCGCCACTATTGCCACTACCCAAAAAATGGTTTTGTAAGGCTTCGTAAAGGCAAAAACCCTTTTGAACAACCCAAAATCGAAAGCTTTTCCTAACTCTTGTTCCTTGCTCATATAAATATGGAATCTGGGTAAATAACCTCGGTCAAATATAACCCTTTTGCCGGCACAGAAACCCCTGCCTTACCCCTATCTTTACTTTCAATTACCTGTCTAATTTCGTGAGGTTCTTTTTTCCCCAACCCTACTTCCAACAGTGTCCCGACAACAGCACGAACCATATTTCTTAAAAAGCGGTCCGCAATAATGGTGAACACCAGTTTGTCCTGTTGTTGCTCCCATTGTGCCTTTTGAATTTTGCAGATAAAGGTTTTTACATCACTATGCGCTTTGGAAAAACTTTCAAAATCATTGTACTCCTGAAGGATCTTGGCCGCTTTATTCATAGCGCTTATGGATAAGGAAGGGAGCACCCTATGCGCACTGTCCTTAAAAAAAGGATCCTTTTTTTGAACGATCCAATACTCGTACGTCCGCTGTACAGCATCAAAACGGGCATGGGCATCAGCGTGCACTTTCCGAATGCCATGGATACTAATGTCTTCCGGAAGATAGGCATTTAGCCGATGTACCAACTCAGCCTGTTGCATTTTGCCACCAAAATCAAAATGAGCAACCATTTGTTTGGCATGTACCCCGGTATCCGTACGCCCGGCACCCACCAGGGGGATAATCCCTCGCAGCAAGGTGGAAAGCGCATCTTCCATAACTTCCTGTACGGTGATCGCATTAGGTTGCCGTTGCCATCCATGGTATGCTGTCCCGAGATAAGAAAATGCAATGAAATACCGCAATAAACCCTAAATTTTCCGGGTAAAGATACTCCAATCCAAACCGGTGCTATTCGGCCTGTCTTTTTTTAGCATAATTTTAGCGAATGACTAGAATTTTACTCCTGTCCGACACCCACGGCTATCTCGATGAAACCATCTTGAAATACGCTTCACAGGCCGATGAGATTTGGCACGCAGGGGATATTGGAAGTCTGGAGGTCACCGATCAATTAAGTGCCTCAAAGCCTTTACGTGCTGTATATGGCAACATTGACAACCATGCGATTCGAAAGGAATTTCCAGAGCATCAACGTTTTTACTGCGAAGGCATGGAGATATGGATTACCCATATTGGCGGGTATCCCGGGAGATATGATAGAAAAGTACAGGAAGCTATCCGAAATAATCCCCCCAACGTATTTATCTGCGGCCACTCCCATATTCTAAAAGTGATGCATGATAAAAAACTCAATGTACTGCATATGAATCCCGGGGCATGTGGGAAAAACGGATTTCATCAAGTACGCACTATGCTCCGTTTTGCCATAAGCGGTGAAAAAATCAGTAATTTGGAAGTAATCGAACTAGGGAAAAGATGAATATCAGTTATACTTTGTTGCTGCTCCTTCTTTCGTTTACCACAGTGGCTATGTCCCAGGAGCCAAAAGTAACCCTAGTGGTTCTGGGTACTGTCCAGGATGGGGGTAGTCCACACATAGGATGTAGAAAGGAGTGCTGCGCCCTGTTATTCCAAAAACCTGATCCCAGGAGGAAAGTGGTGGCACTGGGCCTTATTGATCATAATAGCAACAAGACATTTTTACTTGAAGCCACACCCAATCTACCCCAGCAGTTGAAAATGTTGAATACCACAGCACAAATAGATACCGAAGCACCTAGCGGCATATTCGTTACCCATGCACATATTGGACATTACATAGGATTGATGTATTTGGGCAAGGAAGCTATGAATGCTAATGAGGTCCCCGTATATACCTTGCCCAGAATGAAGTATTTTCTGGAAACTAATGGCCCGTGGAGTCAGTTGGTCACTCTAGGGAATATTCTTCCGATCAAAGTCGATTTTGAAGAAACCATTCAACTCAGTCGGGATTTGCAAATTGTCCCCATCCAAGTACCCCATCGCGATGAATTTTCGGAAACCGCGGGATTTAAAATCATCGGACCGGATAAAAAGGTGCTCTTCATACCAGATATCGATAAATGGGAACGTTGGGAAAAAGATATTCTATCCGAAATCAAAAATGTTGATTATGCATTTTTGGATGCTACCTTTTTCGATGGGGAAGAAATTAATACTCGAGATCTATCGGAAATTCCACATCCATTTGTTCAAGAGAGCATGGTACTTTTTGAAGCCCTGCCCCTTTCTGAGAAACAAAAGATACATTTCATTCACTTTAACCATACCAATCCGCTATTGCGTTCGGATAGTGATGCGAGCGGCAAGGTGCTCCAGCAAGGGTATCACATTGCACAATTCGGGCAGCTCCTAAAACTATAAATACAGCCCACTACCGTAAGGTATTTTGCTTTTTTCGTCCAAAGAAGCAAACACTTAGTTAAACATCATGAAGATGACTATTTTCAAGCTTTTCGCGACCCTTTTATTAGTGGCAGCAGCGTCCTGTGCTGAGCAAGCCAAAAAAACTGTCGACTCCGCCAGCGTTGAGGTGGAGCAAATCGCGAAAGACCCCATATATGATACCTCCAAACCGGAAACCGTTTTAGCAGCAATAGAAGCTGCCCATGGTGGATGGGGGGATCTATGGAAAAAGGGCGATGTGCAATTTACCTATCACTACCATAGTCCGGAGGCCAATAAGACGGATCTTTCTGTTGAACGCTACATTTTCGACAACGAAGCTTCATTTGGTCATTATACACAGCATGAGATTAACGTTATGCCCAATGTAGAAGGTACGGTTACCCAATGTTTTGACGGAGAAAAGACCGAAGTTTTGGTAAATGGGAAAAAAAATGAGGATGCGCAGGGTACTGCCGTGGCAGACTTTTTACGAAGAGCCAATTACTTCTGGTTTGTAATGCCCTACAAGTTAAACGACACGGGCACTATCGCCACCTTTGAAGGGCAGGAAGTTCATAATGGAACCACCTATGACAAGGTTAAGGTTACCTACGATCCTGAGATTACCGGAAAGGAACAGAACGATATTTACCTCTTATATGTAAACCCGGAAACCAAATTGATTGATCGCTTTTATTTTTCATTACCCTTTATGGGGGTTAGTGAGCCTGTTCTTATTGCTGATTACAGTTATGAAGATGTGGAAGGACAAAAAATAGCTACAAAAAGGCACTATTATTTACCGGATGAGAATGGCCTTTACCCCGAGGCCCCTGGTTTAGTTCAGACCTTAACGGATATTCAATTCAATAATGGTTTTACTGTTGAG
>JANQHL010000277.1 GCA_028277085.1 Flavobacteriaceae bacterium
GAGTTGAGATCATAATGGCATCAATATCCTTATCCATTTCGGCCAGCATTTTGCGATAGTCTTTGTATAATTTGGCTTTTGGATAGTCTTTGAAGCACCTTTCAGCATATTTCCAATCCACATCAGCCAATGCCACAATATTTTCGGCATTCATGTTTTTAAGGTTTCTTCTACCCATGCCTCCAACACCAATACCGGCAATGTTCAGTTTGTCACTTGGAGCCTTGTACCCAAAGCCAGCAACCACATGGCTTGGCACAATGGTGATTCCAGCTAGCGCTACGCCTGATTTTTTTAAAAAGTCCCTACGTTGATTTTTTGGGTTTTTGTCATTCATAAAGGTTTGTTTTTATTGAAACTTTGTTTGTTTTAAATCCTTTTATTCCTGGTCTTCCAGGAAATTCGATATAATTCTTAGTACGGTTCAAAAAAGGAGGTTGAAAATACTTATTTTTTTGCTTTTTCGGAAATGGCAAGATACATGAAATAAATAGTGGGTTTAAATAATTTTTTAGCGCATTTGTTAAAAAAATCACAGTTGCTGGATTAGCTTTTTGCGCTATTTGAATTTTAGGCAAGGCAGAGCCAACTAAAAAGAACCGAAGTCCGGTTGATTTTGAATTAAGAGGGAACCGAATAGAATACCACGATGGCCACAATTTGTGCCCCTTTTTAGCGTGCGAAAAGCTTTTCAAATCGTTCAAAAACAACGATCATACTTTCCAACGGCTTCCTGCCAAAAGGAGCTAACTCACGGGTATAGTAGTCCCAATGTACTTTTTTCCAATAGTCCAGGCTTTTGTCGCCCTCTCCTTCTAAGCGTGCGTGTTCCGCGTGAATAGCGAAATAGGGGACCAGCCTTACGCTGGTGGTGCGGATAATGCTTTTGGCATCACCCTTCCAGTTCGTCACAACGGCAAAATTTCCTATTTTGGGAAGTGCTTCTTTACGCAGCTGTAGTCCAAGCAGGGAATGCGAAGTGGCACGTTTAATATCCTTGCGTACTAATTCCGCACAGGTATTGGCATCTTTTTCATTATCACAGAAATGTATGACTTTAGGAGCAGGGCAGTTGGCAAATTCTAAATGGGCATCTAAAAAGTCGCCCCAAAGACTACGGGCAGAAGCGTTTTCCATAGGAAGACAATATTAAGAAATTTTCCCAAGTTTAAACTGTTTCGCCGCATGGTTGGCGGCTCTTGCGGTGAATGCCATATAGGTTAATGAGGGATTTACGCAGCTCGCTGATGTCATAAAGGCTCCATCGGTTACATAAATGTTGGGGACATCGTGTACCTGGTTGAATTTGTTGGTGACGGAAGTCTTAGGATTTGCCCCCATTCGGGCACCACCCATTTCATGGATCCCTAAGCCCGGGCCGGTTTCGTTTTCATAGACGCTAACTTCCCTAAAGCCGGCGGCGGTTAACATGGCAGCCGCTTCTTCTTTGATCGCCTTGCGCATTTCCAGTTCGTTTTGTTTAAACTCGACGTCAAAATCAAGTTGGGGTAAACCCCATTGGTCTTTTTTGTCCGTGCTTAGCGTAACACGATTGTCGTGATACGGTAACATTTCGCCAAATCCGGTCATTCCAATTTCCCAGCCTCCCGGTTGCAAAATGGCCTCCTTAAGTTGTTTGCCATATCCCATTTCGGCAACCATCTGCTGCCAGTTATTCCGGCTTGCTCCCCCCTGATATCCAAATCCTCTGATAAACTTTTTCCGTTTCGTTTTCTCGTCCAAATTCACAAATCTGGGAATGTAAAAGCCATTTGGCCTTCTACCTTTATAGTATTTGTCAAGATAGCCATCAACTTTGGCAGAAGCCCCTAATTGATAATGGTGATCCATGATATTCCGTCCCAATTGGTCATAGCTATTACCAATCCCCTGCGGAAATCTATTAGATTTGGATTGCAACAAAATGCCAACAGACGCCATTGCCGAAGCACAGAGAAATACCATTTTCCCTTTAAATGTTAAGGCCTCTTTTGTTTCTGTATCAATCACCTTTACTCCCATGGCCCGTTTTGTAGTATCGTCATACACCACCTCATGTACTATGGAATTAGGGCGTATGGTCATATTTCCGGTACGCTCCGCTGCTGGTAAAGTTGAAGCATTACTGCTGAAATAGCCCCCGAAAGGACAACCTCTCCAACATCTATTCCGGTATTGGCACGGGCCTCTTCCTTCAAAATCAATGGTGTTTTCAGTAATATGAGCGACCCTTCCTATGGTCAACAATCGACCATCATCAAAACGCTCCCGCAAGGAGCTTTGCAGCGCTTCCTCCACACAGTTTAATTCCATTGGAGGCTGGAAGAAACCGTCCGGTAATTGTGCCAGGCCCAAAAGCTCCCCGCTTACCCCGATATACTGCTCCACCTTATCATACCATGGGGCGATATCTTTGTAGCGCACCGGCCAGTCTACTGCAATCCCATCCTTACGATTGGCCTCAAAATCAAGATCACTCCAGCGATAACTCTGTCGTCCCCAGGTAAGAGAACGTCCTCCAACATGATAACCCCGTATCCAATCAAAACGTTTGGTTTCCTGATACGGATGCTCAAGATCATTCACAAAAAAATGCTTGATATCATCCTTAGGAGCCCATCCAACGCGCATTTGTTTATGATACTTTTTGCGATCTTCTGCGGACAATTCTCCTTTGTAGGGATAATCCCAGGGATCATCGTTCATGGTGGGATAATTCTCAATATGTTTTACCATTCGTCCCCGATCCAATACCAGGGTTTTTAACCCGTTTTCACAGAGTTCTTTAGCGGCCCAACCACCACTTATCCCGGTTCCTACCACAATGGCATCATAAACAATATTTGGATTTGCCATAAAGCTGAATTAATTCTCAATGAATCGCTATATTTATGCTATTCCCCAGAACTTGAAGGAAGTCGCAATAGGGTATTAAATATAGTGGTTTAATCGGAAAATCAGTGAAATCCAACAACATGAAAACAATTAAAGGGCCAGCCGTTTTTTTAGCACAATTTGTGGACAATACCCCTCCATTTAATTCATTGGAAGGAATGTGCGAATGGGCATCCGGACTGGGGTATAAAGGCATTCAAATTCCAACCTGGGAAAAATTCCTTATCGATTTGGATAGTGCTGCAGAAAGTCAGACCTACTGTGATGAACTCAAAGGCAAGATCAATTCCTATGGCCTGGAAATTACGGAACTGTCCACCCACCTACAAGGGCAGTTGGTGGCAGTGCATCCGGCCTACGATATCATGTTTGATAATTTTGCCCCTGAGCACCTTAAAGGGAAGCCCAAAGAAAGAACGGCCTGGGCTGTAGAAACTGTTAAAAAAGCAGCTACAGCAAGTAGGCGCCTTGGTATTAAAGCGCATGCCACTTTTTCGGGGGCCTTACTATGGCATACTGCACATCCCTGGCCACAGCGCCCTGCCGGGCTGGTTGAAATGGGGTTTGAAGAGCTGGCAAAGCGATGGATGCCCATACTCAATCACTTTGATAATGAGGGTGTGGATGTCTGTTATGAAATACACCCTGGCGAAGATTTGCATGATGGTGACACCTTTGAACGTTTCCTGGAAGCGACGGGGAATCACAAACGCGTAAACATTCTGTATGATCCCAGCCATTTTGTGCTGCAGCAACTGGATTATATTGCGTATATCGATCATTACCACGAGTTCATCAAGTCTTTTCATGTTAAAGATTCAGAGTTTAACCCAACCGGGAAAAAGGGCGCTTTTGGCGGATATAATGACTGGGGGGATCGTGCCGGAAGATATCGTTCCCTCGGTGATGGCCAGATCGACTTCAAAACAATTTTCTCCAAGCTAACACAATACGGTTGTAATGTTTGGGCCGTAATGGAATGGGAGTGTTGTATTAAAAGTCCGGAGCAGGGGGCAAGAGAAGGGGCGAAGTTTATTGCCAGTCATATCATAGAAGCTACGGAAAAGACCTTTGATGATTTTGCCGGAGCAGAGATCGATCAGGAACAATTGAAAAAGATACTTGGATTATCAAATTAACCGGAACCATTGCTATGCTACTGTTGCTTTTAACTATCACTGTTGGTAGCACAGCTAAACAGGAAATGAAAATTACCCAATCTATGGCGCAAAATGACATTAATGATCAGCAAGAGGATTGGGAGGTCCTTTTTGATGGAACTTCTTTTGAAGGATGGCATTTTTACAATGCAGGAGAAATAAAAGACCTCTGGAAATTAGAAGATGGAGCAATGGTGTTCTATCCTCCGAAGCGAGGAAAAAAAGGAATGAGCTTCAATATTGTGACAGATAAGGAATATAAAAACTTTGTCCTGTCCCTGGAATGGAAAGTGTCAAAGGGCGGTAATAGTGGTATTTTCTGGGGTGTTTTCGAGGACGAAAAATTTGGACAGCCCTACGAAACAGGTCCCGAAATTCAGGTGCTGGATGATGAGCGACATCCTGATGCAAAGAATGGTACTACCCACCAGGCGGGAGCACTATACGACATGGTAGCGCCATCAAAAAAAGTGGTAAAGCCTGCAGGCGAATGGAATACGATAGTTTTAACGGTGGATCATACAGTTAACAAAGGTCAGGTAGTGTGTAACGGGGAGGAAATTGTAGCGTTTCCATTACACGGCCCTGAGTGGGACAAGATGGTGGCGAATTCTAAGTTTGCGGATTGGGTAGGCTTTGGAAAATACCCTAAAGGAAAAATCGGACTGCAGGATCATGGGGATATTGTAGCCTATCGAAATATTAAAATCAAAAAATTATAAGGTGCGTTTGACCATTTGTATTGTTGTATTGTTTGCAGCCGTAGTAGGCTGCAAGCCCATCCCGGAAAAGAAGTCAGGGTTAGAAGATAATCGAGTGTCGATTCAGGATGAAGGCCCTACAAAACCTGAAGAAACGGAACTATTTAATCCTATCCCCCCCAAAGTAAGTATTGATGCTAATGGTGTCCCGGACGATGCGATCGTTCTTTTTAACGGGAAACATTTTGATGAATGGACAAGCGCTGTGGACAGTACAGAGGTGAAATGGGTTTTAAATGCTGATGGAAGTATGACCGTGAAAGATAAAACGGGGGATATCCAGACCAGGCGAAATTTTGAAAATATACAGCTTCACCTGGAATGGCGCTCTCCTTCCAAAATTCAGGGTAAAGGCCAAAGTAGGGCCAATAGCGGGGTGTTTTTACAGAACAGGTATGAGGTACAAGTTTTGGACAACAATGACAATAAGACCTATGTAAATGGTCAGGTTGGAGCCATTTACAAACAATCCGTTCCCTATGCGATGGCTTCAAGACCCTCCGGAGAATGGAATACCTATGATATTATTTACCATGCTCCCGAATTTGATGATGCAGGGGTAAAAACCAAAGCGGCTACCATTACTGTTTTGCACAATGGCGTCTTGATTCAAGATCATTTCGAGATTCAGGGAACCACAGAATATATAGGTTGGCCAAAGAATGAACCCCACGGGAAAGCCCCAATTCGCTTGCAGGATCATCGAGATAACAGCAGGGTAAGTTACCGTAATATTTGGGTTAGGGAATTGGACTAGTTGCTGTATCAACCGTTGAAATCCCTAGGCTGATGAGTTGGAACTTCGATTTCCCTACCTTTGCCTAAAGTAGATACACCCTATGATTTTATCCATGACCGGCTATGGTAAGCAAAGTATACAGCTTCCCACAAAAAAAATTACCATAGAATTAAAGTCACTTAATAGCAAAAACCTGGATATCAATGCCCGGATTCCTCAGGGCTATCGCGAAAAAGAGATCGAATTTCGAAAACTTTTGGCGGAACGACTGGTCCGCGGGAAAGTGGATTTTGGAATGTATGTAGAAATAACTGGAGAAGAAGCAACGGCAGAGATCAATGAGGGTGTTGTAAAAAGATATATGGAGCAGCTGGGGAAAATTGCGGATGGGGACGCTATAAAGCTACTAGAGCTGGCACTTCGTATGCCGGATACTTTAAAAACGGATAAGGATGAGCTTGATGAAGCGGAGTATTTGGCAATAAAAACGGGACTGCAGCAGGCACTGGAGGCCTTATTGTTATTTCGGGAAGAAGAAGGAAAGGTATTGAATCAGGAATTTAAATTGCGTTTGAAATTACTCAAGGAGTTGTTGCAGCGGGTGATTGAAATGGATCCGGAGCGGCTGGAAAACGTTCGGGAGAAGCTGGAAAAGGCCGTAAATGATCTACAGGTTGAGGTGGATACCAATAGGTTTGAACAGGAATTGATCTACTACCTGGAAAAGTATGATATCACCGAAGAGAAAGTGCGTCTAAAAAACCATTTGAACTATTTTGAAACCACACTTGATACTAAGGAGTCCAACGGGAAAAAGCTGGGATTCATAAGTCAGGAAATAGGAAGAGAAATAAATACTATTGGTTCGAAAGCGAATTTTGCGCCAATGCAGCAGTTGGTGGTGCAAATGAAAGATGAGTTAGAGAAAATTAAGGAGCAACTATTGAACGTCCTATGAGTAAAGGAGGGAAACTCATCCTGTTTTCAGCCCCTTCCGGTAGTGGTAAAACGACTATTGTCCGCTATCTTCTGGAACAACCGGAGTTAAACCTGGCGTTTTCCATCTCCGCCACCTCCCGCCCCAGAAGAACCGAGGAAAAGGAGGGGGAGCACTATTACTTTATGACCAATTCGGAGTTTAAACAGCATATTAAAAAAGGCGATTTCCTGGAGTGGGAAGAAGTCTATCGCGATAGCTTTTACGGCACATTAAAAAGTGAGGTAGAACGCCTTTGGGCTGCTGGTAAAAATGTAATTTTTGACATTGATGTGGCTGGGGGACTACGAATTAAACGGAAATTCCCAAAAGAGACCCTTGCCGTTTTTGTGAAACCGCCCAGTGTAGATGAGCTGAAAATTCGGTTAAAAAAGCGAAGCACTGAAAGCGATGATAAAATTAATATGCGTATTGCCAAAGCCTCAGTTGAACTAGCCACAGCACCACAATTTGATAAGGTGATTAAAAATTACGATTTGGATATCGCCTTAAAGGAGGCGCATCAACTGGTTGCTGACTTTGTAGGGGTAACATCAGCGGAGGAGGAATGAAAAAAGTAGGCTTGTTTTTTGGCACCTTTAATCCTATCCACATTGGTCATTTGGTGATTGCGAATCACATGGTGGAATTCTCCGATCTAGATGAAGTCTGGCTGGTAATTACACCCAGAAGCCCCTTTAAACAAAAACAGTCCCTTCTGGATAATTACCATCGGTATCAAATGGTATACGAGGCGATAAAAGACTATCCAAAATTAAAGGCAAGTAAAATTGAGTTTGATCTGCCACAACCCAACTATACGATAAATACCCTCTTACATTTGGAAGAGCAATACGGATCTGATTTTCAGTTTGCATTGCTTATGGGAGAGGATAACCTAAAAAGTTTTCACAAGTGGAAAAACTATGAAGCAATTCTAAAAAACTACGCTATTTACAGTTATCCCAGAGTTTCCTTGGGAGTGATCCCGGAAGCGCTGGAAGACCATCCAAAAATACAGCATATAAAAGCCCCAATTATGGAAATATCTTCCACTTTTATCCGGAAACATCACAAGGCAGGAAAAAACATTCGCACAATGCTACCGGAGGCGGTTTGGAAATATATGGATGAGATGAACTTTTACCGGTAGGGAAAATCACCTTTGTTTTGTAGAAACCATTCCCACCCTGCTGTCCGCAGTGCCGTAGTACAAATACCAGTGGTTCCTAAAGTACACTAATCCTTCAATGAAGGTAGTTCCATCGTTGTATTGCCCGGATTTTTCGAAAGGAAATTCCGGCTGAATAAATGGTTGTGAGGAGCGATCCAGTAATTTCCACGGTATTTTGGGATCGAAAAGCGCCTGCCCTCCGGTATATACTCTATTTCCCAAATCTTGAACGCCAATGGATTGACTGTTTCCCGCATTATAGAGCACTACAATACCATTTTCGGTGAGTATAGGCGGAGGCCCGGCTTCTACTAGCCAGGAGTCAAAATAACCTGGTCTGGGGCTTAAAACGGGAGCGAGGTTTCCTTCGTGGGTTTCTAATGGAATCCAATGGATCAGGTCTTCAGAATGGGCCAACCAGATATGGGGAACTCCAAAATACATCCAATACTTATCATTGATTTTAGCCGCTACAAGCTTGTTTTCTTCAAGTCGGGTGAGGATTGCTCCGGACTTTGTTTCCTGATTATGGTATTTCCCATTCTTATACTCTTCAAATATGGAGCCGTGCTTTGTCCAGTCCTTTAAGTTAGTAGAAGTGGCTACGGCCAATCTGGGAAATTTTCGGTTCCACTGCGTATAGGTCAACACGTAAACACCTTCTTCCGTCTCAACCACTCTGGGATCTTCCACGCCTCCAGGCCATTCATACTGTTGCTGTTTATCCCGAGAAGGATATAGGACCGGAGTTTGTTTTTTCATGAGGTTTATACCGTCCGTGGAATAGGCCATTCCAATTCTGGAACGGTGCCCACCAATTTCTTTGTCTCCCAATTTTTCTTCTGCTCTGTAGAGTACAAAAATCGTATCGGAGCGGACAATGGCGGCAGGGTTAAAGGTAGCCATAGACTCCCAGGAAACGGTTTGCTCCAGGAGCGGATCAAAAAAAGTGCTTAAGGTGTCTTTGGTAAGTATTGGGGATGCATTTGGTGGTCTGTGGAAAGGCCCTAACATCCATTCTTTTTCCATGTTTTGGCCAAATAACCCGATAAGGGAGCTTAAGAATAGCCCTAATAGTAAATGATCTTTTACGACCCCCATGGATGTAAGATATCGGTGCCTAAATGCTCGTCATTTTTGTTGTAGTACCATTCCCGGATTTTAGGCATCTTAATCCCATTGATCTCTTCTATATCTTTCAATACAATGTATTCCCCATCATTTTTAGATTCATCATGGAAAAACTGGTAAACTTCCATGGCGTAGGTTTTCGGATCGAAGTAGAAATACCATGTATCCTCTCCCACCTCTTGATCGTATGTTACCTTAAGAATCAGGTACTCCTTTCCCTTAAAGGTTTTGGTTACTACTTTATCGTGAATTATAGTGCCATTGTCTTTCAATTTCATAGGTAACCCATAGAGGTAGGTATAGTAATCGCGATACATCGTTCCCCTTTCGCAACTCAACCAGAACTTTTCTAAATCTTCCTTAGAAATTGTGGATGACCCATTCAACAAAATTTCACAATGCTCCCTTTCGATATTGTAAGCATAAGAATCCCCATCCTTGCGCACATCCAGGTTAAAAACCTGTTGCGGCAAATCGATCATGATCCTGCTGATCCTTTCGCTGGTTTTAGGCGATTGCATGGTCACTTCAAAAGCTCCCTGAAAGTTGTTCCAATTTCCATCCGGGTCATGAAAATCAATCGCTTTTTGAAGTAATTCTGATCCTGAAATTTGCGCTAGGGATATTCCCGAGAAAAGGGCAAAAACTATAATGCAGCCAATTGTATGGGAACGTATCATATGAAAAAGAATTACAGTTCTTTCTTCGCTACTCGGGCAGGTTCAATAGAACTATCATGTTCAATATAATACAATTCCAACAATTTCATGATGGTCTTTATGATATCCTTTGTCTCTGTTAAAATAGAAAAATAGAGTGTGGTGTTTTTTGGACTCGATTCCTCGGTACGGGTCCTTGCTACCTGTTTTTCCATTTTTTGTGAAATCAGGTCTAAGTAATGGTCTTTGGTGTTAAGCATGCCCACAATACGGCCAAACGAGCGGTCCTCGAAAGTGGTTGAGGTATTCCCAAGCAGTTCTTCCAATTCCTGATCCAAGTGTTTTAGCTCTTTGATCTGATTGTATTTTAACTTCTTGTGATTATTGATCACATGCGTATGGCTCAGTTTTGAGATGTATTCCAAGGACTGCGCAAGATCTTGTAATACACTTAACAGGGTAATATAGAAGTTACTTGCCCCTCCTACACTGGCATCATCCAGGTTCTTAATGAAATAAAAAACATTGTCTTTTAAATTATCGATCTCTTTGGAAAGCTTAACCACCCCCTTATTGTTTTTCTTCAGGTTGTCCAGATTGTGCTTGGCCAACCCATTGATCGCTCCGGTATATATGGTGTTACTTCTATTTACCACATTAGCGATCGTAGTGGCGCTTTCTTCAATAACTCCCTGTATCGAGCTACTTTCTGCCTTTCTCAAAATGTCTTCCACCTTGTATTCCCGGTTTTTTCGATTGTGTGACAGGTAGTTTCTGAGTAATAGAACCGCTGCAAAAACCAAAAGCAAGATAATCGCTACCAAACCAAACTGATGGATCAAATAGGCGATTGTTGCGGCGGAGACAAAGGCACAAATTGCCGTGAAAAACCATCCTCCAATAACATTTAATACCCCGGCCACCCTGTATACCGCACTCTCCGCTCCCCAGGCCCTATCAGCAAGTGAGGTGCCCATTGCTACCATGAAGGTAACATAGGTGGTAGAAAGTGGCAATCGCATAGAAGTGGCAATAGAGATGAGGACACTGGCTACCATTAGGTTTACGGAAGCTCGTACCATATCGAAAGCCGGTTGTTCGTGTTGTTTACCTTTCGGGATATACACCATAGGTTTTTCCAAACGCCGATTGACTTTGGACTTAAGGGAATTCGGGAATACTTCCCCCAAACTATCGAAGGCGCGTATTGAAAACTTCACAATCTGTCTGGATAGGAAGTTGGGTTGAAAACGTTCCTCGCCTTCCCCTTCCCTTGCCAGGTTAATTTCGGTTTCGGTTACGTACCGTGCTTTTGTCGAAAACCATAGCGTAAGGATCATAATGATCCCGGAAGCTAATAAAAGATACGTCGGTGTTTGTACAGCGGCAGATAAACCTTGCATGGAATATACTTCCGCCGCTATGCCCGATTCCTGCCAAGCCTGAAACGATTGCAATGCCGCTATGGGGACACCGATAAAGTTTACCAAATCGTTCCCTGCGAAAGCCATCGCCAGGGCAAAGGTTCCCAAGGTAATGATCACCCGGTAAACATTAACCTTGAAGTAGGAAGTAAGGATCAAAGACACCAGGCTCCAAAGCACAAAGTTGATAAGGATAAAAAGTTCAGGTTGAAGTGCAACGAACTCTAACAACGCGCCACTAAAAATAGCAGCACTCTTCAGTCCTTTTACAAGGATAAAGTAAATGATGGCAGTAATAGCCAAACCACCGAAAACAGATCCCACCCACTTGGGCTGTGTCTTAAAATTGAAAGAGATCAAAATCCGGGAAAAGAACTGCACTATAGCACCGATGGTAAAGGCAATGGCTACCGAAAGCAATATTCCCAAAATGATTTCGGTGGCCTTTTCGGTGTTGATATAACTTCCCAACGCCTCAATACCTCCTCCGTTTGCTGCAACTTTTATTAAAGCTATAGCCACAGCTGCTCCCAACAACTCAAAAACAATAGAAACTGTAGTGGAGGTAGGCATGCCCAGGGTGTTAAAGAAATCTAACAAGAGCACATCCGTAATCATTACCGCCATGAAAATGATTATAATTTCGGCAAAGACAAATTCCGAAGGATTAAAGATACCCTTCCGTGCTACCTCCATCATACCGCTGGAGGACATGGCGCCAAAAGCGATACCGATACTGGCTACGATCATTATGGTCCTGAAAGAAATAGCTTTGGAACCCAAGGCGGAATTGAGGAAGTTAACCGCATCATTACTAACCCCAACTACTAAGTCTGTCACTGCCAGGATTCCCAAAGCAATGACCATAAAAATGTAAATGTTCTCGCCCATATCAGCATTTCAAAGTAAGCAAAAATGCTACTATAATTCCTTTGAGATGTTAAAATAAAGTTATGAAAAGTGATGTGTTTTTCAATAGAAGGGATAGACCTAGCGAATTCTCAAAATAAAAGGAAAGCTATTCTCCGTCTTTTGCCGTTTTATCACCTACTTTGATTGCCGTGGTGCTGGCCTCCGATAATAACAAACTTTCAGTATGCGTTGACATCACTTGCAGTGCCTCTTCAATAAGGGCAACTTCCCCGGATTTCACTTCAATGGTTACTTTCCTGGGTTCATAACCCAAATAATTGATTTCAAGATGGTAGGAACCGGCATTCAAACCAGTAATTTCAAAATTGCCATAAAAATCGGTCTGCACTGTGGTTTTGGCATCCTTCAAGCTAATAGTGGCAAAAAGCAAAGGTTCCCCAGGAGCATTGCCATCGGTAATTCTTCCGTAGATGGCACCCGGCGACTGACTAAACGCCAATTGACCAACAATGAAAGCAAGAAAGACAACAGTTCTAAACATCACTTCTTAAAAGTTGCAAAGAAAAGAAAGTAAGGTTAAGGAATAGTTATGTTGATGTTAATTCCATGGTGAACAAATAGTAATTTATGGACTTTAATTCAGTCGGATTGCTTCCCTAAAAATGTATCTTGCGGGGATAAATTTGAGCAATGGATTGGCAGCAGTTATTGTCCTTAAAACGATATGGAGATACCAAAAAACGATCACGTTTAGCCCAAGATGAGACCCGACTTGGATTTGAGGTAGATTACGACAGGATCATTTTTTCTTCATCCTTTCGAAGTTTACAAGATAAAACACAGGTGATGCCGCTTCCAATTTTCGCAGGGACTAAGCCGACCTTTGTACATACCCGGTTAACACACAGCCTGGAGGTATCCGTAGTGGGAAGAAGTTTAGGGAGAATAGTAGGGCAGCAGTTACTGAAGAAATATCCCGAGCTGTACACCGATCTCGGGTATCGGTTTAACGATTTCGGTTCTATTGTGGCTGCAGCGGCCTTAGCACACGATATTGGGAATCCTCCCTTTGGTCATAGCGGGGAAAAGGCCATTGGGCACTTTTTTAAAGATGGGGAGGGAGCACAATATAGTTCTCAGTTGACTGCAGCGGAACGCCAGGATTTGTGGGACTTTGAAGGTAATGCTAACGGGTTTAGATTACTCACGGAGTCAAGGAAAGGGGTGCCGGGAGGACTTCGGTTAAGCTATGCCACTTTAGGGGCATTTACAAAATATCCCAAGGCCTCCTTGCCAAAACGACCCTCAAAACATATATCTGATAAGAAATACGGCTTTTTTCAATCGGAACAGGATTTCTTTTTGGAAGTGGCTCAGGAACTGGGGCTACAACAAAAACAAGGAAGTGAAATACGTTTTCACAGACATCCTTTAACCTTTTTGGTGGAAGCGGCAGATGATATTTGCTACACGATTATTGATTTTGAGGATGGTATTAATCTGGGGTTGATCCCTGAGGATTTTGCATTGGAATATTTGATCAAATTGGTCAAAGATCGAATAGACACCAAAAAATATTATGCCTTAGCGCATACCAGCGACCGCCTGGCCTATTTGCGGGCGTTATCCATTAGTGTTTTGGTAGCTGAGGCTGCTCATATTTTTATGGAGCATGAAGAAGCGATTCGCACTGGTCAGTTAGCCGTTCCGCTCTTGGAAAAAAGTGCATTCAAACCCCAAATAGAAGATATTATCAAAATAAGTGTGGAAAAAGTGTACCGCTCACAAGAGGTGGTAGAAAGAGAGCTAGCTGGCTATAAGGTGATCGCTACGATCCTTGGGAGTTATACCAAGGCGCTGGTACATCAGAATAAAGGTGTGGAAAATAGCTACGATCGACTTTTGTTGAGAACGCTTCCGGAACCGTTCGGAACTTCGGAAGAATCCCTTTATCGAAGGTTGTTGAGGATCTCCAGTTTTGTTGCCGGGCTTTCTGATAGTAATGCCGTGCAATTGAGTAACAAAATATTGGGAAGGCAATTTTAGAATTTATAATCTATACCTATCCCAAGCACTTGTTTGAATTGGATTCTTGGGATACCCGGATCAATGACCGCACCTGTTGCATCTAAAACTTCATCAAATTTAATATCATCATCGTAAATGATATGGGTGCCAATGTTGGCGCTAATAAAGTTATTGACCTTTAGCAAAAAGTTGAGTTCCCAATCTATATCGATATTTCCAAAGCTTCGGATGTAATCCGTGTATAGATTAATCCGATGATTGACGGTGATATTCCGAAACACTTCTTTAGTCCATTCCTGGGTGATCAGAAATCCAAGTTCTGTAAATGCCCTTTTACCAGGATCAACTCCAAAAGCACCTCTATTGGATAAGTCTTCATCCAAAACGTAAGTAGCTTTTAAGGTTAAGGGAGAAATATAGGTATTGAAGGAATTGTCCGGAAGGATGTAAGAGGTTCCCGCCCCAAAGAACAAATACCCCGGGGCCATAAACCTGGAAATGGGAGTATCCCTATCCGGGTAATTGAATCCATTGGAGAACTGGGTATTAAACTTAAATTTAGCGGAATAAAACCAGTTCGTCAAGGTATCTTTTCTGAATCCGAAGGTGGAAGACAGGCGAATCAGGTCTTCCGTTTTTCTGAGCGCTCTACCTTCCTGGGCATTAATACCATAGCGCAAACGCAATTCGTTCTCCCAGGAGAGATAGCGGAACTTATAGTTTCTTATGAATACCAGGTTAGCTAATGCAGATATGGAATTATCTCCCCCAGCGTTCCAATTGACAAATGCAACTTCATTGATATTAAGGCCAAAAATGTTTTCACGGGTCCAAAAGAGTTGGGGGGTATATCCGCGAGGCTTTTGTGTAAATGGCTTTACCCTATTTAAGGTGCTTTTTGGAACTATTCTACGCACGCCTCTTGGAATAATTTTGATTTTTTCCTGCGTCCAGCGTATTACCAAAGTGTCAACCACAAGAGAATCTTGTGGTGTTTCGTTCGGGTCAGGAATAACCTGGCCCACAGCCAAAAAGCTGTGAAAAACAGCGAGTAGTACAATAAAATTACTGGATAGTTTCAATGTAGCGCTTTAGGTGATTGCTGGTAAGCCCACAGAGCTCATGCAGTTCCTCTACGGTCCCATGTGGGATGAAAGTATCTGGAACCGCAAATGGTTTTATGGGCGTAGTATAGCTGTTTTGATTTGCAAACTCCAGGACGGAAGCACCAAATCCACCTATTTCACAGCCGTCTTCTATGGTTATGACATGATTGTACTTGCGAAAAACCCGGTGGAGAAGGTCCTCGTCCAGAGGTTTAAGGAAAAGCATATTGTAATGACCGATTTCGGATGGGCTATCCCAATCGTTTAACAGTGCAGTCACCTCATTTCCCAAGGGACCCAGGGATAGTATGGCAATCCTGGTTCCTTCCTTTAAAACAATTCCTTTGCCAATAGCTAGCTCCGAAAAAGGTTGCTCCCAATCCAGGGTGACTCCTCTTCCTCGTGGATAGCGGATTACCATGGGGCCGTCCAATCTTTTTTGAGCCGTGAACATGAGATGACGAAGCTCGACCTCGTTCATCGGAGCACATACGATCAGGTTTGGAATGCATCGTAGATACGCCAGGTCAAATACCCCATGATGGGTTGGGCCATCCTGACCCACAAGACCTGCACGATCCAGGCAAAAAACAACAGGCAATTTTTGAAGCGCTACATCGTGAATGATCTGGTCATAGGCCCGTTGCAGGAAAGTGGAATAAATGGCACAAAAAGGAACCATTCCCTGGGCGGCCATTCCCGCGGATAGGGTCACGGCGTGCTGCTCGGCGATACCTACATCAAAAGCGCGATCAGGGAGGGCTTGCATCATAAATTTTAAGGAGCTCCCAGTAGGCATTGCCGGGGTAATACCCACAATTTTCTCGTTTTCCTTTGCCAGGGTCACCAATGTATGTCCAAAAACATCCTGGAACTTTGGAGGTTGTTGTTCGGTTATTTTGCCCAGGCGCTCCCCCGTTTCGGCATTAAATCTTCCAGGGGCATGGTATACTACCTGGTTTTCTTCAGCTTTTTGCAATCCCTTGCCCTTTGTGGTAATGACATGTAAAAGCCTGGGCCCCCTTTCATGCCTTAGGTGTTGGAGCGCTGCTAAAAGCGCGTTAAGGTCATGCCCATCCACCGGACCGGAATAGGCTAAGTTCAGACATTCAAAAACGTTTTCTTCTTTCGCTTTTCCTTGCTTGACATTCGTGAGGTATTTTTTCAAGGCACCTACACTGGGGTCAATACCAATAGCATTGTCATTTAGAATGATCAGCACATTTGCATCGGTAACCCCAAGATGATTCAAGCCCTCAAAAGCCATTCCGCTTGCAATGGACGCGTCCCCGATAACTGCGATATGTTCCAGGTGCTTCTCCCCCTTTAATTTGGAAGCAATAGCCATTCCTAAAATAGCTGAAATTGAGGTAGAGCTGTGCCCGGTGCCAAAATGATCATACTCACTTTCTTCCCGTTTAGGAAATCCGCTTATACCGCCCAATTGGCGATTGGTGTCAAAAATATCTTTTCTACCGGTCAGTATTTTGTGACCATACGCCTGGTGTCCTACATCCCAGATCAGCCTGTCCTTAGAGAAATCAAAGGTGTAATGTAATGCTATCGTGAGTTCAACAACCCCTAAGCTGGCACCTAAATGTCCCTCTTTAGCTGCCACAACATTGATTATGAATTCCCGGAGCTCCTCCGCAAGTTGGGGAAGGTCTTCCCTGGGAAGTTTTTTTACATCCTTTGGAAGGTTTATGTCTTGTAATATTCTATCCATTACGGTATGGGAACACCTGGCAAAACTACATTATTTCCATTTTGATAACTACAAGTCGAGGTCTTAACTATTCAATGCGGAGTGCGATTGTTGTGGCCTTTTTAAAAGGCTTTCCAATTTTCAGTAGGGCTTTATTGTTTTCAATGGTATTAATCCCTAGTATTGTGCCCTAAGCTGTTCTCCTATGGTAAATCCCTTTGACGACAATTATTTTATGAGAAAAGCACTGCAAGAAGCGCAAGCCGCTTTTGAGATCGGAGAGGTACCGGTGGGTGCGGTAATAGTCGTAAATAATAGGATAATTGGCCGTGCACACAACCTCACCGAAAAATTGAATGATGTTACTGCACATGCCGAAATGCAAGCGATTACTGCTGCGGCTAATTTTCTGGGGGGGAAGTACCTGCATGGCTGTACCCTTTATGTTACCCTTGAACCATGTCAAATGTGTGCCGGGGCGTTGTACTGGAGTCAAATCTCCAGAATTGTATATGGTGCTTCGGATTTGGAAAGAGGGTTTATGGTGATGGGCACTACCTTGCACCCTAAAACGGAGGTAACAGGAGGTATTCTGGAAGGAGAGGCGGCGGAACTTCTAAAGCGCTTTTTTATCCAGAAACGCAATCTCAACTAAAAACCCCGGCTTTAGCCAGGGTTTTCAAAACTCTCAAAATAAAATATAGTTAGTCGATCAACCGTACTTGTGCGGCGACCTTTCCTTTTCTTCCTTCTTCTTCAAGATATTCTACTTTGTTCCCTTCTCTTAATTCCATTCCGTTCAATGAAGTGACATGAACAAAAATGTCTTTCCCGGTTTCGTCGTTGGTGATGAAGCCATAACCTTTGGATTCATTGAAAAATTTTACTGTACCAGTCATCAAAAAAAAATAAGTGTTAAAATGCGAAAATACTTCTTTTTAAATCCGCATAGGTTAGCAGGGCTTTATTTTTTGTCAAAAATTATTGATTTTCAGCCTTTTTTCCCTCTTTCTCTTGCATTTTCTTAATGTTTTCTTTAGTGAGCATATAATCCTTCATTTTTTTTCCTTTGCTCTCCTTGATGAGGAACAAGGGCATCGCCACCAAAAATAGGCCTACGGTTCCCAATCCAATGTATTTGTGGGCTAAAGTTTCGTTGTCTTTTTTTATGCTAAACCCATAAATGATAGCTACAAAAGACCCAAGGACGATGAGCACAATAAAGTGTTTGAATTTCATGGTTAAGGAGAATAATCAATTAGCTTTCTTCTATAGGCAGTAAGTAATTTGGATTTAGAAATAAACCCTACATATTTCCCGTCTTTAATAACAGGAAGATTCCAGGCACCACTATCCTGAAATTTTCGCATTACCTGCTGCATGGAATCCGCTCCCTGGAAAATGTGCTCCGGGGGGGCATGCATAAAGTCACGAACAAACATCGTATCATAGCGAGTAGTATCAAACATAAACTCCCGGATATCATCCAAAATAATAATACCGACCATTTTTTTCTCTTCGTCGAGTACAGGAAACAGATTACGAGTTGATTTAGAAACCGATTGGTATAGCAGCTCGCCCAGCGTCATATCGGGGGATACGGGGCTAAAGTCCTTTTCAATAATCTTGTCCATTTTCATCAGGGTAAGCACAGCCTGGTCCTTATTATGCGTTAAAAGGGCACCTTGTTCCGCTAATTCTTTAGTGTAAATAGTGTAGTCCAGTACGTTCTTCGTGATAAGGTAGGAGATAGAGGCGGTGATCATTAAGGGAACAAAAAGTTGGTAGCCTCCAGTAATTTCAGCTATAAGAAAAATAGCGGTTAGGGGGGCATGGATAACCCCCGCAATTAGTCCCGCCATACCAATAAGGGTAAAGTTACTTTCATTAACCTCAAATCCGAACCCAAGGTTATTTACAAGCTTGGCTACTACATTACCCAGTGCACTTCCCATAACCATAGTGGGGATAAAAACACCTCCTGCACCCCCCGCGGCAAAAGTAGTAGTCATCGCAATGGCTTTAAAAAGCGTAATCCCAAATAATAAAGCAATGATCACCCATACATTGTCCATGTACGGATCAAATGGCGTTGTACCCAGAGCTGCAGCAGTGTTCCCGTCCAATAAATTGTTGATAAATCCAAAGCCCTCCCCATAAAGGGGCGGGATAAAATAAAGCATGATGCCTATAGCAATTCCCCCTACGAGCAGTTTGTATTTGGGGCTTTTGAAAGGCTTAAAAAGATGCTGTATGCCAAAATACATTTTGGTAAAATACACGGACGCCATACCCGTTCCCAGACCTAGCAATACATAAAACAGGGTGTCTTTTAAAAGAAATCCTTCCGACAACGAAAAACTGAACAAATTCTCGTTGCCCAGGAAAAAATAGGAGGTAAGCACTCCTGAAATCGAAGCCAGCAGCAAAGGAAGTACAGAGAGCATGGTAAGATCCAGACTGAATACCTCAACGGCAAAGACGATAGCCGCTATGGGCGATTGGAAAATGGAAGCGATAGCACCTGCAGAAGCGCAGGCAATCAGTAAGGAGCGGGTTTTGGAATCGAGGTGAAACAACTTGCTGAGGTTAGAGCTCACAGCGGCTCCTGATTCTACCGCAGGGCCTAATAATCCCACGGAACCCCCAAAACCTACGGTTATTGGGGCAGTAAGCAGCGGGGTATAGATCTTTCGAACCTTCAGCATCCCCTTGTTTTTGGACAAGGAGAACATTATTGAAGAAATAGCGTGGCCCAGTGGATGTTTGTTGATATACTTTACATAGAGATACACCAAAGTCAGCCCGATTACCGGTAAAACAAAGTACAGCTGGTTTTCGGAAAAAACAATGCCTGCTTCAAGTAAGGCTTCAATAAAATAGGTCGTATTTTTTAAGGTGACTGCGACAAGACCGGCCAAAAAACCGATCAGTACACTCATGAGATGCACAAAAGTCTTGTTGGAGATATTTTTATATCGCCATTTAAGGAATTTTTTGAAGAGCTGTTTTGTGTCAGGCATAGAGTTTACTAAGAAGCTTCCAAATTTATTCTTGGATGGATTGTATCAAAACCTCGAAATCCTCCGGATATAGCTGAAACAAAGTTTCCACGTAGGGGCGATTGTTGAAATAGCCTTCATTGAAATCCTGTTCCGCCTGATTCGCAAGTGCTAAGGCCTTCTCTTTTTCTCCGGCATGATTCATAATCCGCGCCTTCCAATATTTTGCATCTGCCGATTTTTCAAAGTAGTGAATAACCTTATCAAAGTTCTCCAGCGCCTTTATGGAATCTTTGGCTTTCATATAGGCAATACCCCTATATAAAAATGCATTAATTTCTACCCAATCTTCTCCGGAGTCTTCGGTTTCTTTTAGTATATGCTTATCGAAAAAAGCAATACTGTTTTGATAGTCTTTTAAACCCAGATAGGCAATCCCCCTCCAATAGTCGACACTATGCCCCTGGGGATAATCGATGTAAGGCGTAAGGGTGTCGGAAGCATTAAAATCTGCAATGGCTTTCTCGTAATCCCGGTAAAACCAAAGGTAAAGATAACCCCGCCAGGGCTGCCAGGTTTGGGGATCATGGTATACCGCTCTGTTAAACCACGGCTTCCATTTATGAGGCATACCCCGCTTTAAATAGGCTACCGAATGCTCTCTTAAAGCTTCTGCGTAAGTAGAATCGATTTCAATTGCCCGAGCAATCCGAGTCATACTTTTTGAGGATCCTTGCGGTAAATGAGAGCCTTCTGAAAAAACTTGTTCCGCTAATGCTCTTCGCTCTTCTGAACTAAAATCCGAGGAGTTTTCATTGCATGAAAATAGGGTGGCAACACAAAGATAACTAAGGCAATATCTCAATAATCTCTCCATTTTCTATGCGATATGATATATACATGTACGAATCCCATTTTTTTTCGCGAAAGTAGACCGGGTTCCAATCTTTAAGTTGCCTTGTCAAAGTAAAAAGCTGATCAGTCATGTCTTTATCCAGTTCAGTAGGCTCTAAATCAAGAGTGTTCTCATGGATTATGTACCTGCCTGCTTCTCCTTTGCAGTTTATAACAAATCTGATATTTAGGTAGCCCGAGTCCGAATATCCCTTGTTACTATAGTTGGACATGATAAATTTTCTTAATCCGTTCTTGCCTTTGCTATTGGTAGCCCGTTCCGGATTATAGTATTGAGCAATTCCATCTTCGTTGCAAGCCTGAAACCCTTTGCCGTAAAGCGCTTTTTCAGGATCGATGTATTCCACGTTATGTGGATACTGTTCTTTATCCGCTGTAAATCGTCCCCAATATTTATAGTAACTATAACCGATGACCCCGGCAATTACAAGAATACCACCCAAAAAAATAAACAACGCTATTTTCAGCCACTTCTTCATACAATTAAAGGTAGCTTTTTTTGAGATTCTTAAAGGACTTCGTTTCCCAGGAATACAAAGAAAGGCTTTCGTCCGAAATTGTATTCCGAAGTAGGCTGTACACAGATTTACAAATCTAACTTAAGATGTAACTCTTTAAGTTGCTCCGTATCTATAGTCGCCGGCGCATCGATCATCACATCCCGACCACTATTGTTTTTAGGAAAGGCGATAAAATCCCGAATGGTTTCCTGCCCACCCAAAATAGCTACTAATCGATCCAAACCAAAGGCTATCCCACCATGGGGAGGGGCACCGTATTGGAAGGCCTCCATTAAAAAGCCAAATTGTGCCTTGGCTTCCTCGGGGGTAAAACCAAGATGCTTGAACATGATGGCCTGGGTTGCTTTGTCATGGATACGAATGGAGCCTCCGCCAATTTCGTTCCCGTTTAACACTAAATCATAGGCATTGGCGCGCACTGCACCCGGATCGGAATCCAGGAGATCCAATTGTCCTGGTTTGGGGGAGGTAAACGGATGGTGCATCGCATGGTAATGGCCGGTTTCCTCATCCAATTCCAACAACGGAAAATCGACCACCCATAGGGGGGCAAATTCATCAGGTTTTCGTAATCCGAGACGTTCCCCTAGTTCCATCCGCAGGGCACTGAGCTGGGCACGTGTTTTGTTCGTTTCTCCTGAAAGCACAAGAATCAAGTCTCCCGCTTCTGCCCGGGTCAATTCGGCCCAGTTGACCAAATCTTCCTGCTCATAAAATTTGTCTACCGAGGATTTAAAGGAACCATCTTCGTTACATTTTACATAGACCATTCCTTTGGCACCTACCTGTGGGCGTTTTACCCAGTCGGTTAAAGCATCTATCTCTTTACGGGTAAAAGTGGCCGCTCCGGGAACGGCGATACCCACTACCAATTCGGCCGAATTGAACACATTGAACTCCCGATGTTGGGCTACCGCATTTAGCTCCCCAAACTCCATTTCGAAACGGATATCCGGCTTGTCATTGCCGTAGCGTTGCATGGCCTCGTCATAGGTCATTCGAGGGAAATCGGTTGACGCTATCCCTTTGATTTCCTTGAGCAGATGTTTCGTCAACCCTTCAAAAGTCGCTAAAACATCTTCCTGTTCTACAAAGGCCATTTCGCAGTCGATTTGGGTGAACTCTGGTTGTCGATCCGCCCTGAGATCTTCATCCCGAAAACACTTCACAATTTGGAAATACTTGTCCAATCCCCCTACCATCAATAGTTGTTTAAAGGTTTGGGGAGATTGGGGAAGGGCATAGAACTGTCCTTCATTCATTCGGCTAGGCACTAAAAAGTCGCGGGCTCCTTCAGGAGTGGATTTGATCAGATAAGGGGTCTCCACCTCAATGAACCCCTGTGAAGAAAGATATTTTCGTACTTCCATGGTCACCTTATGTCTAAAGACAAGGTTGTTTTTAACCGGAGTTCTTCTGATATCCAGATATCGGTATTTCATACGGAGGTCGTCGCCGCCGTCGGTCTCATCTTCGATGGTGAACGGAGGGAGCATCGCTTCATTTAAGATCACAAGCTTTTGCACTAATACCTCTATTTCTCCGGTGGCCATATTCGGATTTTTAGAAGCCCGTTCTATTACAGTTCCAGAAACCTGGATAACGGTCTCCCTGCCTATTCCTCTGGCTTGCTCCAATAGTTGCTTTGGAGTCCGCTCTTCATCAAAAACCAGCTGTGTAAGGCCGTACCGGTCTCGTAGATCTATCCAAACCACAAAACCTTTGTCACGGACTTTTTGAACCCAACCGCTTAGGGTCACTTCCCTACTGTTGTCCTTCATTCCAAGTTCCCCACAGGTATGACTTCTGTACATAATTGCGCTTTAATGGGGGCAAAGGTAAGATGTTCCCCTTGGTTGAGGCAACTAAATTTGGCCAAAGTAATCTTGCCGTTTATACGGTTTTTTAGACCGTTCATACATTTTGATATATTAACCGAGAATATGATAAAAGTCATAAATACTTAAAAATCAATTTTTTACATTGCATATGTAAAATTAATGTAAACTAATTGTAAAAATAAAGTATATAATTCACTCAATAAATTGTATATTTGTATCGTTAATGTTAAGTGTTTAATTGACAAACCCATGTATTATGAAGACAGCAGTATTACTTTTGGCGATGATGTTTTCGGTTTATATGTTTTCACAAGATAATAAACCGACATTCGAACAAGTGGGGAAAATGGTTCAGGCCACATATTTCCATGACAATGGGGAAATAGCACAAACAGGCTATTTGCTCAAGGGGAAATTACATGGGCAATGGTTCATGTATGATATCAAAGGAAAAAAGATCGCTTCCGGGAAATATATTAATGGTGTACGGGAAGGAAAATGGTTTTTCTGGGAAAAAGCGATCTTAAAAGAGGTCGATTTTAAGAATAACCAAATAATCTCGGTTAAAAACTGGAACGAATCGGAAGCAGTTAGCGTAAATTTCTAGCGCCTTGTGAAACAAAGAAAAAAAGCCCCGGCATGTTCATGCCGGGGATTTTTTATGCAGTGTCTTCGGGTAGTTACGCTGCAAGGTCCATTTTGGCTTCATCGCGTTCTTTCTTGCGATGACTACCTTTGATCCTGATCTTTATTCGGTAGACAATATTGAATAATACTGGTACGATAATCAAAGTAAGGAAAGTAGCCACAATTAGGCCAAAGATCACAGTCCAGGCCAAGGGTCCCCAGAAAATAACGTTGTCACCCCCCACATACACCTGAGGATCAAATCGGCCAAATAAGGTTACAAAGTTTATATTGAGCCCTGTAGCCAGGGGAATCAATCCCAGGACTGTGGTAATTGCAGTTAGAATTACCGGGCGTAGCCTTGCCTTACCTCCTTTGACGATGGTTTCCGTTACTTCCTGTAAGGTCAATAATTCGTCATCTCCAACGCCCAACTCCAGCTTTTTACGATCAATGAGTATTTGGGTATAATCCAGGAGTACCACCCCATTGTTCACAACGATCCCGGCCAGCGCAATAATTCCCATCATGGTCATCATGATGACAAAAGGCCAACCTGTAGCAACAAGCCCTCCAAAAACCCCGATGAAACTTAAGAAAATGGCCATCATAATGATCGCTGGTTTAGAGACCCCTCCGAATTGAAATACTAAAATCAACATGATCAATCCCAGGCCGGATAAAAATGCACCTCCAAGAAAGGCCTGTTGTTTGTTTTGCTCTTCGATCTCGCCAGTGTAATCAATTTTTACACCAGGGGGTAGCCCCTTAAAACTTTCCATTTCCTTTTGTATCTGAGCAACTATAATAGCAGCATTACCACCGGGTTTTAAGGCGGAATACACAGTTACGACTCTTTCTCCGTCGATGTGCTTTATGGCATTGAACGAAGAGGTGTTTTTTCGGGTAGCCACGGCAGAGATCGGGATCTCTTTAATTTGACCAGTGGCTTGGTCCCTGAAGATAATGTTTTGATCAAACAGGGCACTGGTGTTGTATCGAAGATCTTCATTAAACCGAACGTTAATGTCATAATCTTCCCCATCTTTCTTATACACCCCGGCTTTGTCGCCGAACAAGGATCTTCTGAGCTGCTGCCCTACCTGTCCGACAGAAACGCCCAGTTCCCCGGCTTTTTGTCGGTCAACGATTACCTGCATCCCAGGATTACCTTTGTTCACATCAACTTTCAGGCCCTCCATGCCATCAATGCTTTTTGAATTGATGTAATTGCGCATCCGTTC
>JANQHL010000017.1 GCA_028277085.1 Flavobacteriaceae bacterium
TTTTCCGAAGAAAGTCCGGTTTCTGAGGAAATCAATCGTGTTATCAATTGTACGGATGACATTTCCAGGGAAAAAAATGCAACAGGAATTTCGGCATTCACCGCAATGTTCCGGGCCATGGATAGTGTTAGTGCAGTTTTTCCCATACCCGGCCTCGCCGCAATAATTACCAAATCACTGGGCTGCCATCCAGAAGTAAGTTTATCCACTTTATCAAAGCCGGAAGGAATCCCGCTCAGGCCTTCCTTATTAGCGATCTCTTCTATCTTCTTCTTTGCCTGCATTACCAAATTCTGGGCAGTTTCTGCAGAGCGTTTTAGATTGCCCTGGGTAACATCATAGAGTTTCGCTTCCGCATTGTCCAGAAGGTCAAAGACATCGGTGGCATCACTGTAGGCTTCTTCAATTATCTCGTTAGATATTTTAATTAGGCTCCTTTGAATGTATTTTTGAAGTATGATACGGGCGTGAAACTCAATATGGGCTGAGGAAGCCACTTTTTGCGTCAGTTTTATCAGGTAAAAATCACCTCCAACACCCTCCAGATGCCCGTCCTTCTTTAATTGCGCTGAAACGGTTAATAAGTCTACTGGTTCGGAAGATTCGAACAATTTAAAGATCGCTTCATAAATAAATCGATGTGCGTCCTTGTAGAAGACATCGGGGTGCAAAATGTCGATAACTTCATCAACCCCTTTTTTATCAATCATCATAGCCCCCAACACAACTTCCTCTAAATCAACAGCTTGAGGAGGAATTTTTCCTCGCTCCAGATTAATTATCGTTGATTTATCGATTTTCCTTCCTATGACGGGACTCGATCTTTCCATGGATGCGAAAATATGGAATTAACTATTAGTTAACTTTAAATTTTCAAACTGTGATGTTCACCAGCTATCAACAAATTTATTGTTGATAACTTAAAAAAACTGTTAATTACTCCAACAATAGGAAAAATAAGACAAGGAATTAAAAAGAAAAAAACGGAAACATCAGGCTCAGCCATTAAACACGCCCATGTCAGCGTATTTTTCCATCCGGAGTTTCACCAATTCTTTTGGGGATAACTTTTTGAGGGTTTCATAATGGGAAGAAATTTTGTTCTTTACTGTAGTAAATGTCTTCTCACGATTACTATGTGCTCCCCCCAAAGGTTCCCGGATAATTTCATCAATTAACTTCAGCTTTTTCATATCTGTAGCGGTCAGTTTTAGCGCATCCGCCGCTTGTTCCTTGTATTCCCAGCTTCTCCAGAGAATAGAGGAACAGGATTCCGGGGAAATTACGGAGTACCAGGTATTTTCCAGCATTAACACCTTATCCCCAACGCCAATGCCCAGTGCCCCTCCGGAAGCACCCTCACCAATGATCACAACAATTATGGGTACCTGTAAACGGGTCATTTCCAAAATGTTCCGGGCAATAGCCTCTCCCTGTCCCCTTTCTTCGGCCTCAATTCCGGGATATGCTCCGGGAGTATCTACGAGACACACCACTGGAATTCCAAATTTTTCAGCAGACCTCATTAATCGAAGCGCTTTTCGATACCCCTCCGGGTTAGCCATTCCAAAATTTCTGTATTGACGGGTTTTGGTGTTGTAGCCCTTTTGCTGACCAATGAACATATAGCTTTGATCACCAATTTTTCCTAATCCCCCTACCATAGCCTTATCGTCCTTTACGGTCCTATCACCATGCAATTCAAGGAAAGAATCCCCACAGATTGCATTGATATAATCCATGGTGTAAGGTCTATTTGGGTGTCTGGAAAGTTGAACGCGTTGCCAGGCAGTGAGGTTTTTGTAGATCTCCTTTTTGGTTTCCGCAAGTTTTTTTTCAATCTGTTGGCAGGTCTCGGTAACATCAACATCACTCTCTTCGCCGATCACTTTACACTTCTCCAACTGCTCCTCCAATTCCTTAATGGGCAGCTCAAATTCCAGATATTCCATGAATACTATTCTTGTTAGTTTAGTTGGCAGGGCAAATATATAAACTTTGTGAGATTGCCCCCAAGTACATCTCAACTACTAAAATGGGCATTTTACGCTACCTTTTTGCTTTTTGAAGTAAATAAATTCCAATAATTCCGAACAAGACATTAGGGATGAGCACTGCGAGTAAAGGTGAAAACCCCGACTGTTCTGCCAATGTTCCAAATATCCGATCGAAAAAAATATAAATCATTCCCAGCGCTATTCCTACCAATAGGTTAAAGCCCATTCCTCCTCTTCGTTTAACTGAGGAGACCGCCACCGCAATGATCGTAAGTATAAACGCGGCTATTGGAAGTGCCCACCGCTTATACTTTGCCAGGATATAGGTATTAATATTTGCTGCCCCTTTCTTCCTTTGGTCTCGAATGAAGTCATTTAATTCAAAGAGATTCTTGGTATCCGCCACGTAAGAAACCGGAGTAAGATCTTCAATTTGAAAAGTAAACAAGGTATCTAATCGCCTTTTCGTTTCAACAATTTCATGGCCATCCCGGATTTTCCTTTTGGTGTAGGAGGTAAGTCGGTAAATACTGTCTTTTTCCACCCACCGTATGTTAGCAGCTGATATTTTGAAATTTAGCTGATCCGCTTCATCAAAATGTTCGTAGGTAAAATTATATCCAATCTTGCGGTTCGGATCAAAACTACTCACGTAAATAAAGTCATTTTCGTTGAGTTGATTAAACACGTTTGTGGTCTGCCGGATTTGCCTTCCCTTTTTGAAATATTCATATTCAAATTCGTTGTACCCGATACTGGCCCTGGGTACAATGAATTGCCCCATAAAAAAGATCAATACGGCTACCAACGCCGCTCCAATAAAATAAGGCCTCAGGAAGCGCTGGTAGGAAATTCCAGAACTCAACATAGCCACGATTTCGGTATTGCTGGCTAATTTTGAGGTAAAGAAGATAATGGAAAGAAATAGAAGAATGGGCATTAACAGGTTGCCCAAAACCAGGCTAAAATTACCATAGAACTGAATCACCTCGCCCAATGGCGCTTCGTTATCAATGATCTTACCGATTTTTTCCGCAAGACTAATCATAATCCCTATGGGAATAAAAAGCAATAAAATCCCCAAAAAAGTAATGATATAGCGCTTTAAGATGTATTTATCGAGTATCGTAAACATTAGCGTCGTTTATCCATCTGTTGGACCATTTTCGTTTTCCATGCAGCAAATTCTCCGGCTACAATTTTTTCACGCGCAGTGCGAACCAACCAAAGGTAAAACCCCAGGTTATGAATAGTGGCTATTTGTTTCCCCAAATATTCGTTTGCCGCAAACAAATGCCGTAAATACGCCTTGGAGTATTCAGTATCTACAAATGTCTGACCCAATTCATCGATTGGGGAGAAATCATTTTCCCATTTCTTGTTTTTAATATTTATCGTACCATGAGCTGTAAACAACATACCATTTCGCGCATTACGAGTTGGCATAACACAGTCAAACATATCTACTCCAAGAGCAATATTCTCCAATATATTAATTGGAGTACCTACCCCCATAAGATATCGGGGTTTGTCTTCCGGAAGAACGCTACAGACTTCATCTGCCATAGCATACATCTCTTCCGCCGGTTCTCCCACAGAAAGCCCTCCAATAGCATTTCCAAAGGCATCGGCATTAGCGATGTATTCCGCCGACTGTTTCCGTAAATCCTTGTAGGTTGACCCCTGGACTATCGGAAAAAAAGCTTGCTGATACCCATATTTTTCCGGTACTTTTTCGAGATGTTTCAGACATCTGTTCAACCACCGATGGGTAAGATGCATAGAACGCTCAGCATAATGGTAATCACATGGATAGGGAGTACATTCATCAAAAGCCATAATGATATCCGCACCTATAATGCGCTGTATCTCCATAACGTTTTCGGGCGAAAAAAAATGAGGCGAACCGTCTATGTGAGATTTGAACTGTACCCCTTCTTCTTTGATTTTCCGATTTCCGGATAAGGAATAGACCTGATATCCTCCGCTATCGGTCAAAATATTGCTATCCCAGCCCATAAACCGATGTAATCCGCCAGCCTGTTCCAAAATTTCTATGCCCGGTCGCAAGTACAAGTGATACGTATTACTTAGGATAATATCCGGCATCACTTCTTCACGAAGCTCTTTTTGATGGACCCCTTTTACCGAAGCTACAGTACCTACCGGCATGAAGATCGGGGTAGTAATTTCACCATGATCTGTTGTCAGCCGTCCTGCACGCGCTTTGGAATGCGTATCCTTATGTTCAAGGGTAAAATTCAATTGGAAATTTTAAAGCGCAAATATAGCCAACTACCCATGAGAAAGGACTTAACAGAAAAATAAAGTTGAAATTACCAAAAACTGCAATAAGTGTTAAAATTTATTGGGGTAGAGACTTGGCTAGACCATTTAATGCCGTTACATTTGGAACTTCTCAATACAATTTATAATGGCTGATTTTAACGAATTACAGGATCTGGTGGTTCAGGTTCGTAGGGACATTGTAAGAATGGTGCATAATGTGAACTCAGGCCACCCTGGGGGTTCCCTGGGATGCACGGAATTTTTTGTAACCCTTTTCAATGAGATCATGGAAATAAAACCAGGATTCGATATGGATGGCATTGGAGAGGATATTTTTTTCCTTTCCAACGGGCATATCTCTCCGGTGTTCTACAGTGTTCTGGCACGAAAAGGCTATTTTCCTTTGGAAGAGTTAAATACATTTCGGTTAATAGACTCGCGATTACAGGGACACCCCACTACCCACGAAGGACTTCCAGGAGTACGGGTTGCTTCCGGATCCTTGGGTCAGGGCATGTCAGTCGCCATTGGGGCGGCTTTGGCTAAAAAACTGAATAAGGACCCCCATATTGTTTTCAGCCTGCATGGCGACGGAGAGCTCCAAGAGGGGCAGAATTGGGAGGCGATCATGTTTGCCGCAGCGCACAAAGTAGATAACCTTATTGCTACAGTAGACCGAAATGGCCAGCAAATAGATGGTCCTACTGAGGAAGTGATGCCTTTGGGAGATGTGGCGGAAAAGTTTAAGGTATTTGGCTGGGACGTATTGCATCTCGAAAATGGAAACGACCTTCAGCAGGTAAGGGAGACTTTGAATGAAGCCAAAACCAGAACAGGAAAGGGGAAACCTGTGTGCATAGTTATGCAAACGATCATGGGGTACGGTGTTGATTTCATGATGCATACCCATGCATGGCATGGAAAAGCCCCTAATGACGAACAACTGGAAACGGCCTTAGCCCAAAATCCGGAAACTTTAGGCGATTATTAATTCTGATATTAGACCATGACAAAATATATAGACCAGGGAAAACAAGACACCCGTAGTGGATTTGGAGCGGGAATGACGGAACTGGGAAGAACGAATCCCAATGTCGTAGCACTATGTGCTGATTTAGTAGGTTCTTTGAAGATCCAAACGTTTATTGACGAAAATCCGGAACGATTTTTCCAGGTTGGCATTGCAGAGGCCAATATGATGGGCATAGCCGCCGGTCTTACTATTGGAGGAAAGATTCCCTTCGCTACTACCTTCGCCAATTTTGCCACCGGCCGGGTGTATGATCAAATCCGACAGTCTATCGCCTATTCTGATAAAAATGTAAAAATATGTGCCTCTCACGCCGGGGTAACCCTGGGAGAAGATGGTGCTACCCATCAAATTTTGGAAGACATTGGTTTGATGAAAATGTTGCCAGGTATGAGGGTAATTAATCCCTGCGACTTTAACCAAACGAAAGCCGCCACCATCGCTATTGCCGAGCACCATGGTCCCGTATATCTAAGATTCGGTCGACCAAAA
>JANQHL010000123.1 GCA_028277085.1 Flavobacteriaceae bacterium
TGCTGGGTGGACTCATGGAAATAACACGAAGGTCTTTATAGTTAAAAACAACGGGTTGGCGCCATTTGGCTTCATACTTAGCTAAATCTTCTTCTGTTACGTAGCCCCCTCTTTTTTGGATAAATGCTGCCAGAATTTTGGCAGTTTCGCCTTTGTAAAACTCATCCCTGCCGTTTTCACTAATTCGCCGTAAGGTACGGCCCAGAGTAGGATAGTTAAGCGTGTCCCCGGCAACACATTGGTTGAAAAAGAAAGTGCTGTCCCCATTTACTTCAATGATGTTCTCCCAATATCGATCCAAACGTTTCGCTTGCTTTTCCGTAACCACAACTCCTCTTTCCACCAAGGCGATAACAGGTTCCAGGATCTCTTTGATGGGAAGGGTTCCAAATTTTTCATGTACTTCAAAAATTCCTGCAACGGTTCCGGGTACACCCACGGCGGTTGCTCCTACGGTACTCATCTTAGGGATAACATTACCCAAAGAATCGAGGTACATATCTTTATGGGCGGCCAATGGTGCTTTTTCCCTGTAGTCCAAACCGCCGATATCGCCGTTTGCTTTTCGATACACCATAAAGCCACCACCTCCTAAATTACCGGCATAGGGATAGGCTACAGCGAGGGCCATTTCTGTACCCACCATGGCATCAAAAGCATTACCGCCTTTTTGAAGGATTTCCACACCTATTTTTGAGGCCTCTTCACGTGCCGATACTACCATAGCTTTATCTGTCACCAAGCCTGTTGGTTCCGGAGCTTTAGTTGTACAACCCAACCAGAAAAAAAGGGGGAGCCAAAAAATTAACTTTCGCATAGTTCATCAAATTTTTGCCTGGAAAAGGTAATCAATTCCGGAAAAAACTGCCGAAATTCTTTCTCAAACAACGGATAGTGTTCCTGCAGATCCCCAATGGCATTGTGCATTTTAGATTTGTTTTGCGTTCGTCGATTCATTCCTTGCAGCACCTGTGCTATTCCATCCAGGTTGGCATAGTTCAGTAACCAGTTGTCTGCGATCATATAGGGGAGCATACGCTGGGTACCCGGGGGGAGTAAATCGTAATTTGCTTCCAACAACGCATAAAAGTCTTCTGTGAAATCGGCCAGGGGTCGATCAGCGTAGTCCCGCCAGTTTTTGGCAAGGAAATGATCATAGAAAATATCCACGATAACCCTGCTGTAATGACGATAATTTTTATGGAGGCGTTTGCTGCTTTGTTTGGGGACTGGATGGGCATCTGTAAAGGAATCGATTGCTCGGTGTAGCAGGATCCCTTTTCCTATTCTTTCCGGAAAATGCAGATACTTTTTGCCTTTGATGTGGTCTGCAAAAAAGTTTCCCAAGCTAATTTCAGGATCCTCAAAAGAAAGGTAAATATGCGCCAAAAAATTCACCATTCGAATTTACAAATTCGAAACCTGTCATCACAACCATACTCCTATATTTGCAAAAACTTTTGAAGCATGACACTCATCAAGTCCATCTCCGGAATCCGTGGCACTATTGGGGGAGCACCCGCTCAAAATCTAACACCTGTTGACGCTGTTAAATTTGCAGCCGCCTATGGCAGCTGGTTAAAAGAATACACCGGAAAGGATAAACTTACTGTGGTTATTGGAAGAGATGCTCGATTATCGGGGGAGATGATCCAAAATTTAGTAGTGGCCACCTTAGTGGGGTTAGGCATAGACGTCGTGGACTTGGGACTATCTACTACCCCAACCGTGGAAATTGCAGTTCCCTTGGAAAAAGCAGAAGGGGGAATCATATTAACTGCAAGCCATAACCCGAAGCAGTGGAACGCATTAAAGCTACTAAATGAACGTGGGGAGTTTCTGGATGCAAAACAGGGGGCAAGGATCCTGGAACTGGCAGCAGCGGAAGATTTTAGTTTTGCAGAGGTGGATGCTCTTGGAACGATCACCGACAAAGACAATTACTTTGATATTCACGTGGATCAGGTGTTAGAACTCTCCCTTGTTGCTCCTGAAGTGATCCGTAAGAAGAAGTTCAAGGTAGTTGTGGATGGGGTGAATTCTACCGGCGGCATTGCCATTCCCAAACTGTTGCGGAAGTTGGGTGTTGAAGTGGTGGAATTGTATTGTGACCCTACGGGACATTTTCCGCATAACCCCGAACCGCTAAAGGAACATCTCGGAGACATCTGTGCCAAGGTGGTGGAGGAAAAGGCCGATTTTGGCATCGTTGTGGATCCTGATGTAGACCGTTTGGCCTTTATCAGCAATGATGGGGAAATGTTTGGGGAAGAATATACTTTGGTAGCTTGCGCTGATTATGTTTTGAGCAAGGTTAAAGGGGATACGGTTTCTAATTTGTCATCTTCTCGAGCATTACGGGACATCACACAAAAACATGGGGGCAACTACACTGCTGCAGCTGTCGGTGAAGTGAATGTAGTCGCCAAAATGAAAGCTACCAATGCCGTCATTGGGGGGGAAGGCAACGGGGGAATCATCTATCCGGAAAGTCATTACGGACGGGATGCTTTGGTCGGTACCGCCTTATTCCTGATGTTACTGTCAGAACGCGGAGGTACTGTTGCAGCGCTTCGAGCGAGTTACCCCGGTTATTTTATGAGTAAAAAGAAGATTACATTAACCCCGGAATTGGATGTAGATAGTATTTTATCAGAAATGGAAGGGCGGTACAAGGAGGAGGAAATTTCTACAATTGACGGGGTGAAGATAGACTTTCCGAATTCCTGGGTACACCTTAGAAAATCGAATACCGAACCTATTATACGAGTGTATACCGAGGCGGAGAGCCAACCGGAGGCCGATAGTTTAGCTGACAAAATCATTGCTGAAATTCAAGAAGTAGCAGAAATCTAGGGCTTCACTAGTAGCCAGTTCAACAGCGTGGTTTTAATAAACTCCTCACGCTCCCATACAATAAAATGACGTTCTTCCTCAAGTGGAAAGGTACGCAGACTTTCCACACCAGTAAAGGCTTCCTGCATAAAGGCAACATTGGTAAATGGGACCAGTCTGTCCGCCGTACCGTGAATAATAGTGACATTTTGTGTCAATTCGCCGAGCCGGGACCGCATGATCAATAAGTCCTCTTTTAGCCACCAGAGCTCGTCGTTTGAAGGTCTAAAAGATCCGGGAACTAAATACTTAAAGGGGAAGTGCATGAATAGCCTTCTCCATTTTTCGGGTTTTTCAGCTTCAGGATCCAACGCCCCGGAAACAATAGCCAGATTATGGTATTGCCGCGGTGCCTCAAGCGCCATATTTACAATTAATGGGCCCCCATAGGAATGACCTATTAAGGTTACCGGCAAGCCATTGTTTAATTCCTCCAATAGTGCGTTTAATAGTCTGGTCTGATCTGCCAAATCCATACTTTTTCGGAAATCGCTATAACCAAAGCCCGGTCTGTCCGGGGCAATAAGTCTAAAATGCTCTCGTAATGTGGAATCGGAAAGATAGGATTTCCAGGCATCCCAACTTCCTGGTGAGCCATGCACAAAAACAAGGGTAGGGGCATCCGGTTTTCCAGTTTGCAGGTAATGCAAATCTTTTCCTGCTATTTGTATTACGGAATCATGATAGCCTACCTTCCTGGATTCGAAAAACGTCCGGGTTTCCCGTGGTGAACTTCGCATAGATAAACAGGAATAGTTAAAGAATACATAGCTCAGGCCTAAAAGCAGGAGTACATACCTTTTTTTAAACCTTTTTAGACGTTTTTGGCCGGGAATCAATGCTGACATCTGGGGATTATGTCGCGAAGGGCGCACTGTTATTACTAAAAAAGACCACTAATATTGCCCTTTTCATCAATGTCAATACGTTCTGATGCCGGATGTGCCGGAAGGCCGGGCATCCTCATAATATTTCCCGTTATCGGGATTAAAAAACCGGCTCCTGCTGCAATCTCTATTTCTCTGACCGTAATTATAAAATCCTTTGGCCGCCCTAAGAGTTTGGGATTGTCAGAAAGTGATTTTTGGGTTTTAGCAATACATACGGGTAATTTGTCTAGTCCAAGGGCCTTGATCTTATTCAAATCCCGTTTTGCCTGATGGGAATAGTCCACGTATTCCGCTCCGTAAATCTTTGTGGCAATAGTTTCGATCTTTTCCTTTACCGGGCTATTCCAATCATAAAGCGGAGCATATTGCTCTTTGGTTTCCTCGCAAATGGCAATTACTTTTTCGGCCAATTCAGTAGCACCTGCTCCACCTTTGCCCCATACATCCGCCAGCGCCATGGGTACCTCCAGGGTTTCGGCAAGGCTACGGATCACCGCTATTTCTTCCGAAGTGTCTGACGTAAATTGGTTTACTGCAATAATTGGGGTCACATTGAACCGTTTGATATTCTCAATGTGTTTTTCCAGGTTGGGTAACCCTTTTTGTAGTGCATCAATATCCGGTTCAGTAAGTTGATCCAATGAAGCACCTCCATGGTATTTCAAGGCCCTGATGGTGGTAGTAAGGACCACCACTTTTGGGGAGAGTCCTGCACTTTGGCATTTGATATCAAAGAATTTTTCCGCGCCAAGATCAAATCCAAAACCTGCTTCCGTAACGGTAAATTCGGAAAAGGTCATGCCCATTCTTGTGGCAATTACAGAGTTGGTCCCCTGAGCGATATTGGCAAAGGGGCCACCATGAATAATTGCCGGATTACCTTCCATAGTTTGTACCAAATTGGGTTTTATGGCATGTTTTAACAAGGCTGTCATAGCCCCTTGGGCCTTTAGATCCCTGGCGTAGATAGGGATTTTATCGAAAGTGTACCCCACAAAAATGTTACCTAATCGCTTTTTGAGATCCGCAAGGTTTTCCGAAAGGCAAAGGATCGCCATTATTTCAGAAGCTGCGGTGATGTCAAAGCCAGTCTCCCGGGGAATACCGGATGCGGTACCCCCAAGTCCCACAATAATGCTTCGTAACGAGCGATCGTTCATGTCTACTACACGCTTCCAGGAAATGGTCCTCGGATCCAGTCCAATACTTGAAGTTTTGCTTTGAATATTGTTATCGATGACTGCTGCTAATAGATTGTGGGCCTTTTCAATAGCAGAGAAATCCCCTGTGAAATGAAGGTTGATATCTTCCATGGGCAAAACCTGAGAATACCCTCCACCGGTAGCACCGCCCTTAATTCCAAATACAGGTCCTAATGAAGGTTCCCGTAATACCACCGTTGTCTTTTTCCCAAGGCGATTTAATCCTTCTGTAAGTCCGATAGACATGGTCGTTTTTCCTTCTCCCGCCGGAGTGGGGGAAATTGCGGAAACCAGGATAAGATTGGAGTTGGCGGCACGCTCCTCATTGATTAAGGATAAAGGTATTTTGGCCTTATTTCTTCCATAGGGCTCAATGGCATTCTCTGACAACCCCAATTTTTGAGCGATGTTCTCTATAGGTTGCAGTGTAACATTTTGAGCGATTTCAAGGTCAGTCATAGTATAATAATTACGCTTTTAAAGGTAAGCAATACAACATCAATACAGGCCAAAAGTGGTGCGTGGCACTAAATTTTGACAAGGAATCGTATGAGGGGGTGGTTTATCCGTCAGATTGCGGAAACTTGTTTCTGTGTTTCCAGCGTTTGTGGGTCCAAAAATAGTACTCCGGTGCTTCTTGAATAGCGGCCTCTATTTCCCGCAAAAAGGCATCTGTAATTTCAAAGTCGGGAACCGCTTTCGGTGTTTCGCTCAACACCTTGAATGTTCCCTGATAATGCCCTCGTTGTAGCTTTTCCACTTTGAGGTACACTGCCGGCAAATCCAGCCCCTTACAAAGCATTTCGGCACCTACATGGACCGGAACCGTGATGCCCATAAATGGTGCCCAGTATTTGGTGCGGGAAATCATTGGGGACTGATCGCTAAGGATGCCGTACATGCTAAGTTGTTCTTTTAGACGGTTTTGTGCCACAATCTCTTTTGTCACTTTGGTCGAAATTAAGGTCGTACCGAATTTTTCCCGGATATCGCGAATAAGCTTGTCAAAATAGCGATTTTGCACCGGCTGGTAAATGGCGTATCCCTTGGATTTTATATGCGCGTCCAAAGCAATTACCCACTCCCAACTGGCGTAATGCGGAAAGAGCAGCATTATGCTTTTGTCTTTTTCTTCCAATGCATGGAGTACTTCCAAATTGGTAAAAACGAATCGCTGTTGTAGCGCTTTTTCAGAAATGCCCATGGTTTTGATCATCTCCAGAAACATATCGCACATATGTCGGAAAAACTTTTTTTCAATACGTAGCCGTTCTTCTGACGACTTTTCCTTAAGAACGAGTGCCAGGTTTTCGCGCACCACTTTTTTGCGGTACCCAATGCCATAATATACCACATGATAAACAAGAGAAGAAAGTGCATAAACGATGGAGAAAGGTAGCCTGGAGATCAACCATAACATGGGGTAGGCCAAGAGATAAACCAGTAATTGCATGTAGATTTCGTCTGGTCAAATATAGCTATATTTGCCGCCAAACCAGGTAAGTATGTACAATTTGCACATGGCCACAATAGCCATTATGGCGGCCAATGTGTTGGTGTCATTAAGAGGATTTAGTGACCAACGTTTTTTTGAACGGTATAAGTTCAGTATCGGAGCTATCCAAGCAGGACAGAGGGAACGCACAGTGACATCGGGTTTTCTGCATGTTGACTTTTCCCACCTTTTCTTCAACATGTTTACGCTTTTCTTTTTTGCTAATGTGGTCATTACTTGGTTTGGACCAACAAAATTCTTAGTACTCTACTTTATTAGCCTTATCGCTGGCAGTCTACTGGCATTGTTTTTTCATAAGGACGAACCGTTTTACAGTGCAGTAGGGGCAAGTGGAGCCGTAACCGGTGTGCTATACGCTGCAATTTTGCTACAACCCGATATGCGCCTGGGGATCATGTTTATTCCCATTCCCTTACCGGCCTATGTGTTGGGAATTGCCTATTTGTTGTATTCTATTTATGGCATGAAAAGCCGTTTGGGAAACATTGGGCATACTGCACATTTTGGAGGGGCAATGGGAGGCTACCTGATCACCTTATTGTTCCGCCCATCTTTGCTTGTTACAGATACCGTTATGGTCCTATTGCTGGCCATTCCTATTGTGCTGCTCTTTATTCTGGAAAAAACCGGAAAGATTTAGAAATGTAGGAGTATTCTTATTTTTTTGATGCTTGATTGGTTAAAATCCTGCTTTTTATCGAAAAAATAAGGAGGGGTATAAAAAAGGTAGTGTGCTGTACGTTATACTATGCCACGCGAACCAAACCTTTTACTTATGACTAAAAACCTACTACTATCTCTTTTTATTCTTCTTATTTTTCTTTCCTGTTCCGATACCACGACGGTTTTTGAAGATAATGCTGATAACGTCCAGGAAGAAACCAATGCTGCGATTCTGGAAAGTAGTTTGGATTTTGCCGAGAGCGGTGTTCTGGATATTTATCAAGAAAACCAAAATACCGGAACGCAATCCAGATTTATGGATGAGCAAGCCGGGGAGTACCCACTTTCCCTGGTGGCCCAGGTCAATCCCCCTTCGTTTAGCGGGGCGAACAATCTTACTGCCTCTCACGTAGATTTGGTAGGAGATTACGCCTATGTTGCTTATAATACCGTAGATGACGTCTATGCCGGGGGTATAGACATTGTAGATATCGGGGATCCCTCAAGGCCAAGAGTTACTTCAAGGCTTTACTTTGTTAATGCCGATATAAGTTCCTTAAAATATGATAACGGCTTTGTCTATGCTGTGGGAGGAGTGGATGCTGAGCAGTCGGTTACTGCAACAGCCAACTCCTTTGTAGCGAAACTTCAGGTTACCAATGGCAGCAGATTTAATATTAGTGCCGGAGTGACCTTTGGTTTCCAGGAAGGTTTTGTTGCAAACGATATTGCGATTACCCCCTCAACCGTTTTGGTGACCAGTGGAAAGGATGGATATGTTGCCGAGTACAATAAGAATGACCTGGAAATTATTAATGAGGCCCCCTTCCAGGATTTACGCTCCATTGCGGTAGATAACGATCGAATAGTGGTGCTTGATGCTTCCCTTGGTGTACGATTTTTGAACGCGGGGCTTTCGGAAACCAACCAAATCCAGATCAATGCCGATTTTAGAAGCGCGGACAAACGCACATTAGATGTCTCGGAAGATTTATTGGTAGTAGCGGAAGGCTCAGCTGGTGCCGGGGTATACAATGTATCGTCCAGAACGCTGCGGGAACGCGTTCCCATTTTAGTAAATCCGGAAAATGGTTCCCCATCTGATGTGGTAACCAATGCGGCCGCTTTTAACGAAGATGTAATGGTAATGGCCAATGGCGGAGCTGGTCTTGCCATTGCGGAGAACAATGCCGCTTCTTTAGATGTGGTGGGCGTGGTAGAACTTAACGGATCCATAAACTATGTAGCCTCAAAAGGCGATTATATTTTTGCAGCTTCTGGTCGCAGCGGATTGCAGATCATAAAAATGAACAAACCGGATGCAAGCCTTGAAGCCAAATGCGAGGGTACCCCGGCATATTCGGGAAGTTCACGCCTTACCATCCCGATCGGAGAAGAAAGTGCATATAGTGGTTCCCGACGATTTAGAAGTCTGACAATCAATGGCAGTTTGTTATTGTGTGGCACGTGGACAGTGCGTGAAGAGGTCAACATAGGTCCAAACGGACTGTTTGAAATGCGAGGGACATTGATTGTAGCCCGAAACAATAGGAGAGAGGATGTTACCGTAGAGGAAAACGCGGTGTTTAGAGTAGAAGGTGACCTGACCATTTATGGAGATCTCATCCTGGAAGAAGGCGGTA
>JANQHL010000013.1 GCA_028277085.1 Flavobacteriaceae bacterium
ATCGTCAGGAAAAGGAACATCAGTATTAATTCGATATAGAGAATCCAGTTGCCGTCTTTCTTGGGCCATCCTTCCATCTCCGGTTTAATGAAGCGCTTGAGTTTTATGATATTTCTTCGCAACCAAAAAACGATCACCGCTACAATTACCAAAAGCGCCAATACCTCAAAGGAACCGATCAACAGGTTGTAAAAGCTCCCTAAAACCGCAAAAATTCTATGTGTTCCGAAAAGTCCATCAATGATTATCTCCAATACTTCTATATTAATGATAATAAATCCCAAATAGACAATAACGTGCATCAATCCGGCAATGGGTCGCACCACCATTTTGGTTTGCCCCAAAGCAATCCGAGCCATATTTTTCCAACGCTGTTTTTTATCTCCTTCCAATGCAACTGATTTTCCCAGTTTTATGTTCCGGATAAGTTTTTTTACATTTTTGGTGAAGTAACCGATACCCGCAACAAGGGCTAGTGCAAATAATATATTAGGTACGTAAGCGGTCATAGGAATAGTAAAATTCAAAATTACGAAATTTATTATGCATGCATAATAAATTTATTACTATTAAATTTGCTATTGTTTATTGGCCGGATCATCCTCCGGAAGTTCATATTCCTTTTGTTTTTTTCCAAACACCGAAACATTTACATACCGTTTCGGGTTTAGTCTGAAATCCTGGAGCAGTAAATCCAGCTCCCGTGATGCTTCGGTAAGATTGTTGTACAATTCGTCATCAGCGGTTAGTTTGCCCAAAGAGCCCTCGCCGCTTTCTATTTTTTCCAGGACCCCGTTTAGGTTGGACACCGTAGTTTGAAGTTCTCCTAGAGTTTTTGCTAATCCCGCTTTTGCCAGAGAGTCGGAAATCTTAGAAAAATTGGCTGTGATGGTATTCACATTTTTAAGGGTACTATCCAATTCTTCACTATTGTTTTCCAGAAGCTGGTTTAACGTACTGGCACTGCCTTGAAAAGAACGTATCAGGGAATTAAGGCCTGCAATACTTTGTTGTAGTTCCAATTTGGTCCTGTCATCCAGGAGGGAGTTGATATTTGTAAGCAACGAATCGGCATCTGTAAACGCCCCTTCCACTTTCATTTGGAGTGGTGTAAGCTTTTCCTGTACCAGTTCTGTAAGTCCGGGTCGTGTGCCTGATTGAAGGGTATCTCCTGATTGCGCATTGGGTGCACCATCAAAAGCAGGCATTATTTGCAGGCCCTTACCGCCAATTATCCCTGTATCATAGAGCTCTACCCTGCTGTTTTTTGAAAATTCGAAGTCGTTGTTAATGGAAAACGTCACCAACAACTTCCCGGAAGTATCTTTGAAACGGATACCGGTTACATTGCCCACAACAAGTCCATTCAAGGAAACCTGAGTACCTGTTTGAAGGCCGCCAACGTGGTCATATACAGCATAAAAAGTCCGGGTATTATCAAAAATTGAGGAGGATTTTAAATAGCTAAAACCCATGATCACGGCAAGAATTCCCAGTAACACCAAAATTCCTGTCTTAACTTCCCTAGATAATTTCAAAAGGCGTTGTTTTCGGTTTCGAACAAAATTAGGAATATTTTTTTTGGAGACTCTACTGCTCTGTGTTGTATTTTAGACCTTCTGTTAGTGGAATCCGTTGCCCATTTCTATAGGCCACTATGTAGGAGGTGGTATATCCTTTAGTGTCCGCTTCCGACTTCAACTGTTTGGCCTGAGCATAAGTAGTTGCATTACCAAACATGTAGCGATACATATTCTTATAGGGTTCCGCAGATAAGTTTCTAAGCCCATTAAATTTATCTGGTTGAAGAGGGATTTCTTTGGAAGTTGCCATCAATTGTACTTTGAATACTACTTCTCCCGTTCCGTTTGTGGTATCTTTCTTCGGCACTTCAACTTCTTTTTTTGGAGGTGCTTGCTGGGCAACGGCCTTTTGTTCGGCTGGATTATCTGGAATGGTCTCTTTAACCGCAGTTTCCTCTTTAACTGTATCTTCCTTTTGAATTTTTTCGGCAGGTACAGCGATTTCACTACCCGCCTTTTCTAATTGATCATCTTGTACCGTTTCTACCACTTCAAAGTTGGCAGCCACTCCATCTTTATAGCTCAAAATAGCCTGGGCAATAGCATTTCCTATCTCATTTTGCCCTTTTGCCGAGTTTAGGTAGGCGCCCTCCTTTTTATTGGTCAAAAACCCGGTTTCTACTAGAATACTGGGCATAAACGTTTGATGTAATACGATGAATCCAGCTTGTTTTACCTTCCTGTCCTTACGCTTTAGTTTTACGGTAAAGTTATCCTGAAGTAGTTTAGCCAATTGAATGCTTTGATCTAAAAACTCCTCCTGCATAACCGTAAGACCAATAACTGATTCAGGGGAGTTGATATCATATTCCGCATAACGTTCCTCATAATTGTCTTCCAGGTAAATTACAGAGTTCTCTTTTTTGGCTACCGCAAAGTTCTGTTTATTGGCATGTAGTCCGAGTACAAAGGTGCCCGCGCCATAAGCGTCAGAATGATGGGCATCGCAATGGACAGACACAAACAAATCTGCATTGGCCTGGTTGGCGATCTCCCCCCGTTTGAACAAATCCACGAAGGTATCATCCTTTCGCGTATACACTACCTTGATGTCCGGATGTTTTTCCAAAATCGCCCCCGCTTTGAGAACAATGGAAAGCGCAATACTCTTTTCCAAATAACCATTCCCTAAGTTGCCGGGGTCATGTCCTCCATGTCCGGCATCTAAAACCACTATAAATTTATCCTTAGGTGAGGGTTCGGTATCATTTTTGTGAAATGAGGATAGAAAGAAAAAAATCCCAACATAGATGACAAAAACAAACCGATTTCCAATCATATGAACCACTAATTTCTATCGTTCTTACGGGGTTAAAATTATGGTAACACCTCGCAAACAGAACAAAAAATATATGTAAGTTTGACCACCAAAAACTAAGCCAAACTACTACAAAAATAGGATTTATCGCTTTGCAAACAAACAAACTTCGTTACCTTATCCTATTGTTTTTGGTATTGGGTGTTTCCTTTGTCTCCGCTCAGGAAGACCCCATAATTCCCTTACCTATAAAGGCCATAAAAGATACCATTAGTGCTCCGTTACCGCCGCTATCCTTTAGTACCGATTCTACGTTTGTTGATTCAATAGCTAAAGATTCTGCCCCCGTAAAAAAGTCGGTTTTATTAGATAAAATAAAATACAAGGCCAAGGATTATGTGAAACTAAGTCAAAAAGATCAAAAGATATATCTCTACAACGAAGCGGAAATCTATTATCAGGATACGGAGCTAAAAGCGGGTATTATTGTAATGGACTATATAAAAAATGAGGTGTATGCCGGTCGTATTAAGGATTCTACCGGCACCTATACCCAATTACCCTACTTTAAGCAGGGAGACCAGGTGGTTATCCCGGATTCTATCCGAT
>JANQHL010000042.1 GCA_028277085.1 Flavobacteriaceae bacterium
CACTCCCCTCTCCATCGTTATTGCCCCGGGCCGCCGGACTTCACCCCTATTGGGTGGCCCCGTCCCCTTTTTCCCATCTTCTGCTCCCGAGGTCACAAAAGGGGCCACCCGTAAAAAGCGGTTCGTTTTTATGTAGAACAAGACGCAATGGGCTGCTCAGATTTTGCTGCAAAGAATCTCTTGAACCTGCGAAATGCGAAAAATTCAGACTTTACCACATTGATGACACAGTCCGTTAAGCATGTCGAACTCAGTAAAGAATCCTGGCCCAGAGGGCCAGGCTTTGATAAAACCCCTGGAAGGGGATAAATTGCCTTGCCCTCTAAGAGGGCAAGGATGAGTAGTCCCCGGCTTGAAATTAGAACATTCTCATTTGTTTTTCAGCCTTACGCTCTTTGGCTTCTTGATACTTTACATACTTTCGGATCATTTCTGAATCTAAGCCAACGGTATCAACGCAGTATCCCCTGGCCCAGAAATGATTACCCCAATAGGGTTTCTTTTTCAGATGCCGGAATTTATTCAACACACGTATCGCTGTCCGGCCTTTTATTTTCCCTACGTATTGCGAAATTGAAACCTTCGGAGGTACCATCGTAAGGAGATGGACATGATCCTTTTGGACGTTTAGCTCAATGATTTCGCACTTCTGGTGTGCAGAAAATGCCCGTATACAGCTCTCGACCTCATGACCAATCTCCCCTGTCAGGATTCGATATCTGTATTTCGGTGTCCAAACCAGATGGTACTGGCAGTGCCAAATTGTTTGTGATAATTTGCGAAAACGGCTCATTTGTTACTCCTTTCTTGGGATTGTGGTGACAACTCAAGATTGGTTGTAACAAATGGGCTGTTCAGAAGGCAAAGCCTACTGAACTCTGACCTTGCCCTGAGGGCAAGGGGTTCTTTGTTGGACTAAACTGCCGCTATTCAAGCATCTGAAGTTCTTATTCACTATTCGTACTTAAAGCGTATTTTTTGATATTTTTTTCTTTTAACAACTGGCTGTTAGGTTGGCACAACTCCTTTTACACTATAATCACAAATCAAGGTTTGACACCGGCTTCTTTTGGACTATACTTCACCGCATTTACCGGTCACTTTATAAAACAAGTGTGTACTAGGATGCCATTTAGGGCATTTTATTACTCCCAAGGATTCTAATTTGCTTAAGCCGCTCTCAATGACTTTTTTACTTTTTAATTGCGAATATTTTTCAGGAAACTGCTTTGCAAATTGATATAATCGCCAGGCGTCAAATCCATCAACTCGTCCGCTGGGACCAAAATCAAAGTCAACGAAGCAGTCTTCAAAATCCACTGAACAACCCACACCATGAAATGAATATTCGATACTACCTATCAATCCGTTTTTAGGAAATTCTTTTTTTTTCACAGAGCCAAGCAAGTCATCTCGTTTCAATTCACTTCTCAAGAGCCTTACCGCTCTTTGTGATTGGAACAAATAGTCATCTATTAATTTTAGCAATTGATCTTCCATAATTTATCTCAATTTGTTTGGTCCAGCGTTAGCAAAGGCGTTAACTACTTCATCGACCCTCGAATATCCATAATTTGGAAGAGATGCTTTATCAATGACTTGATATTGAACATCTATACCCGCTCTTTTTGCAGCTTCAACTCGGTGATGACCGTCAAGAACATATCTATTACCATTATGCTCAAACACTTTCACTGGATCACCCTTCCAGCCATCCCTTTTCATACTATTGGCTATTTCTTTAACTTTCCTTGAGGAAGCCCGTCCTGTTAGGGTTTCTGTCCTCTTAAGGTCAAAAGGCTTTACACTCTTTGAGGTACTAAAAAAATTCTTAAACCCCTTTAATAATTTAGGAAAATTTTTAAACCCTTGAATTATAGCCCTGATCCCACCCGGCCCGATGGGTATCTCTGCATATTGCTTTTCTGGTGCATTTCCATTCTCATCAAGCATATCTGTTAGGCGACAAAATTCATACCATTCTCGTTCCTTTTGTGCTTCGGCTTCTACCCACATATTCCAAAGGTAATTAACAGCACAGAGTCCAGCAGGATCTATCATGTTAACGGGATTATTGAAGCAATACGCATACAGGTTCATCCCGTCGCCGTATGGATCGTTCCGGAGATATCTTCCGATGGTCGGGTCGTAGTACCGGTTCCAATTGTAGTAGAGTCCGGTTTCGGCGTCGAAGTATTGCCCCGGCATCCGCAGGTTGCTGGTAATGGTTTCGGTGGCGATTTGGATATTTCCAAAAGAGTCATACACCGCATCCCAGACCACATTCCCATTGGCTTCGATGATCTTCTGGGGGGTTCCCAGGTGATCATTCTGGTACCAGTAACAGGTCCCGTTTATTCTGACAAAGAGCGGATCCGTGCTCCACAACGAGTCCGGCGCGTAGCCGTAGCTTTTGATTTCAGCGCCGGCGGCAGTGTACTCTCCGGCAAGGCCTTCGTCCGTATATAGAAAATAGGTGCGGACGCCGTCAACCTCTTTCCAGAGCCTTCGGCCGAAGGGGTCGTAATAATAGTCCGCGACGACCCCGGCGGTGTCCTCAACCCGGACCAGCCGGTCCTCGGTGTCGTATATGTAATGGGTGGTCTGACCGTCCACGGTTTTGCCGGTGGTGTTGCCGTTGGCGTCGTACTGGAAACGGGTGTCGGCAAAGCCCTGCAACTCGTTGTTGGCGTTATAATCCCAGGCGTCTGTCACCCGCCAATCGGTGAGGCGGTTGCCCAGGGGATCG
>JANQHL010000227.1 GCA_028277085.1 Flavobacteriaceae bacterium
GTTCCCTGGTGTTACTTCCCGGGGTTACCAATGCTGGAGAGGCTTCTTCCGGATTTAATGTACGTGGAGGCGCCGCCGATCAAAATTTGATCTTGCTGGATGAGGCTATCATCTTTAATTCTTCGCACCTTTTTGGTTTCTTCTCGGTTTTTAACCCTGATGCGATAAAGGATATTAAACTTTTTAAAGGAGGTATTCCTGCGCGCTACGGTGGTAGGGTGTCTTCGGTTTTGGAAATTTTTCAAAAAGAAGGGAACAGCAAAGAGCTCAAAGTAAACGGGGGAATTGGTGCGGTGGCCAGTCGATTGCTCGTAGAAGGACCTATTATTAAAGATAGAACGGCTTTCCTGGCAGGAGGAAGAGGCTCCTATGCTCATTTATTTCTTCCCTTGTTTGACATTGATAACAGAGCCTATTTTTTTGATCTAAATACCAAGATAAGCCATCGTATTAATCAAAATAACAGCATTTTCTTATCCGGTTATTTTGGCCGGGACTTATTTAGCATCAACAATAGCTTTGTAAATACCTACGGTAATGCGGTGGGGAATTTTAGATGGAACCACTTGTTTTCAGACAAGTTATTCTCTAATCTTTCTTTGATCTATTCGGATTACTTCTATGGCTTAGAACTTGATTTTGTAGGATTTGAGTGGGATTCCGGGATTCAAAACTTTAATGTGAAATACGATCTTAAACACTACCTCAGTAATAAATTTCAAATTAATTATGGCCTGAACAATATTTACTATGTTTTTAACCCCGGAAGAATTACCCCGAATAGTGAAGAATCCGGAATTGTTGAGGACCAATTGACTAAGAAATATGCCAATGAGGCGGCCGCCTATGTGGACGTGGAACAGAACATCACGAAAAACCTCAGTATAAACTATGGTTTGCGGGTAAGTAATTTTAATCGGTTGGGACAGGACGAACTCTTTGTCTATGAGAACGATCAACCCGTGTTGTTCGATCCTTTTCAGCTCATCTATCGGGAAGCCACGCCAATTGATACCATAAATCCCGGTAGAAGTGGTAGTTTGGCTACATTCACTAATCTTGAGCCAAGGGTATCCATGGCCTACACCTTAAATGAAAAGAGTTCTGTAAAAGCGAGTTATACCCGTTTGGCACAATACCTACATTTACTCTCAAATACCAGCTCCCCTACCCCCCTGGATGTATGGACCCCCAGTGGCCCTTTTGTAGAACCCCAGCTACTGGATCAATACGCCCTTGGCTATTTCAGAAATATCAATGGCGGAGAGTACAGTCTTGAAGTAGAAGGGTTTTACAAGGACATTCAAAACCGGATTGATTATATCGATGGCGCAGACCTGATTGCGAATGATGCGATCGAACAAGTCATTTTGAACGGAGAGGCCCGTGCCTATGGGTTAGAATTGTTATTGCGAAAGAACGAGGGGCGGTTCCAGGGCTGGCTGGCCTATACGCTCTCCCGGTCCGAACAGCGTACCCCGGGTCGCGATCCAGTAGTGGATACTGGCCGCTCCAACCTGGAAACAGGGATCAATTTAGGAGAGTGGTACCCAACTCCCTTTGATAAAACCCATGACATAGCACTTTTCGGAAACTACGAATTCAATGATACATGGAGCCTTAACGCGAACTTCATATTTCAAACCGGACAACCCACCAACTTTCCGGTAGGGCAATTTGAATTTCAAGGGCTGGTGGTTCCTTTTTTCGGATTGCGAAACCAAACCCGATTACCCGATTATCACAGGCTGGATGTTTCCGCGACCCTAAAACCCAAGAAAAACCGCAATCGCAATTTTCAATCAGAATGGGTATTTGGCGTGTATAACATCTATAACAGGATGAACGCCGCCTCCATTAATTTCCGACAGAATCAAGATACCGGACGAAATGAAGCTGTTCGTACGGCCATATTTGGTATTGTCCCCGCTGTTACCTACAATTTCAAGTTTTAAGAATGAAACGGATAGGAATTGTACTGGGACTCACGCTGCTGCTTTTCAGTTGTGAGGATGTTATTGAGGTAGACCTCCCTGAAACAGAAACCCGATTGGTGGTTAACGGTGTTTTGCGTGTTGACGTTACCCAGGAATTCATTCCCGTTGAGATACGAGTATCGGAGACCAGTGGTTTCTTTGAGGATAACGTTCCCACCCAATTGGATGATAACGCAACCATTATCTATGGTATACCCAACCCGGACGCCCCGGAACTATTTGATAACATAGCGTTTTCCTCACTTACAGAACGGGAAGAAGGTAGCGGTATCTATGTCCCGGACCCAAATTTTGATACTGACCAAAGGATCAGGACTTCAGCCGCAGTTCCCGGGATGGTATTTATTTTGATCATGGAACATAGAGGAAGAACGTATGTGGCAAGAACTACCTATTCCCCCACCGTACCCATTGATACTATTGAACAAGGAACGGAAACCCTCTTTGATGAGGACGACACGGAAATAATAATCACCATAACAGACCAGCCCGACGAGGAAAACTATTTTGTTTTTGAATTTGGGACAGGTGAGTTTTTAGCACTCGATGACCAATTTATAGATGGCCAGCAATTTGAGTTTTCGTATTTCGTGGAACAGGAGCTGGAGGTCGGTGATACTCTAGAAGTGAGTATTCTAGGAGCAGATTTACAATTCTTTAATTATATTGATCTTATCGTAGAACAAACAGAGAATGACGGTGGAGTGTTTGAACCCCCTGCGGCTACGGCTCGCGGTAATGTTTTTGATGTGACCGGCCTGGACAATACCTTACTGTTTGATAATGTCAATAGACCGGAGGCCTTTCCCCTGGGTTTTTTTGCTGTGGTGCAAGAATTTAACCAAAATCTTGTTATCAACTAAAACCTTAGGAATGTTCTTAGATCTTGCAATACTGTTTCGATGAAAAAATTATTAACCTTATCCATAGCAATACTTCTTTTTACAGCATGTGAAGATGTTATTGATGTGGAAACCCAACCCGAACCTCCCAGATTGGTGGTCAACGGTTTGGTGCGGGTAGACGAATCGCAAGAATTTGTAGGTGTCCGTATCCAGGTGACCGAAACATCTGATTTTTTCAGTGAAAACACGGTAACGGAATTGGAAAGAGCAATCATTCTTCCGGGTGTAGTCAACACCGACCTAAATGCAGGCGTAGAATTTGGAAGGGCCTCCGTTTTGGTAGAATCTGAACCGGGCAGCGGAATTTATATCCCCAATGTTGTACCAGGTGATACTGATGACCGTTTTAGGACTCAGGGCCTTACTCCGGAAACCGTTTTTTTGCTGATTATAGACCACAAAGGTAGAAGGTATGCCGCCCAAACGCAGTATGTACCTACCGTATCTATTGAAAACCTGGCACAGGGAGATGAAACCCTCTTTGATGAAGACGACACGGAGATACAAATCACTATAACGGATGTTCTTGATGCCGAAGATTACTATGTTTTTGATTTTGGGGAAGGGGAGTTCTTAGCATTGGACGATCAATTCATTGATGGCCAGCAATTTGAGTTTTCGTACTTCGTGGAACGGGATTTAGAACCCGGGGAAGAATTGGAAGTCAGTATACTAGGGGCGGACCAGGAATTCTTTAATTATATCGATTTGTTGGTTGAACAGACCGAAAATGATGGGGGTGTATTCGAAACCCCTGCAGCTACCGTACGGGGTAACGTATTTGATATCACCGGACTAGATAATATAAATATATTCGACAATGTCGAACGTCCTAATGATTTTGCTTTAGGTTTCTTTGCAGTAGTACAGGAATTCAAGCAAACCATAATCATAGAATAGTTAGAAAATAAAATATAAGAGCACCACCGCTACGATCCCTACAATCCCCTGGATCAAAGTGGCTACCGTGTGCCCCCTCAAGGCTGTTTTCATATTCATTTTTGAGAACTCCGCAACCACCCAAAAATAGCTGTCATTGACATGAGAAACCGTCATAGCTCCAGCTCCAATAGCTAAAACTGCAAGTGCCTTATCTACTGTACTTTCCAGTCCGAAGGTAGTCAGCAAAGGAGCTACAATTGCCGCAGTGGTAATAATAGACACCGTGGAGGAGCCCTGGGCGGTCTTTAGAACGGCGGCAATTCCAAACGCCAAGAGCAAACCTTCCCAGCCGGATGCAGTACCAACATTCAATAGCGATTCAAAATCCAGGGTCCTCAAAACAGCACCAAATGCACCTCCTGCTCCTGTAATCAATACAATACTACCAGCCTGTTTTAAGGATTCCCCTACCCAGAGCTGTTTCGCTTTGGAACGTCCTTTCCCCAACATGATAAAACAAAGCAAGACTCCAATAAATAGCGCTAAAATGGGATGGCCAAGAAAACTACAGGTTTTAGCCAGCACCCCTGTGCCAAAAGGTTGAGAAGGGTATTCGGCTATTGATTTCAATGCTATCAGGATAAGGGGTAATACTATGGGGAGCAGGGTTTGCCACAGACCCGGTAATACCTCAATTTCTTCGTCCTCCACAACTTTCTGGATTTCATTTTTAGTTTCATTAGTTGTCAGTTTGTTTCCGATAAAAAGCGCCCATGCATACCCGGAAACGGAGACACAAATAGCTATCGCCATCCCGAAAAGCATTACCAGTCCCAAATCGGCCTCCAAAATTGCTGCAGCTGCCAGAGGCCCGGGAGTAGGGGGAACAAAGACGTGTGCCGCGTACAATCCGGTTGCCAAAGCAACGGCAAATACCGCCATTTTTATTCCTGATTTCTTACTTAATGCACTATTCAAAGAGGATAGAATAACAAATCCCGAATCACAATACACAGGAATTGAGATCACCAAACCTGCTAAATTTAAAGCTAATGGCGACCTTTTTAGCCCAATCCATTTTAAAATGGCATTGGCCAACACTTTCGTTCCTTTTGTCTTTTCAAGGAAGGTCCCGATAATGGTCCCAAAAGCAATTACCAAACCAATCCCCGAAAGGGTCTTTCCAAAGCCCTCACTTATAGTATCCATTACCATTTTGGGGGTCAACCCAAACAACAAACCGGAGACGATCCCGGCAATAGTTAATGAAAAAACCGGGTGCACATTATACTTCACTGTTGCGATGACAATTAAGACAATGACTCCCAGAAGTAGTAATAGTTCCATATTATTGATACTGTTTAAAAAAGTGGGTTACCGCTTCTTCTAACAAAACCCCCGCGTGTTCCATGTTAAACGTTAACGGTTTATCCTTTCTTGAAATCTCCAGGATAGTGTCGACAGGAAATTCCTTTTCTTCTTTAGCACTGAGTTCCAATTTTCCGCACACTCCGATTACCGGAATAGTAAATCGTTTTCCCAAAGCTACCACCCCACTGATGAGCTTCCCTTGAAGTGTTTGATTATCGATACGCCCCTCCCCGGTTATGATAAAATCAAAGCGCTCATGTTCCAGAAGCGCATACACCCCGGATAATTGCAAAACAAACTCCACACCACTCATAAACTCAGCAGCACAAAAGGTTTTAAGGCCGTAAGCGGTACCTCCCGCAGCTCCTGCTCCAGGAATGAAGGCATTTTGTTGTTGCAATTGCTGCTGCACTACCCTATCCAAGTGTTGTAGTCCCTCGTCCAAGTAGGATATCTGCTCCTCAGACGCCCCTTTTTGTTCCGCATAAACACGGGCTGCTCCATCTATACCGAATAAGGGATTGTTCACATCATTGATCGCATAGAACGAAATACTTTCCAGCCCTTCATTGGTCTCGATAAGTTGAACCCTTGAAAGGTTTTCCCCGATAGTTTCCAATTCCCTTCCGGAGTTATCCAGGAATTGATACCCGAGCGCTTTTGCTATACCCATTCCGCCATCATTGGTGGCGCTTCCTCCCAATCCTACATAAATGGCCTTTGCACCCAGTACTATTGCCTTTTTAAATTGCAGACCGGAACCATAGGTTGATGTTTTCATCGGATTACGCTCCCCGTCCTCCAACAACACCAAACCCGAGGCCTTCGCTAATTCGATATAAGCCGCTTTCTTGTCATCGTCAAAAAGAATGGGAGCAACTATCGGTCTCCCCAACGGATCCACCGTATCTACGGGCACAGATCTTACCGCCACATATCTTGAAATGGCGTCCAAAAAACCATCGCCTCCATCAGAAGCCAAAACATGGGCAATTTCTGCTTCCGGAAACACCGCTTTCACCCCTTTGGAGATGCCTGAGATAACCTCTTTTGCTGTCAGTGACCCCTTAAACTTATCCGGAATGACAAGGATTTTCATTTCGCTTCCATTTTATACCAACAAAATTCAAAAGGCCCAAGCGTATCTTTTATTTCGGGATTACCACTAACATAGAGTACTTCAGCTTCAGCGGGTTTTGATTTCAAGTTATAGCGCCGTGAAGTAAAATTATGGATACATCGTAACGTTTGCCTTCCGGCTTTTCGTTCTATATGAAATAGCCCATCCTCGTGAAAAAAATCTGCTTGTCCAAAAGGATCGAAAAGCGGTTCGGTTCTTCGAATAGCAAGCATTCTCGAATACTCTGAAAAGATCTTGTGTCTCAGACTATGTATATCTTTCAATTCAGCCTCTAATGCCTCAAGTGCCAGTTTTTCCCGATTGATCCTTCTGTGTATTCCGGAAGCTACGGCAGCCTGCCTATCGTTTCTGGATCCCAAAATGGAGTGATAATAAACTCCCGGAACACCAGGCATGCAAAGCATTACGGATTGGGTCAGCAAAAAGCGTTGTATACGAAGTTCCTCTTTTTCATCCGGATGGGTCAATAGGTCTAAATAATTACAATTTAACTCATACGGGGATTGCGTACCATCCCCATTATCTTTATAGGAGACAAAACCGCCATGTTCTAGCACTTTATCCGCCAATTCCTGGATATGCTCTCCGGATACTATTCCCTGAAGCGGCCGTACGCCCACCCCATCATGACTTGCGGTAAAATTAAAGAAACAGCTTTTGCCAGGCAGCTCCAGGCTGCTTGCCCATTCGGTAAGGATTGCTGCACTTTCCTGATGTAATGAATAGGCCAGTAACGGAGGTAGTGTAAAATTATACACCATATGGGCTTCGTTATGGCCGTTGCCAAAATAACTGATGTTTTCCTGATGCGGAACATTGGTCTCGGTAATCAAAACTACATTTGGTGCTATAGCTTCTAAGACCGATCTATACGCCTGAATGATCCAATGGGTTTCGGGTAGATGGATGCAAGAGGTCCCTACTTTTTTCCAGAGAAAGGCGATAGCATCCAAACGAATATACCGTGCGCCCTGGCTGACATAGAAAAGTAATACTTCCAGCACATGTAAAAAGACCTTTGGATTTTCATAGTTTAGATCCACCTGGTCTTCACTAAAGGTGGTCCAGAGATAAACCTGCTCTCCATTTTCCTTAGTATACGGGTGTAATAAAGGCAACGCTCTGGGCCGTACCACTTCGGTCAAATCCTGATCCGGATCGGTACTGATAAAATAATCGTGATACCGCGGATTGTCCTCCAGATAGCCGGAGCACCATTCCGATGCTTTTGAGATATGATTCACTACGGCGTCAAACATCAATTCATAGTGTTCCGAAAGCGCTTTGATATCCTCCCAATCCCCCAGGCCCGGGTTTACCGTAAAATAGTCGATGACGCTAAAACCGTCATCTGATGAAAATGGATAAAACGGTAACAAATGGAGGGCACTAACTGCTGTTTTGAGGTACCTATCACTGAAACTTTTTAGTGCTGAAAGTGGTGATGCATTGTTGGCTATAATTCCATCTCCATAGGTGATCAGGATAACATCTTGAAAAGAGACATCTTTAGTGGGGCTTGGTACCGGAGCGTATTTTTGCGTTAACTCCCGAATACCTTGTAGTATTTCAGTGCTTTGTTCAGGATACAACTGCTGAATTAGGGGCTGTAGCGAGGCCATCTACAAAAGAATTGATTTTAATAGTATGGAAATTGCGATAATCAAAACAAAATAGCCCAATAAGATCAAAACCTCCGTATTGGCTTTGTAGAATCCTATTTTAATCCCCTGCTTTGTTGTTTTCGGTATCAAAATACTGATCATATACCCCACAACCAAAGTAACTACACAACCTATAGCGTTCCACCAAAACCAAAATACTTCCGGTACGTAAAGCCATAAATACATATTCAAACCTACGCCAATAACGATACCAATATTGGCGCCCAGGGCATGTGTACGTTTGGTTAACAAGGCTAATATAAAGGCGGCCAGGATAGGGCCATAGAAAATGGAGCTGACCTTATTGATCACCTCAATCACCGTGCCCTCTATATTGCCGGCAAAAAAGGCAAAGAACAGGCAAACCAACCCCCAGAAAATTGACAAAAATCTCGAATACCGTACGTATTGGGTATCCGATAGATCCCCTTTGAACCGTTTGACAAAATCTTCGATGGTCACAGCACTCAGGGAGTTAACCGTAGAACTTAAGGAAGACATGGCAGCGGACATTATAGCCACCAGTAAAATTCCAATAATACCATTGGGCAGGTATTTGATAATGAAAACGGGGACCATAAGATCAGCTTTTTTACCCTCCAGGCTATCGATATTCGCAGTGTACACCTGCTCTATTTGATCTTGGAAGCCCAGATCGGAAAGTAGCAAGGTGCCAAGCACCAATCCCATGATACAATAGGTCAAAGTAACTGGAAAACGGAACAATCCGTTGGCCAGCAGCAATTTCTTTATGGTGGGTAATCCCTTGGCGGAGAGTAGACGCTGGGTTTGGGTCTGGTCCGTTCCGTAATACGAAGCATAGAGAAAGAATCCACCTATAACCATTGGCCAAAACCCAAACTCGTCCTGCCCATCCCCATTAGTGAATCCCCATTTACTAAAGTCCACTGCAGTTAACCGATCGGAATCTACTCTTGTTAAAAAGTTATCCCAACCGCCCAATTCACTTAAACCATAGGTGAGACATATTACAATTCCCAGGAATAGGATCAACATTTGAATGACATCGCCCCATATCACTGCTTTCATACCGCCCTGGAAAGAATAGATCAAGGTAATGACCCCAATCAAAATCACAGATATCCAAAATTCAATTCCGGTAGTGGCCTGAAGAATAAGTGCCATGGTGTACACCATTACCCCCGTGGCTACAGATCGGCTCACCTGAAAGACAAAACTAATAAGCAAACGGGAAGAAGCGTCGAAACGTCGCTCCAGGTATTCATAAACACTTACGATGCCCGCTTTATAAAGTGAAGGAATTAGGGCTACCAACAAAAATGCCATTGCCAGGGGCACCCCAAATTCGTAGGTTAGCCATTGCAGCCCTCCCCCATCTTTAATTCCCACAAAAGCCGGCGCAGAAATAAAACTGATCGCAGAAAGTTGTGTCGCCATAGTGGACAAGCTTAGGGGTACCCAACCCATACTGCGTCCGCCCAAAAAATAATCTCCCGAATCTTTGTTTTCCTTGAAGAGATACCCCAATCCGAGAAACGCCAATAAATAGACCAGGATAATGGTGTAATCAATCCAATTCATAACAGTAGTAGTTGGTTATTCCAGAGCAGGAAAATAACGATTAATTCAATAAAGGTCAATTTGCAAAATACACTTTCCCGAGCCTGTCAAAAATGCCTAATTTTACATCTTACTTCTTGTTATGCGTACAGATAAAGCTTTACTGATAAAGGGAATAAAGTCTTTCGGCTATACGGCTCTGACGATGTTTATTGCCCCGGTAGTATTGTACCAGGCATTTAAAAACACAGACAAACCCCTTTTTATCCCTGTTTTAATCGTAGGCTTGATATTAGCCGGTTTGGCCATTTATTTAGGATTTCGATCGGTAAATATTGTTATGGATGCTGTCTTCGGAAAAAAGAAAAGACCCTAGTCTTTTTTGGAGGGAACCGTCTTCCATTTATTACTCAGCGAAGCATAATCATAGTCCAACACTGACTTTTGACGCTGTAATTGGTTAGCCGCGAAAGCACGTTGCAAGATATCTTCTATCAAATAGTCTTCCAATACCGCCGTAGGTTTAAACTCTTCTTTCAAACTAATTTTGAATGCTTTAGCTGTAGCATTATACCAAAATGCACGCCACCCGCTACGCAATTCTTTTACGAGACTAAAGGCTGTACTTCCTGTTTGTCGATGGATCAGCTTTACCAGGATCTGCCCCTCTGTACGGGTGAGTTTTTTTAGTTCTGCCGAGAACTCACCCTCAATGTATTTCTGTACTTTTTTAGTATATCGCTTTTGGTGCCGCCGCTTTTTGATTTTGGACAAACTATCGTTTAACTCTACCAGGCGTTCTGCGGCGAGTTTGGCATAAGGGTATACCTTGAGTGTTTTTCGGCGGAGAATATAGTACCGAAGGCGTTCTTTTTTATTGGCGAACTCCAGCTTGCCAAAAATATAAACATCATCTAGCGAAATTGCCTTAATCCATGAAGAATCGCCCTCCATGCGAACATAATAGGCCGAAGAATCTATGATCTCCTCTTTTATTTGTGCCGATAAAAAAAAAGGGAGAACCAAAGAAAAAAGTAAAAAATAGCTTCTCATAAAGACCTTGGGGCCAAGAATTACATCAAATGTAACGATATTGCCCAGAGCATATTATTAAATAAAAGTGAATATTATTAGCTTTGAACGCTAAAATCCAGCTATGGCATCTGACAAAATTATTACAAAAAAATCACTCGAATTCTTCGAAAAATACCTTAACAATGCTTCCCCAACAGGTTATGAATGGGAGGGGCAAAAAATTTGGATGGACTATTTAAAGCCCTATGTGGATGATTTTATAACTGACACCTATGGAACTGCGGTTGCTGTTATAAATCCGGATGCAGCATACCGGGTAGTGATCGAAGGGCACTCCGATGAGATCTCCTGGTATGTAAATTATATCACGGACAATGGTTTGTTATATGTTATTCGCAATGGAGGCAGTGATCACCAGATCGCCCCATCCAAATGGGTGAACATCCATACCAAGAACGGCGTTGTAAAAGGAGTGTTTGGCTGGCCCGCCATTCATACCCGAAAGGCGGGAAAGGAAGAGCCGCCAAAACTTGAGAATATTTTCATTGATATTGGGGCAAAGGACAAGGAAGAAGTAGAAAAGATGGGGGTTCATGTGGGATGCGTGATTACCTATCCGGATGAGTTCTATGTGTTGAACAAGGATAAATTTGTGTGTCGCGCCCTGGATAACCGTGCCGGAGGGTTTATGATTGCGGAAGTAGCACGTTTATTGCACGAAAACAAAAAACAACTGCCTTTCGGGTTATACATTACCAATTCGGTGCAAGAAGAGATTGGTTTACGAGGTGCCGAGATGATTACCCAAACCATCAAACCCAATGTAGCCATCGTAACGGATGTCACCCATGACACTACTACCCCAATGATCGAAAAGAAGACCCAAGGGGATTGTGCAATGGGCAAGGGACCGGTTATAGCCTATGCCCCTGCAGTACAGCAAAAACTAAGGGAACGTATCATAGAAACTGCTGAAGCCAAGGAAATTCCATTCCAGCGTGCGGCGAATTCACGCTACACCGGAACGGATACCGATGCTTTTGCCTACAGTAACGGAGGGGTGGCTTCCGCTTTGATCTCCCTTCCCTTGCGGTATATGCATACCACTGTAGAAACGGTGCACAGGGATGACGTGGAAAATGTAATCCGTTTGATCTATGAAACCCTGTTGACGATCAAAGCCGGAGAAACTTTTAGCTATTTTGAATAGCCTTGGAGGAATTTGTAGACATTTTGGATGGGTCCGGTAAGTATACCGGAGCGTCCGCACCAAAATCAGAGGCCCATCAATTGGGCCTTTTTCATCCTACTGTACATGTGTGGTGTTATAGCAGGGAGGGAGCACTTTTATTGCAACAACGCGGCGCCCTAAAGCAAACATTTCCTCTAAAGTGGGATGTTTCTGTAGCCGGGCATGTAAGTGCAGGAGAGGAACTGATGCTTGCTGCCCTCCGAGAAGCGCAGGAGGAAATTGGGGTATCCCTGGTTACCTCAAATCTGGAGAAAATAGCAGTTTTCAAAACGGAAAAACGACATTCCAAAACGCTGTTCGATCGCGAATTCACCCATACGTTCTTGTATGCGCTATCTCAAAATGTTAAACTGGTCAAACAGGAGTCAGAAGTAGCAGCGCTCAAATGGTTTAAATTATCTGAATTCGAGACTATGGTTCGGGAAAACGACCCAACGCTTGTACCCAATTCTGAAAATCGATACGAAGTAGTTATAGATGCAATTCGATCACGATTGCAATTGTAGCGCAAATTCCTCAGAATCCTCAAGGGAATAGGTGTTTTGTACACCAGTCACCATGTTCTTGACTACAAAGTTACCTGCCTCCAGTTCCTGTTCTCCTAAAAGTATGACAAAAGGTACCTCACGCTTATTCGCATACTTAAGCTGCTTTTGCACCTTAGTCGAAGTGGGATACAAATCTGCTTTGATCCCTTGCTTTCGCAATTCGGAAACCAACTTTAACGCTGCCCTGCCTTCCTGTACTCCAAAATTCAAGCAAAGGACATCCAAACTTTGTGTTACCGTTTCAGGGAAAAGGTTCAACTCTTCCAAAACCAGATAAATACGATCCAAGCCAAACGAAATACCAACACCACTAACATCTTTTAAGCCAAAGATCCCGGTAAGGTCATCATAACGGCCACCTCCTCCTATGGAGCCCATTTGCACCCCTTCTGGTGCACTTACTTCAAAAATAGCTCCGGTGTAATAGTTGAGTCCCCGGGCCAGGGTAACTTCAATTTGGAGTTTGGCAGCCTTCAGATCCAAGCTTTCCACCAACCCGAAAATTTCTTCTAGTTCGCTTACGCCTTGCCTACCAATTTCCGAGTTAGTCAGGAAAGACTTTAGTTGAACCAATTGCTGTTGGGCATCCCCTTCCATTTGGAACAAAGGGGCCGCTTTAGCGATAGCCGCTTCGGGAATCCCTTTTTCCAACATTTCGGCTTTAACTTTCTCCTCCCCTATCTTGTCTAACTTGTCCAAGGCTACAGTAAAATCAACCAGTAAATGTCCAGCACCTATCACCTCTGCTATACCGGAAAGGATTTTACGGTTGTTTATTTTTATGGTGCAACCTGTTAAGCCCAAATCGTTAAAAACTGCATCATACAAAAGAATAAACTCTACTTCTTGCAACAAGGAATTGGTACCTACTACATCGGCATCGCACTGGTAAAACTCCCGGAAACGTCCCTTCTGTGGGCGATCTGCCCGCCAAACGGGTTGAATTTGATAGCGTTTAAACGGAAAATCGATTTCGTTTTGGTGCATGACCACGTAGCGCGCAAAGGGTACGGTAAGGTCATAGCGCAGGGCCTTTTCGGTAATCTTTGGTGCCAGGGAGCTTGAATTTTTTGAACTGTAGGTGACATCATCTACCTTAGCGATGAAATCCCCTGAATTCAAAATCTTAAAAATCAAGCGATCCCCTTCCTCCCCATACTTCCCCAATAGCGTTTCCGAATTTTCGAAACTCGGCGTTTCAATAGGTTGAAAGCCAAAAGTTTCAAAGTGGGCTTTTATGGTATTGACAATGTAATTACGTTTAGCGACTTCTACAGGTGAAAAATCGCGGGTGCCTTTGGGTATGCTGGGTTTTTGTGGCATGTTGTAAAGCTTAACTGCAAATATAAGCATGGGATTCTAGTCTACCTGCCCGTCCGGCAGGCGGGCGCAGGAATGACAAGGTCTAATTGATAATTTCATCAAACCATTGATACAGTTCTCCTTTGGTGATCACAGCCCCTTGTTCTATGAGGTCAAACTTATCACTATTCTTGTCTTCAGAATAGGCTTTGGACGCTGTAAGATACTCTACAAAATCCGACTGCCAGTTCTTTTTGAACCAGCCAAAACCCGCTGCGGTACGAAGATCTATATTGAGGTTGGCCACCTTCACTGAGATCAGTTTCATTTCCTTTTCTGCCAGTTCAAATAGGTGCATATGATTAGCAGATATGTTCTCCAAATAATTCACCTTGGACAACACTCCTTCCCATATCAAATCACTAAATACATCCAGTTCTTCTTCGGCTACCTGTGGTTTATCCTTTTTCAAAGTGGCCCATTCCTCCGCAGTTATAGACTGGGTTGCCAGAAAGTTAACAAACTCCTGGTGCAATTCCTCTAACTGCTCTTTGGTTAATCTTTTATACTTCATATCAAAACAAAAGCCCCGACAAAAGTCAGGGCTTTCAAAATTACAATGTATTATTTAAAATATATACCGTAGTCCCACTTGTGCCTGCCACCTTGAGATCAAATCAAAATTGTCAACAAATGTTGAAGTTTGAGAGGGATCAAAGCTATATACAGGAGTTGGATTGGCTTGGGAAAAATCGACGGATACCCCTATGGGTTGTGTCGCTCTTGGTATTTGCACTACGCCCCAATTGGAATTCAAAAGGTTCCCAAAGTTCAATATATCCAGGCTTAGTTGTAAGGTGTTTTTACCATCGCCTATCGCATTGAAATTGAGGTCTTGCAGAATTTTCACATCCCATCTACCGGTCCAAGGGGTGGTTAGATCATTTCTCCCCACAAATTCACCTCGTCTATCACTTAAATACTCATCTTGTTGGATGAATGCCTCAAAGGCATCGCGTTGTTCCTGTACTGAAGGATTGGTAGGGAATTGAGGTGCTGCAAAAGTTAGCTGTTGTACTTCTGCAGTAGTAGGCACATAGATAAGGTCATTGGTGAACGAACCGTCGTTGTTGATATCCCCGGAATAGGTATATGAAAAGCGTTGCCCGGAAGCATACTCGAAAAAGGCCCCGATAGAAGTGCCCCATTTGCCCTCGCCATAACTCCATTGCTTGTTCAATTGCCCTATGATCCGGTGCTTGTTACCAAACAAACTCGGTGCCAAGGGCGCTTGGTTAGCATTATTCAATACCGGATTCAAGTCAAATAAGTCACTGGATATCTCTGCAGACATGGAGTTGACATCAAAGGCTTCCAAAAAGTTGTAGGCCACCATAGCGTACAAGTTATTTTGAAACTGCTTCTGTAGCTTAAAGCTCCAATTAAACGAACGGCCTTCATCAATATTGGAAATCACATACGCATTTGTAGGTCCGCCAAAAATTTGCGCGCGATCTGCTGCCTGGTAAATCAATCTGGAATCGGGTCCGGAAAGCGTACCGGTCGGTGCTGCCAATCCAAAATTATAGGTTGTAGCCGCATTCAAATCCCTGGTGAAAATAACATCGGTAGTGGCAATGATACCATTGTCAAATTTGTAGTCAATTCCTAAGTTAGATCGCCAAACCTGTGGAAATTGAAAATTTGGATTGGTAGGGGTGTAAAAGAAGAAGTCTGTGTTCTGGACTTGGTTGCCCACCCATACAAATGGGAATCTTCCGGAAAATATTCCACTTCCTCCACGAATTTGAAAGCTTTGATCACTTCGAACATCCCAGTTAAACCCTAAACGCGGCGACCAAAGAATAGAAGCGTCTGGTAAATCAAAACTATCTAAAAAGATAGCCTCCCCATTCTCGTCAAAATACTGGATGTCCGGAGCATATGTTCCTCCTTCTGCCAAGGATCCTCCTTTTCTATCTATATTTTGCTGAATTAGATCCCTGGTATTAAAGTATAACGGTCGGTCTGCGCGTAAACCATAGGTTAACTTAAAATTATCGGTAACATCCCATTCATCTTGTACATAGAATGCTAATTGCCCCACACTGGTTTCAGCCAGGTTCCAACCTCCCGGGGCGCCAATTGGCAACTGGTTGTTCGCATTAAATGTAGCCTCGGCATTTGAGATAGCGGCACCAATGAGTCCATTATCAACAGCTTCTAAAAATGCATCAACACTTGCAAAATCCGGTGCAAATGTCCCCACGCCACCATTTTCATTAAAGAAAACATAGGTGCCTAAATTGAATGAGTTGAAAAAGTCGAACTTTTCATAGGAAAACCCAACGGTCACCTGATGATCACCAGAGAAAAACGTTAGGTTATTGGTGATTTGAAAAACATCTTGTTCCAATTGGTTGTTAATTGAAAAAGGCTCATGGCCAGCAACGATGGCCCGCACCCCATCCTGCAATATGTTAATATCCGGAGCAGGAGACGAAAAAGGGTTCCTAAAATCGTTGAAGCTTGTATAGCCCACTTGTAACTTATTAACTGCAGAGCCATTGCCCAGGGTAGAGTTCAATTCGGCCAAAAACGAGTTAATCTCATTATTAATTTGGTACCCACTGTTTGCAAACTGTAAAGTTGTAGCATCTGGTCCACGACGACCTATAGCGAATTCATTGGCCGTTAAATCCCTGCTGGCATCCAAAAAGTTATAAATTAAAGCCAGCCGGTTATTATCGTTGATGTTCCAATCCAACTTTAAGATTCCCTTTGTGGATTCAGAACCCAGGAGGTAACCTTCAAATGGTCCGGTATTATATCCTAATCCCGCTAAAGCATCGGAAACTAGCTGTAAATCGTTGGCGCTAACTCTAGCAACATTATTTCCTCCTTGTCCTCTATCTGCAAAAAAGTTAGACCCCAGGTCTTCCCGGTCGTCAACCTCGAAGTTGGCGAAGAAAAAGAGTTTGTTTTTAACGATAGGACCTCCGATACTTATCCCATATTGCGTTTGGGTCAAATCCGGAACAAAAATATCATCCCCTGAAACTTTACCCCCGGTGAGATCCTCATTTCTGAAAAATCCATACACTGTGCCATGAAATTCATTTGTACCACTCTTAGTTACCGCGTTCACCGCTGCCCCGGTAAACCCTGCTTGGCGAACATCGTATGGTGCCAGGGACACCTGAACCTGGTCTATCGCATCCAAGGAAATGGGTTGTGCATTGGATTGCCCACCCGGGGTTGGTGCATCCAAACCAAATGGGTTATTGAAAATTGAACCGTCCAATGAAAAGTTGTTGAACTGGTTGTTCCTACCTCCAAACGATATACCGTCAGAAGATGCTGTTGGCTCCAACCTTGTAAAATCGGCTTGCGAACGACTAATTGTAGGTAGCCTTCGTAATTCCCGTTCTCCTAAGTTGGTTTCTGCACCGGTCCTGTCACTACCAAAGGTCCCACTTCTATCCGAGACCAAAACCACCTCTTCTAACTGCTGGCTTTCGGAAATCAATTGTGCATTAACATTAAAGGTCTTACCAAGTGCCAGAAATATATCTTCTTCTACTTGTTCCCTAAAACCTACATAAGAAATAGTAACCTGATAAGGTCCGCCAACTCTTAGGTTTAATAGTGTAAATCTACCATCCTCATTCGTAATGGCACCATATCTGGTCCCTGTAGGGGTATGGACCGCCACAACATTAGCCCCAAATAATGGCTCCCCTTGATCATCAGTAACTGAACCTCTAATATTAGAGGTAGTTACCTGGGAAAATGTGGACACAACAATAGCGACCAGGGCAAGCCCAGTGAGTAAAAAATGTTTCATAGTGTTCTCTGTTAAGTAATGTTTAAGCAATTGCAAACATAACGCAAAAAAAAGAGCCGTGCACGCACAGCTCTTAACAAGTTATTAACTACAAAAGTATAGTTTATTTCGCCTCCGGAATTACTTCGAATGGGAACTCCACTATGACCTCCCGGTGTAACCTTATTTTAGCATTGTAAGGTCCGGTTCTTTTAATACTTCCTCCCTGGATGGAGATAAATTTCTTTTCGATACTCTCGCCAGCCTTGGAAATAGCATCTGCCAGATCAATATTGGTCACTGATCCAAAAAGTTTGTCTCCGGCACCAACTTTGGCCGGAATCTTAATTTCCATTGCCTTAAGGGTGTCCGCTATTTTTTGCGCATCATCTATCAATTGCTGCTCACGATGTGCGCGTTGTCTCAAGTTTTCTGCCAGCACTTTTTTTGCTGAAGGAGTGGCTAGAGTAGCCAATCCCTGAGGGATAAGAAAGTTTCTACCATATCCGGGCTTAACAGTAACGATATCGTCCTTGAAGCCTAAATCTTGTACGTCTTGTTTTAATATCAATTCCATGCTTCAACCTTTTTATTTCAACATATCTCCTACGTACGGCATCAAGGCAAGGTGACGCGCTCTTTTAACCGCCTGCGCCACTTTACGTTGATATTTCAACGAGGTTCCTGTTAATCGCCTTGGCAACAATTTTCCTTGTTCATTCACCAACTTCATCAAAAAGTCAGGATCCTTGTAGTCAATGTATTTAATGCCTGCCTTCTTAAAACGACAATATTTTTTTTGCTTATTGGTTTCAATATTCAATGGGGTCAAATATCGAATTTCCCCATCTTTCTTTGCTTTAGCCTGTTGTTCAATAGATGACATAGCGTTATGCGTTTGCTTTAAGTTTGTTTCTTCTTTTCTCTGCCCAAGCAATCGCATGCTTGTCCAATTTTACAGTCAAAAAACGCATGATGCGTTCATCTCTTCTGAATTCTACCTCGTAAGGGTTAATGACCTCACCTGGAGCGGTAAATTCAAATAAGTGGTAGAAGCCACTCTTTTTGTGCTGGATGGGATAGGCCAATTTTTTTAGCCCCCAATCCTCTTTGGACACCATTTTAGCGCCATTCTTAACCAAGAAACCTTCAAATTTCTTGACTGTTTCCTCTATCTGGGTTTCAGATAGAACGGGATTTAAAATGAAAACAGTTTCGTAATGATTCATTATTATATTTTTAAAGGAGCGCAAAAGTAAACATATTCATCAGCATTCACAAGAAAAAGCAGGATTGTTCGTTTTTCGTTTAAGAAGTTATTAACAATCAAAATCAATTTAAACCTACATCGTGCATAATACCAAATACACAACAGAAACAACCATGTTTACATCTTTTGTTGTTGTTTATCGGGTTATTTATGTAATTTGCCGATGATTTAACCCCACAAATCGCCCCTTTTATGAAACTTAAAAGTATTATTGTAGACGACTCGTCCATGCAGCGAATGGCAGTGGCAAAGTTGGTCAACAATCACCCACATCTTGCCCTGGTAGCGGAATACAGCAATGCTATAGAAGCAAAGAATGGACTGAAAACCCACGAGGTAGATCTTATCTTTTTAGATGTAGAGATGCCTATAATAAGTGGTTTTGATCTGTTAGAAGCCCTGGAGAATCCTCCACAGGTAATTCTAATTACAGGTAAACCGGATTATGCGCTAAAGGCGTTTGACTACGACGTAACAGATTATCTTCACAAGCCCATTACATTAGCAAGGTTTGAGGCCTCGGTTAAGCGAGCGGTAGCAAAGTACGAACAAATGCATCGTTCCGATGAGGATGAGGAACATATCTTTGTTAAGAGTAACCTTAAGAAACGAAAGGTTATCCTTAATGATATTAAATGGATAGAAGCGCTTGGAGATTATATCAAATTGGTAACTGATGAAGCAAATATTGTGATTCTTTCTACCATGAAATCCTTTGAAAAGCAGCTACCCTCTGAGAAGTTCTTAAGAATTCACAAGTCCTATATTGTGAACCTGGAAAAGATCGAAAAGTTCAATAGTAAAAATGTTGAGGTTGGAGGACGTCAAATCCCGCTAAGCCGAAACAAGAAAACAGAACTGGCTGAGGCGTTAGCTAACGTATAAGTTAAATGTGATCTACATTGTGGATCACAGTTACACTTCTAAATTTTGAAATAGCATCAAAAGACTGTTGTACTCTTTTGATGCTTTTTTTTGCACTACCCACTCCGCTTACTCCCTCCAGCTTTATCAAAATATGCTTTAAATACCGGTTACGTATCCTGGAAACGACCGGATACTCCGGCCCCAGTACCTGAGCCTGGAGCACATTGCGTATAGACATAGCAAACCAATCGCAGGCTTCATTTAATTTATTGAAGTCACGGTCCTTAAGGGTCACCTTAATAATCTTCACATGAGGGGGGTAATTAAATTGCTCCCGTTGGTAGGTTTCTGCAGTGAAGAACGATGAATAATCATATGTTGATACCTGCTGTAAAATACTGTGGTACGGATTGTACGTCTGAATAAGGACCCTGCCTCTTTTTTGTGTTCGACCAGCTCTTCCTGCTACCTGAACCATCATTTGAAAACTACGTTCATGGGAACGGTAGTCCGGAAAATTCAAAAGTGCATCGGCATTCATTATGCCCACCAGGCCAACATTTCTAAAATCCAATCCTTTAGTGACCATTTGTGTACCTACCAAAATATCTATTTCCTTGGCCTCAAAAGCAGTAATTAACTTGTCGTAAGCGTATTTACCACGGGTAGTATCCAAATCCATCCTGGCGACTTTAGCCTCCGGGAGGAATTCTTCAAGCTCCAATTGGATTTGTTCGGTACCAAAGCCCTTGGTATCGAGTTTACTACTGCCACAAGCCTGACAAGTCATTGGCATTGCCATATGATATCCGCAGTAATGACAGCGTAACTGTTGCTTGTGCTGATGATAGGTTAAACTTACATCACAATTTGGGCATTGGGCCACATGGCCACAACTGTTGCACTCCACTATAGGGGCAAACCCCCTTCTGTTCTGAAAAAGAATGATCTGTTCCCTTTCTGAAAGCGTGTCATTAATAGCAGTCAGGAGTTCTTGGGAAAAGTGCCCCTGCATTTGCTTTTTTCTATGTGCTGTTTTCAGGTCCACTAAATTTATTTCCGGCATAAGCACCTCACCAAACCTTCTTGGGATCTCGGCCAATCCGTATTTTCCAGTTTTGGCATTTTTGTAGCTCTCAATACTGGGTGTTGCGGAACCCAGAAGGCAATTTGCCTTGTGAAAATTGGAAAGTACTATAGCCGTATCTCGAGCATGATAGCGCGGGGCCGGATCAAACTGTTTATACGACTGTTCGTGCTCCTCATCTACAATGACCAAACCCAAGTTAGAAAACGGTAAAAAAACAGCTGATCGGGCCCCAATAACTACCTGTGCCTTTTCGCTTTGACACCCTACATTTTTCCAGACTTCAACCCGTTCATTGCCGGTATATCGGGAATGGTAAACCGCCACCTTATTGCCAAAGTATGTTTTTAACCGATTAATGAGTTGAGCCGTAAGCGCAATTTCCGGGACTAAGTAAAGTACTTGTTGTCCTTTTTGCAGTGCAGCCTGGATAAGCGTGATGTACAATTCCGTTTTACCGGAAGAAGTAACACCATGAAGTAAGCAAACTTTGTCTTTTGCGAAACATTCCCGAATGTCTTGCAACGCCTCCGATTGTAACCCATTGAGTTGAATATCCTTTACTTCTTTTTGCCCGGGTGCAAATTGAACTCTATCTGCCTGCAGTTGATATTCTTCGAAAACCCCTTTATTGACCAAAGCTTTCAATACCGATTTTGACGTACCGCTTTGCTTTTCAAATTCGGAAACCTTGATCGGCTTTCTCAGCTGTCCCAATTGACTGAAATAGTACAACACCGCCTTATGCTGCTTAGGAGCCCGTTGTAAGTTATCCAAAAGGGATGCCAGTGCGGTTTCAGGTTCATATATCGTATTAAGCCTGAGGTATTTGGTTAACTTGGGAGTATATTTTTCTCGAATTTCCTCTTTAAGCCGTATAACCCCTTTTTCCACCAGGCCATTTATTAAAGGTAGGATTCGCTTTCTACCAATAATTTCCATAATATCCTGCACCTGTAGAGCACTTTGGTGGTGCAACGCTTCTACCACTAAAAATTCGTCGTCGGTTAGACGGTCCTGTGCTACACGATCCAAGTCAACCGGAACGATTTTAGTTTCACTCTCCAAAAGAAGTACCCCAGGTATAGCCGCACGGACAACTTCTCCCAGGGTGCACATATAATAGTTCGCTATCCATTCCCAATGCTTTAACTGAATCTGTTGAACTACCGGAAATTCATCCAATATCTCATGGATTTCCTTGGCTTGGTACGCTACGGGGGGACGATGGTGGGTCTCATAGGCAATGGCGGTATAAATCTTGGACTTCCCAAAAGGTACGGCTACCCGCATCCCCTGCACTATTTTTTCGGCCTCACCAGGAGATATTTTATAGGTGAACTTTCGTGCTAACGGGATCGGAAGAATAACATCTAAAAAAATGTGCATTTACAAAATTACGGAGATGCCCTTAACCAGGTTTGGGTACGATAAAAAAATGCCAAATATCCCCTTACCTTTAGTTGGTCCGGATTTTCCGGATCCAACCATACTTTACCCCGGACGGTAAGCCCTTTTACCGGATCGGTAAGGCGTTTTCCTTTGTAAAAACCTTCTTCATCCTTGTAAAACCCGTCAATTATGGGCAAGCCCATGATAGGTTTGTCCTTTAATTTCCCATCACATTTTGTACAGCGCGCATTTTTTCGTTCTTTGTTGAAGATCTCCACTACCTTTCCAAACAGTTTGCCTTCTTGCTCAAAGATTTCTACAATCGCCTTGGTTTCGCCGGTTTCATCATCTACGGTCTGCCATTTCCCAAGTACAGACTGTGCCGTTGAGCCATAAATCCCTCCCACGAAAACAAGGAGTGACAGCAGTATTTTATTCATTTTTTTGTTTTTGTTTCACATTCTTTTTCATAGAAAACAAGGTGGCATTGAGTTCAAAACCCAAAAGCAATATGTTGGAATTGAGCCAAATAAAAACCATCAATATTAATAGTCCACCCAACGCACCATATAGTTCGTTATACCGGGCAAATTTTTCCACGTAATATCCGAACAAATACGAGGTGAGCAAAAATAATACCGTAGTCACCAAAGCTCCAATAGAAAAAAACCTAACCTTCCTTCCCTCCGCAGTGCCAAAATAATATAAAATTGCCGTGGTCAAGTAGGATAACAACATAAAGAATAGCACCTTAGCAAGTTGCAATCCAAAGGCATCACCTTTTTCCACGTCGGTTCCAAAAGTTTTTCCAAAATACTCGCTGGTGGTTTCGACAATGTAGAACTCAAAATATACAAAGGCTACAGCTCCAACAATAAGCAGAATGGAAAGGATGAGCCCAACCATAAAGGCATAGGCGTATTGGCGTATGAAATTCCGTGTTAACTGTACGTGGTAGGAATACTCGAAGGCACTAAAAATAGAATTCACCCCATTCGCTACCAGAAAAATAGAAAGCCCAAAGGCTGAAGAAAGCAGCCCCCCCCGCTTTTGGTCCTTAATTTGCTGATAAATCTCTTCAAAATAATCGCCGGTGGCCGTGGGTAAAAATGACTCCAGAAAGAGTAAGAACTGGGTGTCAAAATTGGCGTTGCCCACCCGTACATAGGGAATAACGAAGGGAATAAGGGTAACCAGAAAAATCAACAACGGAAAAAGTGCCAGAAAAACACTAAAAGCAATTGCACTTGCCCTGCTGGACAGCGCCCCTTCTATTATCCCAACAATATAAATTTCAGAAAGGTCATAAACGGAGAGCCCTTCAAATCCGGGAAGTTTGATCCGTTTTAATAACCGTACCCCCCAGTTGAGAATAGGAATTTTTTCCAGTTTTTCTTCAATCTCTTTCGACATCTAAACCGCTTTTAGACTTAGATCCATATTGTGAACTGAATGCGTTAAGGCACCTGAAGAGATGTAATCTACTCCACACTCTGCATATTTTCGTAGGGTTGTTTCATTGATACCACCAGAAGATTCCGTAAGACAACGATCGCCAATCAAAGCGACAGCTTTGCGGGTAGCTTCATAGCTAAAATTGTCCAATAGGATACGATATATTCCTTCCGACTTTAATATCTCCCGTACCTCGTGGAGGTCCCTGGCCTCGACGATGATCTTCAAATCTTTCCCTTTTTGTTGCAGGTAGTCTTTCGTTTGTTGTATGGCATGAGTAATTCCTCCCGCAAAATCAATATGGTTATCTTTCAACATGATCATGTCGTACAAAGCAAATCTATGATTCTCACCCCCACCTATCTTAACCGCCCATTTTTCCAGCGCACGGATTCCAGGGGTAGTTTTTCGAGTGTCCAGAATTTTTGTTCCGGTACCTTCCAGAAGTCTCACAAAATGTGCTGTTTTGGTGGCAATAGCACTCATTCGCTGCATAGCATTAAGCACTAACCGCTCCGCTTTTAAAATGCTCAACGAACTCCCGGACACAAAAAAAGCTACATCTCCTTCAGCTACAGCCGTCCCATCCCTTAGTTGTATATCCATTGCCAACCTCTCGTCTACATAATGAAACACCTGCTGAGCAAATGCAACCCCGGCAAGGACACCACTATCTTTCACCAGCAACTGTGCTTTTCCCTGCGCCGTTTCCGGAATACAGGCAAGGGAACTATGGTCACCGTCACCCACATCTTCTCGGATAGCGTTTGAAACAATTAGACGAAGTTCTTTTTGGAACTGATCCTCCGATATCATACCCTGGTAGTTTTGCACGAAAATACTAAAAAGCCCCTCCTTAAAAGGTTGATGACACATAGCAATTGGTACATTTGAATAAATTATGGCATCCCATGAAACTGAAATTGGTAGTTGTCGGAAAGACTGATGATCCCCAACTTGCTAAATTGATAGCAACCTATGAAAGTAGGCTTTCGCATTACCTAAAATTTGAGATGGTGGTTTTGCCCACTATAAAGAATACAAAGAATTTGTCCGAAGAAGAACAGAAACTCAAGGAAGGTGGTCTGATCTTACATACGCTAACCGCTTCGGATTATGTGACATTACTGGATGAAAAAGGCAAGCAGTTTACTTCCAAAGAATTCTCAAACTACCTTCAAAAAAGAATGAACAGCGGTATCAAAAACCTGGTTTTGGTTGTAGGTGGGCCTTATGGCTTTAGTCAACCGGTTTACGAACGCTGCAACGACAGAATCAGTTTATCAAAAATGACTTTCTCTCATCAAATGGTTCGCTTATTTGCTGTTGAACAGTTATACAGAGCCTTTACGATTTTGAGGAATGAACCATATCATCATGAGTAATCGCTTCAGAAGGAACCAAGCCGTATTTTTCGAGGAGATCCTCTACTTTTCTAAGCATTTTATGGTGCGGTAATGGCATATGTTCACTTTTCTCCAGCGCCTTTACCATATTTTTAGAAACCACATTGAGTTGCTCCAATTCTTTCATAATAAAGTTTATGATCTCATTCCGGCGTTCCTCATTTTTTTCCAGCCGCAAAACATACTGTAATTCATTTACATTTTTCATATGAGAAGCAAAGGCATGGGATTGGTGCCAGGCGATTTCGGCAAGCTTCTTTTTCTGTTTCATTGTGCGATTCATAATGGGATTCACGATGAAGAAAATTTCAAACAGCACAATTAAAACGGAGAAAATTGCTAACTCCAAT
>JANQHL010000287.1 GCA_028277085.1 Flavobacteriaceae bacterium
TGTGCCAATAGTTTGCAATCCGCCCTGAATGCCGAAGAAGCCGGGGCAGACAGGGTAGAACTCTGTGTGGAATTGGGGGTAGGGGGTGTTACGCCTTCCCAGGGGCTCATCCAATTGGTTAGCGAAAGACTATCCCTCCCGGTACATGTACTGATCCGCCCGCGAAGTGGACATTTTACGTATTCGGCAACAGAGTTTGAGGTGATGCAACAGGATATAACGCTTTGCAAATCAATAGGTGTTCAGGGAATTGTTTCCGGCGTCTTGTTATCCGATGGACATCTGGATTACGACAGGACCAAAGCGTTGGTGGAAGCAACAAAACCCCTAAATTTTACGTTTCATCGTGCCTTTGATTGGGTGCCGGACCCACTCACTACCCTTGCACAATTAGAAGCGATAGGAGCGAATACGGTACTCACCTCCGGACAACATCAAGGTGCCGAACAAGGTCTGGAAAATCTTATCAAATGGCAGCGGCATACCCCCCTTACCATCATGGCCGGAGGAGGAGTCCGTGCCGAAAATGCCGGACGCTTTAAGGAAGCAGGGCTGTCTGCCCTACATCTCTCCGGAACTACTTTTGAGAACGCCATTGCACTGAACAACCGCATTTCGATGAACGCTGAAAAACACCTGCAAGAGGAGCGCGTGGCTGTAACAAATACGGCAACTATTCGTCAAATTATTCAGACCGTTAAATAAATCGCAAAAGCGGTTTGGGTGGTTTCAAAAAGAATACTTTTGCAAAAAATTGTGAATGACACGATTCATTGTTATTCTGTCGATTATCTATCTGGTACTGGCCTTTTATGGGTATCAGGGCTTCCGGACCTTGTTTAAGAATTCCTGGCTGCAATTGGCGTACGGACTTTCCTTTTTAGCAGTTTGGGTCTATTTCCTAATTAAAGTAATGAGTTATGTGCCTGGCTCGGCCATGCAAGGTAGTACTGCGATTGCTGGAGGCGTTTTCTTTTCCTTTTTAATGCTCGCGCTGGTGTTGGGCTTTTTCCTGCTATTGGAAGATATTGTTCGGTTGGGCATCTTTGGGTACCATAAAATTGCTGGAGCTTCAGACGGTGGAGAGGAGTTTTTCCCTTCCCGAAGGAAGTTTATCAGCGCCCTGGCCTTAGGGGTGGCAGCGCTTCCCTTTGGGTCGTTGCTCTATGGCATGTATCGGGGGAAGTATAACTACCAGGTATTAAAATACGAATTGGAGTTTGACGATCTCCCGGAGGCTTTTGATGGGTACCAGATCACCCAGATTTCCGATGTGCACAGTGGTAGCTTTGACGATAGTAAAAAAGTGGCCTATGGGGTAGACCTCGTGAACCGTCAAAACAGCGATCTGATCCTCTTCACCGGGGATATGGTCAATAATACGGCGGATGAGATGGAGCCCTGGAAAACTATTTTTGCGCAGTTAGCGGCCAAAGATGGCAAATATTCCGTGCTGGGAAATCATGATTATGGAGACTATGTTGCATGGGAGACAGAAGCGGCAAAGGCCGAAAACTTGGAAAAGCTGAAAACCATCCAGAAAGACATTGGATTTGACCTGCTATTGGATGAACACCGCTACATTGAAAAAGACGGACAGCGAATAGCCCTGTTAGGGGTAGAAAATTGGGGACGCGGACGATTCAAAAAAGCAGGGGATCTACAACGCGCAAAAACCGGTATCCAAAAAGAAGATTTTAAAATTTTGATGAGTCACGATCCCTCACATTGGGAAGATGTAGTGATCCATGACGACTATCATTTTCACCTGACGCTGAGCGGCCATACGCATGGCATGCAATTTGGCGTGGAGATTCCTGGATTCGTGAAATGGAGTCCGGTGAAATGGCGCTATAAATATTGGGCTGGGATCTATAAAGAGATGGAGCAATTCATCAACGTCAACCGTGGTTTTGGATTCATTGGCTACCCTGGCCGATTCGGGATTTGGCCGGAGATCACGGTGATTACCCTTAAGAAGAAGAAAGCTTTAACGTGAATTTAACCCTAATCAGGGGGCTAAAGCGTTTACTTCAGGTTTTACTTTAACAAATTTTGTTACTTTTGGATTGCTAATGACCTATTTCCATGTCCAAATTTGGTGAACTCATTGACCTCGATATTCCAGTATTACTGGATTTTTATGCGGATTGGAACGAACAATCCACCGCTATGCACCCTGTACTTCGCGATGTTGCAGCCGCTCTTGGCGACAAAGGAAAAGTGATCAAAATAGATGTGGATAAGAATAAGGAGCTTTCCCAGGCGCTTCGTATTAAAGGACTTCCCACGTTAATGATCTACAAAAAAGGGGAAATGGTTTGGCGCCAAAGTGGAGAACAAGATGCCAATACCCTCATCGGCATCCTTAACGAATACACCTAGCCCAAAGGAGCACTAGGTTGTACCTATTCCGTAATTACACTATCTTCGATTTCCTGCGATACCGTATCCAACGGAATGACATCTGTGGTATCCGCTTCGGGAGGCAGGGATTCTTCCAGGTACTGCTCACTACCGTCAATAAAATCGTTGAATAAGCCAATATATTCCCGAAGTACCAGGGACTCCTGCTCGGAAAACTCGAGATCCTGATTGTCTTGGGTGATGTAGACAATACGTTGATAACTTTCCAGATCGGCCAGAATGTCTTCAATACGAGAATATTGCTCATCCCTGGGAACCCCGGCATAATATTCCAGTCGCTCCTGGTATACTTTTTTCAGCTTTTCAAACAATGCTCTTGCCTTTTGTTGCTCCCCTACCTTGTAATAACCATCCAGGAAGGGCTCTACAAAGGCGTAGAAACCAAAATGCTCAAAAGGCATTTGTGTCATCGCCATATCGATAATGTTTTTGGCCTTATCGATCTTATTTTCCGCAATAAGTTGTTCGCTTAGTCGTGCGAGATTGCTGCGAAACGAAAGCCCCTGGGAACGGGTTTGTGGATCGTGATAGATATCCGGGTCTGAAGAATTGCCCCAATCCCATTTGTTGACGATCTCATACATTAAATCCGAATCGATCCTGCCCATCTCAAACAGGCTTTCATTTTCGGTGCGGATAGGGACTAATTTGTAGACCAGCCCATCCAGTTGCAGATATTGCTTCATCCACAGGTATTCCGCATTGTCAAAACTACCTCCGGAGAAGTAAATGGGCCGTTCCCAATCATTATTGGCCAAAATGTCAAGCATCAGGATCCGCTGTTTTGTCAAGGCGCTTTGTGGTAGATCAATATCAATATAATCCACAATCAAAGCGGAATCCTCGGCTTTTACCAGGCCACTTTCCAGAACGTTCCTTTTGTTTACGGGGACGCGAATTTTATTCGTTGGGTAGTAGACAATATCCAGATTGCTTTCGGAAAACCCACTAAGGTCCCGACCCTGTTTTTCAAGCAAATGCCTGAATTTGGTCTGCGGTTTGTCACTTGCTACCCAATTCATAAAGTCCTTGATATTCCACCGGCTATCCGTTACTCCCTGATAATAAATCGCATCCCGGGTGCCATAACTGTAAAGGTCATGCGTCATTTGCGAGGGAATGGGGTCGCTTTCGTACGCCTTCCGTTTCATTTGATCAATGTACCAGTCTGTTGCAAAAAGGCTGGTATTCACAATACGCACATCGGTCCGGTATTCCTCAATTTCCTGGGCATACCAGAGCGGGAAGGTATCGTTATCCCCTATGGTAAAG
>JANQHL010000105.1 GCA_028277085.1 Flavobacteriaceae bacterium
TTGTTGTTCTGAATTTCTACGTTGTAATGCCGTTCTAGTTTTCTGAGTATATGGTCAAATGGCATGTTTCGAAACACTAATCGTCCCTCTATCCAAGCAGTGTAGGTGCCCGTGACCACTTCCTTAGTGGTGATTTCCCTGTTTGTTCGCTGAAAACGGCCCTTTACCCCAGGAGCCAACACTATAGGCTCAGAAGTTTCCGTTGTTTCGGAAAGAGCCACCGAACCCTTGACCAACACTACATCGGTAGTGGTATCTTCCGGATAATGGGAAACATTGAATTCCGTTCCTAACACGGCCACATCAAGGGCAGAAGCATTCACAACAAATTGGTGCGCCGCATCATGGGCTACGTCAAAATAGGCCTCGCCCTCCAAAAAAACCTCTCTATCTTTTCCTTGGATAAATTGTACAGGGTATTTCAGGGATGTTCCTGCATTCAAGAATACGATGGTACCATCTGAAAGATGGACTTCAAACCTTTTCCCATAGGGAACTGCCAACGTATTGTACACCAACTCAGTTGCCGTTTCGCTACCTTCATACACCAACTCGTTTCCGTTTTGCTGTCCCACAATCGTTCCGTCGGCATTCACCACCTGGGTGTTGCCATCGGTAGTAATTACTTCTAGAACCCCATTGTCTAATTCCAGAGTAATAACCTCATCTTTTGGAACCAATAATTCTTCCCGTGAGCGCTCAAAATATCCTTGTTGGTAAAAAAAAGTCAGGGCAATTAAGCCAACAAAGACCGCAGCAATAGCCGAGATAGAAATCAATCGTTTTTGTTTTCGGTTAGGCTGGACTATGTTGGTATAGATTCTGTCCGCTACCTTTTCGTCCAAATCGGGATAGTCCCTTAACAACTCGGCAACTGATTCAACTGTGGGAAAATCAGGTAGCTCTTCGGATTCCCTAAAATAGTTGACCAAGGCCTGAATTTCTTCCTTACTGCATTTCCTTCGGATATATTTTTCAAACAGTTCTTTCATCTCGAAATCATCCATAATGGTATTGGTGTTTATACAGTATACCCTTGAACAAGCCTTGACTACTACTCAGCGGTAACATTTTTTATCAAAAGCGTATTTGTAAGCTAACCCCCTACGATAGTATTGGGGGTTATTATATTGACATTCAACATGATGGGACTATACCAAACCTTTAAAGAAAATCTCAAAATTTTAGTAGAAAAGAAGAATTATGGAGCTACACCCATTCCGAAGAAAGTAAGAACAAGGTCAACGTGATATCGCGATTGTCTATCAAAAAGTTACGCAGGGTTTCCAACGCCTTGCTCATTTGATTACGGACAGTATGCGGTGAGATGTCCAGCTCACGCCCAATGTCTTCATAGCTCAAGCCCTCATTCCGTGACATTTCGAATATCAGGCGTCGTTTCGGTGGCAGTTGGTTCAGTGCCTCTTCTTTAAGGGCTTCCAGTTCTGCCTCTCGCATAAGCCGTTCTGTGGGATTGGCAAACTTTTGGCTACGGTAAAAAATCTCCTCACGTAATTTGAGGTTGTTGGCCGCCTTTTTCAGGAACTTAATGTTCTGGTTTCGGGTGATGGTAAACAGGTAGGAACGAAAAGAAAGATTGGGATCAAGAGTCGCACGTTTAGTCCAAATCTTCATAAATACATCCTGTACAATTTCCTCAGCATAGGTTTCCCGACACACCATGGAGAGACTGAACTTATAAAGCTCATTCCGGTACGCATCAAACAAGGTGCGGAACGCTTTTTCATTGCCGGCAATGAGCTCCTTGACAAGTAATCGGTCGCTATGTTCCTCCCGTTCAGCCATTGAGTTGTCTAATCAGCCAAAGCAGTACGGAAGGCTTCGTTCAGGTTCATCGGTTTGGGGGACTTTTCTGCACTAAATCGCTTTAAATTAATCCGATTTTAATATAGAACTAACCCTAAGTTAACGCAATTAAATTCAAACCTCCAAATAGCGTTTTCGAAAAAACTAGTCCTTTTTTTCGTAAAAAAAGTCGGGTTCCCTTGTCATCATTGAGGCCTTTCCAGAAAAGGTAAATGTACAGTATACACTAAAAAAGTATGGAAGCGTAAGAATCCTCTTTATGGTCCTTAACAGTTTTTTCCTTGGTGTCCTTGCTTCATCCCCAAGTTGACTTTTTAAAATCTCCTAGTAATTTTGAGTATGAGTGGTTGTATGTATTTGCTACTTAATGTTTAGCCGACTGATTCAATACAACTTTATTAAAAAGCGTTACTGGATGATTACGCTATTTCACGTCAAAACCGTAAGTCAGATCCTTTTTAAGGCATTTTAGCAATATGACATTGCAAACAGAAAAAGGCTTCAGAATTTGAAATTCTCTTAAGCCTTTTGTTTGTACGGCTCTCCCTCACTTCGACAACACTTCGACAGACTCAGTACCGGTCTCTTAAGGTAAACTCGCTCGATATAAACCTGTCTTTCGACAGGCAGGCTTCTCGCAACAACAGGGTAAAAACACATTCTAGTGCAGCGCTTTTTGCGTTTCGCTCCCCTGCCGGTTTAGTTATGGCAATATTACGTTTTCTTAAATTCTTTTGGTAAAGCGACTAGCTATCGTTTTTTTCTTTACCTTATTTATGAAATTTCTCCCCCTCAATATTTTTTGCATGCCCCGAATCCTTCCGACGTATTAAATCGGACGCAAGAATAGTATTGAAGTTAGTCAATCTTTAAATCGAAAAATATGAGTCAATTCAGTCATACTACCGCACGAATAGGGGTTTGGAATTTAGCGGGCTATCACCCGATATTGGATGAAAAATTTGAAAATCAAATTGATGGTCTTGCCATTTTAGATGCAGAAATTGTTACGCTTGTTGAGGTAAAGCCAATTACCTACATCGATAGACTTATCGAAGGGTTAGAACAAAAGGGATGTGTTTACGAAAAAAGGATTTTACCGCAGCCCGGTGATTTAAATATCGGTGTATTATTTAAAACAGGAATTGAAGCGGGGGACCCACAATTCATTCCGGGTTCTGATGGCGATTACGATGGTGGCCGAAAAGCGTTTTCAATTGATATGCAGGTAGGTGAGTTTGACTTTCATTTAATTGCAGTTCACCTAAAATCAGGCCGAGACAAACCAGAACAGGAATTGCGAGATTCCCAGTGTAAAGTAATTGGAGAATACATTACGCATTATCGCAATCAACCCGGTCAAAAGCGAAAGCCAATTTTATTGATGGGGGATTTCAATATGATTCCAGGTCAGGATGTAAGCAACTTCCATCATTTAGGAGGGGACGATGTTATGGACTTTCTATCCTCATGGGATTTACAAGCCAGGTTTTCTCATATTTTGCCCCAGGGAAGGGCAAATCTGCTGGACGGTTTTGCGATTACCAGAACCTATACAAGGGAATACATAAGAGGGAGTTTACGACTATTTCCGATGCATTGGACCTTGGAAATGGGAAGGGCAAAATTCAGGGATACGGTTTCTGATCATTTACCCTTCGTCGCTTCTTTTAGAATAGATTGAAAATTTTAAAAATATCAAGCTTTTAGCCGCTATCAAAAGTGCCACACTTTGGTGTAGTTCAGTGCATCGCTCCGGATAAACCTGTCTGCATACCAAAGGCATGTAAACCAACATGCAGGCTTCTTGCAACAACAGGGTAAAAAGCATCGCTATAAGTAACCGAACTGCATGCCTTTAGAAACTCATTGTAATGAATTCCAATGTAATGCTTAAAGGGAAGAACTATATTCTGTCAAGAAATTACCAACTAGTTGGAATAAGGAGCCTAAAACAACCAAAATCACTCCGGTTTCCATCCTAGAGTTCTTATCCCTAGTCGTTTTGTGATTAAAGATCCAGGGGAGGATAGATTTTGACGAAAAAATTAAAAGCCCAGTGGGGCTAATTTTTCAAATTGTTATGAAATTATTAGGTTGTCATTTTGGAAGACTTTTTTAGAGTCATTACGCGCGCGTAACAGAAACCAACGAACTTTTTGAAATTGTTTTTCTTAAAGAGAAAGGGAATGCCAAAGCGTCTCCTGATTCAAATACTTTATTATCTGGTTAATCTTCTTCATGACCGATATGAATTTACCTTAACATCAAACATAAATCCTAACTTGTTGATGGTATCTTGAACAAGAACGGTAGTTCTCAATAGGGGATAAATGAAAAAAAGAATCGTAGTACTCACAGGAATCCTCTTTACATTGATTTCAGGCTGTCAACCGGGCAACAATAAACTTCTTGGACTATTGGGAAGGCCTCACATATCCCCGGATGGAACCAAAATTGTTTTTGTTCATGCAGATAACCCCGATACTGGCGTTTGGGAAATTTATTCAGCGGGTATAGATGGAAGTGATTTAAGGCAACTCACAAATTTTCCCGAAGCAAGGATAAAAAAAGGGCCTGTGTGGTCCCCAGATAGCAAAAAAATTGCCTTTCATGCGGACATCGATACAGGAGCACAAATTTTTGCAATGGCCCCCGATGGTCAAGACCTGGAGCAGCTGACCAACTTACCAGGCTATAATGTTGAACCTCATTGGTCGATTGATGGAGCAAAGATCATCTTTAATCAATCTGTGCCTTCGAAGGGAACCGTAAAGATGCTAATGATGGATTCGGACGGCTCCAATGTCAAAACACTCCCCAATCCAGACGGAAAAAACTGGTATCCAAGAATGATTCTTGATGGACAGATCTTATTTACCTCGGATGTTCACCATAAGGACTTTTATGACATATTTCTTATGAACACTGATAGTACCAACGTAAGACAACTTACTTCTGTGTTGGCCATCAATTGGTTTCCGGAATGTTCCCCGGATGGAAAGAGGATGGTCTTTACAAGCAATCGGGATGATCCTGAACTGAGCGATTCAGGCAATTATAACATTTATATGATGGATATGAATGGAACCAACATCAAAAGACTCACAGATCTTCCAGGCCAGGAACTACATCCTAAGTGGCATCCTTCAGGGCAGAAACTCATATTTGAAAGACACAACGATGGGCCACTTGGTATTTATCTGTTTGATATTGTATCCGGAGAAATGGATAAAATTAGTTTTACAAAATAAAACAGGGTTCGCAACCGGACGTTTAAAAACAACTGACCAATATGAAAGGATTCACGATTTTAGCCTTTGCCATTCTAGCCAATATCTCCTTTGCTTCTGATTTAAAGATTGCTAAACCCATTTTATACATTGATAACGATTCGGCCTATGCAGTATTTAACCTGGAGTGGAAAAATGCCTGGAAAAACCAACAGAACAACGATGCGATATGGTTGTTTTGTAAGCTTAAACCCAAAAACGGACCCTCCAGGCACATTAAGGTTATGCCTTCGGGGCATCAACTGGTGAGTACATTTTCCGGACAAGATTCCAGTCCCCAAATTATGCCTTCCACTGATGGTGTAGGCCTGTTTGTTTCGCCACAAAATAACTTCAAAGGAAACATCAATGTAACATTAAAAATTCATCTTGACCGCAAGGATTTTAAAGGAGCGAATACCAAGAACTCATCATTTGATGTTTTCGGTATTGAAATGGTCAGGATTCCTTCGGGCAGTTTTTTTATAGGTAGCACGAATAACTCAGCAAGGAAATACGGAGCCTTTTACGATCCAAAAGGCAATGCCCCAATCAAGATAGTCTCAGAAAATCAGGTTTTTGAGATTTCAAATAGTGGGGATATCTATTACGATGTCATTGAGGGATATGAAGGTGACCAAATTGGCCGAATTCCTTCGGATTACCCTAAGGGGTATAAATCGTTCTTTATTATGAAATATGAATTGACCGAGAAAAGTTATGTTGATTTTTTGAATAATCTAACTCCAAATCAAGCCCAGGAACTAATAATACATGAAGAAGATAACTATAGTGGAAAAATCTCATTAAATAGTAATAAATATGTGTCTGATCAACCGAATAGGCCTTGCTCATTTGTTGGATGGGATGATGCCATGGCATTTGCAGACTGGGCGGGTTTGCGCCCAATGACCGAATTCGAGTATACTAAAGCCGCTAGAGGAGGACTATTGCCAAAGGGAGTTGACTATCCCTGGGGTTTAGAGGGCAAACAGTATGTTCAAAGAATTCCTGACGAAAACGGTAATCTAATCATGCGAAACGGTTGGGATGAGTCCAAGTTATCGGATGAGAACAAGGTATATTTTGGAGCATCTAATTATGGGGTGATGGACTTATCAGGTAGTTTGTGGGAAAGGGTTATCTCAATAGGTCACAAAATGGGAAGAAGTTTTAGGGGAACACATGGAGATGGATTCCTTACCGAAAAAGGTAGAGCGACCAACAGCGATTGGCCGAATGGGGATGAGAATTCTGGAGGTATCGGTTTTCGGGGAGGAGGTTTTTATGGCTATAATCGAGAGTATCATGAATTCAATCCTTTTAGCCCCGTACCATTCAGACCCTATGGGAGTTGGCATGGGGCGGTTAGAAGTGTCGCTTACGGAACCCGATTTGTTAGAACAAACAACTAAAATGCTTAATCGTAAACTTATGGAAACAAGAAACAAATTTTGGGGCCTTGCAACAGCCATCATTTTAATCACTACTTGCGGAACCTTTAGTTCCATTGCCCAAAGCAACGATACCTTAAAAATTAGACAAGTAATAGACAAGTACATAGTTGGATGGCGTGATGGCAATAAGGAGTTACTTCGAGAGGCCTTTGACCAAAATGCAGGTGTGGTCTTATGGATAGATAAAAAAGAAGACCCCGAGCGTCTGAAGTTTATGAGTTTGTATGATTTGGTCCAAAGGGTAAAGGTTCAAAAAGAATACGGTATAGGTTACTCGATTACAAGTCTGCAAATTGTGGATTCTAAACTGGCCATTGCGTTCGTTAATGTTCCACTAGGTGATAATCACTACATCGATTGTCTAGAGTTGCAAAAAATTAACGGTAGGTGGAAGATTGTGCTTAAATCATATGTATTTTTTGCAAAATCCAGTACAAAGGACTTACCAAATTAAACCTAATTTAAGATGGATAAGCAAGAGCAAGAAAATTAAAAATCGCAGTAAATACAATACTTACTGAGGTTTATCTGCTCCCCCTCACTTCGACAAGCTCAGTGTAACAGCCAGTGCAGCGGCTGGGCTTCACTCCCTTCGACGATGCTCAGGGTAAACTCGCTCAGGATAAACCTCTCGCCCAGCCCTTTTCACGAAAAAAGACATCCACTATCGTGGATGGCTTTGGTCTCACTTCGCTCCCCACGAAATACTATTTTCGATCCAATTTTATGAAGATGCCCGTAAACTCTATGATTTAACGGAATCACTTATTTACTGTAATCCAGACCTAAACAGGCAATACAACAGATTACATCCCTCTATGTAATTAAATCATTTTCTTAACCCTTAAGAATTTACCTGACTTCTCCATTACCCTTTAATGGTTATATTTATTGAATGCCCCTTGCGGGCATCCGAGTTGCTATTGGACTGATAAGGTATTAAATCCTACATTAAATAGTCGACCTAACCATATGAAAGAAACCACAGACTTTTCCCGATTAGAGGAAATGCAGGAGGAACAATTAGCTATTCCCAAGCATAAACTACACCACTGGAGCCACTTTGCAGGGCTTTATGCTGCCGAGCACGTGGCTGCCACAGAATTTGTAATCGGAGCAACCTTTGTCGCTTTAGGTGCCAAGACCATGGATATTATAATTGGTCTTCTCATCGGAAATATTTTAGCAGTGCTAAGCTGGACATTGATTACCTCGCCAATCGCCGTTGATACTCGCTTGAGTCTTTACACCTATCTTAAAAAGATTGCGGGCAAGAAAATGTCTTACCTATATGATTGGGCAAATGTGCTGATTTTTACAGTTATTTCGGGTGCCATGGTAACCGTTTCGGCCACAGCAGTTCGGTTTGCTTTCGAGATTCCGGCACAATTAGACTGGTATCCTACAAATGTTTGGTTTGTACTGATTGTTGTGATGGTTGGTCTATTCGCCGTATTTGTTGCCATGTTTGGCTTCAATGCTGTTTCTGAATTTTCCGGGATCTGTGCCCCCTGGCTGTTTACCATGTTTGCAAGTGGGGCAATGGTATTATTACCTGCCTTGTCCTTGTCGGTAATTGGCAAAACGGTACCAGAAAACTGGTTAGAACTGATTAACATTGGAAATCAATCGATATGGACTGGGGTCAATAGCAATGGTGAACCGGGTATCGGATTGTTGGAAGTCATTGGTTTCGCATGGGCGGCAAATACTATTACTCATTTTGGATTGATCGATATGGCATTGCTACGATTCGCCAAAAAGAAAATCTATGGTCTGGCGACAAGTTCGGGTATGATGTTTGGGCATTATATTGCCTGGATTGCTGCTGGCATCATGGGCGCAGGTGCTGCCGTTATTTTAGGAAAAACAATTGTTGAACTCGACCCAGGGGACGTAGCCTACTACGCATTGGGTTGGTCGGGATTTGTAATTGTGATAGTAGCTGGCTGGACCACAGCAATTACCAATTTATATCGGGCAGGATTGGCTGCACAAGCTATCTTTTACAATCATTCAAGAAAGAAGACTACCCTGTTGGTGGGTCTGGTAATGGTTGTAATCGCTTGTTTTCCTTTTGTGTTTTCGCAAATTTTACCTCTACTTACCTATGCGGGTCTAATTGTCGTTCCCGTCGGTTCCATTGTATTCGCAGAGCACCAAATTTTTCCAAGAATCGGGTATACGAGGTATTGGTCTAAATTCCAGAATTTCGAGCATAGCCTACCTGCCGTTGCTTCCTGGGGCCTGGGCCTTGTATTTGGATTTGGCCTGAATTATCTAGATGTGATGTCCTTTTATTATTTATTTATCCCCACCTGGGTTTTTACCATCATCCTCTATACATTCCTGGCCGGGCGATATGGTGCAAAAAAGTCGTATCCTGATGCAGAAGCTAAAGAATTACAATTCAACCAGCTGGTCGAAAAATACCAAGAGAAATTGGCCGAAAAACAGCCTGTTGCTACCAAAGATCATTCCCTGTTTTCTAAAATTTTAAAGATGATTGCGGTTGTTGCTTTGGGAATAACCTTGGTACTAGCAGGAATAGTATTATTGGGGAGCGACCGTGAAAGTGATTACGTTGCCAATCGGGAAACCTTTTACTTCTATGGCTTTATTTGTACGGTTGTTTATTTTGTTACTGCCTATTGGGCTATGAAAAGAGGCAAAGCCAGCCATTCTACAAACTAACAACTCATCGAAATGGAATTGACTCAAAGTAATCTATCAGCAATTGCCAAAAAAATACCCTGCCCATCCTACGATAGGGTATCTCTGAAAACAGGCATAGTCCACATAGGTGTAGGCGGGTTTCACCGATCGCATCAGGCTTATTTCATGCATCGGCTACTGGAGAAATACCATCAGCTGGAATGGGGCATCTGTGGTGTTGGCCTGCGAGAAGGCGACAGGACGATAAGCCAGATATTCAAAGAACAGGATTGCCTTTATACACTGGTGACCCAGTACCCTGATGGATCAGAAAAAAATGAGGTGATAGGTTCCATTCATGAATTTCTACTGGCAGCGGATGCACCTGATTTAGTAATTGATAAAATGGCTCATCCCGACATTAAAATTGTTTCGCTTACCATTACGGAAGGAGGTTATAACTTCAATACCAGTACCGGAGCATTTAATTTTGATAGTGCTGACATACAGCATGAATTAGCCTATCCCCATGAGCCTAAAACAGTCTATGGGTACCTAACGGCAGCATTGAGAAAACGCAAATCGAATGGGCTGCCTCCTTTTACGATTTTGTCATGCGATAACATCCAGCACAATGGCCATATCGCTCGGGAAATGGTGCTGTCTTTTGCAATAAAACAGAATGCGGAGTTGGCGGAATGGATTGCTAAAGAGGTTTCGTTTCCCAACACCATGGTAGACAGAATTACCCCAGTAACAACACCTGAAGTTATCGAGTACCTGAAAACCAACTATGACTTGAAGGATCAATGGCCGGTTGTCTGTGAACCCTTTATTCAATGGGTGGTAGAAGATGACTTCTGTAACGGGCGACCACCACTTGAAAAGGTTGGGGTACAGATTGTGACCGACGTAACCCCATACGAAACAATGAAAATTCGCCTGTTGAATGCAGGACATTCGGTTTTGGGAATCCCTGGTGCCATACACGGATATCCGACCATAAACGCCTGCATGATGGATCAAGTTATGGCCACCTTCATGCGAAAATTTATGGATGTGGAAGTTACCTCTGTTTTGGGCGCTATAGAAGGCATTGATATTGAAAAATATAAAGACAAGCTGGAAGAGCGTTTTGCCAACCCAAATATCAAGGACAGTGTAAGTCGTATTTGTTCTGAAAGTTCCGCTAAGCTGCCGAAGTTTTTAATTCCAACTATATCGGAAAATTTGGCATCCGGAGGAAGTATCAAATACGCCACCTTCATTTTGGCAGCCTGGTGTTTTTACAGTGATAAAGGAATCAATGAAAAGGGTGAAACTTTAGAGATTATTGATGCGCAAAAAGAGGAACTAACCCGTACCGCTAAAAACACAGCAAATAACCGGGCGGCTTTCCTTAACCAACCTGAAATCTTTGGAGAACTTTCAAATAATGAACGATTTGTGAAAGCATATACTTCTGCGGTCCAAAATATTTACAAAGAGGGGGACATCAGAAAGTTGATGAGTAACATATTGTGACCTTAAATATCAATTCTTTGACAGAAGGCTCGGATTTGAAATCCGGGCCTTCCGTTCGATGATAAGAAAAAACCATCGGCTTTCACCGATGGCTTTAGTCTCACTTCGCTCCCCCTCACTTCGACCGGCTCAGTGCATCGGCTGGGCTCCCTTCGACTAGGCTCAGGGTAAACTCGCTCGGGATAAACCTGTCTGCATACCAAAGGCATGTAAACCGACAGGCAGGCTTCTCGCCCAGTCTTTCTCACGAAAAAAGCCATCCACTATCGTGGATGGCTTTGGTCTCACTTCGCTCCCCCTGCTGGGCTCGAACCAGCGACCCTCTGATTAACAGTCAGATGCTCTAACCAACTGAGCTAAGGAGGAATATTTTTTAAACTTTTCCCTCTTGTCTCGAGATGCTCTATCCCCGTCCGACCGGTGAACCCGTTCATCCGGGCGGGCAACTGAGCTAAGGAGGAATAAATATTCTATTCTTTATCTAATTTTTAGAACTTTTTCCTTAAATACGCTTTCTGCCGGATGCAACTTAAGCTCAGTGCTGAGCCCTGCCTGCCGGCAGGCAGGTAAGGAGGAATAACATAATTTGGCGGGCTTGCCCGCCGTAGCCTTTGCGAAGGCGGGTGCAAATATAGCCGATTCTTTAATAGACTACAAGCAAAAAAATCAATTTCTATTTAAAAACCGCCTTGTAAATATCATTACCATTGGCAAACAGCAATAAGGCGATGAGTAAGAAGAAGCCCACCATTTGAGCGTACTCCAAAAACTTATCGCTGGGCTTTCTTCCGGACACCATTTCGTATAACAAAAAGGCCACATGTCCGCCATCCAGGGCTGGAATGGGTAGGATGTTCATAAACGCCAGAATAATGGAAATCAAAGCTGTGGTTGACCAAAAGGCTGCCCAGTTCCAGGTATCCGGAAAGATCTTTCGGATCGCATCGAAACCACCAACGCCTTTATAGGCTCCCGTAGAAGGGTTAAAAATTAAGGCCAATTGTTCGGCATACCCGGTTAAGGTCTCAACACCTCGGTTAATTCCAGCAGGTATGGCCTCTAAAAATGAATATTGGATCTCTTCTATTTCAAAATACCCTTTGGCTTGCAGTTCTTCCAGCGTTAAGCCTTTCAGCCCAACCCCCAGTTTTGCCTCATCATCGACCTTAGCCGTTACGGTGCGTTCAAAACCGTCTTCTCCTTTAACCAACATCGCAACCTCTTGCCCCTTAAAGTCCTCCAATAACGGAGCAACCTGATCAAAGTAATTTGCCGGTCGACCATTAATGGCTTGTACTTCATCGCCTTCTCTCAGATCCACCCCGGTATTATGTGAGCCTTTTGAAACTTCGCTAATAATGAAGGGTTGTCGCATACTCAAAAAACGGATCTTATCCTCATCCTCTAACAGTGTTGAGATAAAATCTGAGGGCAGCTCATTTTCGATAATCTGCCCATCCCGCTCAACGGTAATGCTATTGGCGGTGAACAGCTCTCCATAAACACTTTGAAACGACTTCAACTTTTCGCCGTCTATGGCTAAAATTTTATCACCGGTTTGGATACCAACTTTATCGCCTATGTTTTTCTCAACTACCCATACCCCATCCTTTAGGCTGTCCATCCGGATATACTCATCCCCATATTGATAAGCCATTCCGATATAAATAATTACCGCCAAAATAAAGTTGACCGTAACTCCGCCTAACATGATAATGAGTCGTTGCCAGGCCGGTTTGCTACGAAACTCCCAGGGTTTGGGTTCCTCCTTCATTTGCTCCGTATCCATGCTTTCGTCAATCATCCCGGCAATTTTGACATATCCCCCCAAAGGCAACCACCCTATTCCATATACTGTCTCCCCTATTTTCTTTTTGAACAAGGAAAACTTTATGTCGAAGAAAAGGTAGAACTTCTCCACCCGGGTCTTAAATAATTTTGCAGGAATAAAATGTCCAAGCTCGTGCAGTACGATCAAAAAGGACAGACTCATAAAGAACTGAATAACTTGTATGGCAATGGGGCTCATTCTTGTTTCTAGCGTTTAAACCGCACAAAAGTACATTTTTGCCAAAGCTTTTAAAAACATCCTAGGAATCCCTACTCTTTTTTAAGAAAGTTTTAGGGGCAATCTTCGTCTCGTTTCTTGCAAAAATGAGGGGTTAGGCCGTAATTTTGCAGGCCATGCGCAAGTTTTTTGCCAAATACCGTTTTTTTGCTGTCGTTTTCTCGCTGATCTCCCTTGTGATCATTTATTTCATCTATGATGCGCTGCAGCCGAACAAACGTTTACCAGTCTATCAACCTTCTATGGTAAACCCGGAATTGGTGGACAGCACACTCCACTACAAAAAGAAGTACCATACCATCGCTAATTTTGAACTGATCAATCAAAACGGCGATACTATCACAGAACAGGATTATGAAGGAAAGATCTACGTGGCCGATTTTTTCTTTACCACCTGCCCCACTATTTGCCCCATAATGACCAAAAATATGGCCACTATACAAGGGAATATCCTGGAAGATGACAATGTTCTATTACTGTCCCATTCCGTTACCCCGCAAATCGACTCCGTACCGCAACTTAAAAAATATGCTATCGAAAAAGGAGTGGTGGACGCCAAATGGAATTTGGTTACCGGCGATAAAAAACAAATCTACGAGCTTGCCCGAAAGTCCTATTTAGCGGTAAAGACGGATGGGGATGGAGGACCCTTCGATATGATCCATACTGAAAACTTTATCCTAGTAGACAAGGAAAAACGCATTCGCGGATTTTATGACGGCACCAATCCGGAAGACATTGAAAAATTACTTTTGGACCTTACTATCTTAAAGAATTCTTACGGGGAATAACATTTCTTTTTTTTACCTTACTTTTGCTGTTAATTAAAATCAGTCTAAATAAACACGATTGACAAGCATAGCATCGCTTAAACAAGGTCAGCAGGGAATTATCCAGGAATTTGAAGACGATATCATGCCCATTAAGCTAATGGAGCTAGGATGCTTGCCTGGAAACGCCGTACAACTGGTGCAGGTAGCCCCATTGGGTGATCCGTTATATATCAATGTCAACGGCTCCCATATTGCGATACGGCGGTCGATAGCCAATCGTATTCCCTTAGCGCTTCTTGACGATACCCCAATCCCATGAGTAAAAACATCAATGTTGCCCTCATTGGGAATCCCAATACCGGAAAAACCTCCGTTTTCAATCAACTTACCGGGCTGAAACAAAAAGTTGGAAACTACCCGGGTATTACCGTTGAAAAAAAAGAAGGTGTTTGCAAGCTCCCACGAGGGGTAAAAGCACATATTTTGGACCTTCCGGGCACTTATAGCCTAAATACCACCTCCCTGGATGAAAGCGTGGTCGTTGAATTATTGTTGAACAAAAACAATAAAAATTATCCGGATGTTGCTGTAGTAATCAGCGATGTGGAAAACCTGAAACGTAACCTCCTGCTTTTCACCCAGATCAAAGACCTAAAGATCCCCACCATTCTCGTGATCAACATGGCCGATATGATGCCGAAAAAGGGGATTTCGTTAAATGTCTCCTTGCTTGAAAAAAAGTTGGACACCAAGATTGCCCTGGTGAGCACCCGTAAAGGCACAGGGATTGAACAGATAAAGGAGTTGATCTTAAACTATAAAACGTTATCTACACAACCTAATTTAAACGCCTCAACGATTGCCCCCAACTACTTTGAGCGACTACAACGGGCATTCCCAAATGAAGAGCTCTACAAGCTTTGGCTGGTGATTACCCAGGATGTGAACTTCATGCCTATTGAGAAGAAGCGTATTGAGGATGCCACCTCCTTTTCCACAAAATCCAAAACCGAGTTAAAAAAACTGCAGCATAAGGAAACGGTATTGCGGTACCAATTCATCAACAAGGTGTTAAAGGAAACCTACCTGGTTGATTTCAAGGCTGCCAAAGGGGTTCGGGCCACTTTAGATAAAATATTAACGCATCGGATATTTGGTTACCTTATTTTTTTCCTGATCCTATTACTCATTTTTCAAGCCATTTTTGACTGGAGCACCTACCCAATGGATTTTATAGATGCACAGTTTGCAGCCATGAGTGAATGGATCAAAGCGACCCTCCCTGAAGGCATACTAACAAACCTGCTAGCAGAGGGAATACTGGCGGGAATAGGAGGGATAGTCATCTTTATTCCCCAAATCGCTTTTTTGTTTCTCTTTATTGCGTTGTTGGAAGAGTCCGGCTATATGAGTAGAGTGGTATTCTTAATGGATAAAGTGATGCGCCCTTTTGGGCTAAGTGGAAAAAGTGTGGTTCCCCTAATTTCCGGAACCGCCTGTGCTATTCCCGCGGTTATGGCTACCCGGACTATCGAAAACTGGAAAGAGCGATTGATTACTATTTTAGTAGTTCCGTTTACTACCTGTTCTGCCCGACTCCCGGTGTATTTGATTCTCATCTCCCTGGTGATCCCCAAGGGACGCTTTCTAGGCCTAAGCTACCAGGCCCTCACCTTAATGGTGCTGTATATTCTTGGTTTTGTCACCGCCATTTTGGCCGCTAAGGTGCTGAATGCTATCCTAAAGGTAAAAAGCCGATCGTTTTTCATGATTGAGATGCCTACCTATCGTCTTCCCCTCTTAAAAAATGTAGGATATACGGTTATTGAAAAGACTAAAAGCTTTGTTTTTGGCGCGGGTAAGATCATTTTAGCCATCTCTATAGTATTGTGGTTCCTGGGATCAAATGGTCTTTCGAAGGATTTTACCAATGCGGAACAAATCGTTACCGAACGTATTCAAAAGAACGGACTAAACGATTATAGTAAAAACTATATCAAAAAGAATCTTGCTATTTACGCCGCTACACTCAAAACCGGTCTCCCAACCGATCGGGGGACGCTCACCCCACAAGCTGCGCAAGATTCATTGCAGTTGTTAACCCGCATCCTCAGCGAAAGCGCCAAAAACCAGGAGATCGCAAGTCATCGGCTGGAACATTCCTATATTGGATACGCCGGCAAAGCCATTGAACCTCTTGTAAAACCGCTGGGATATGATTGGAAAATTGGCATTGCGGTATTAACCTCATTTGCCGCCCGCGAAGTATTTGTTGGGACCCTGGCTACCATTTACAGTGTTGGGAGTGACCAGGAAGAAACGATAAAAAACCGTATGGCTGCTGAACTTGCTCCAGGAGGGAAACAACCTCTGTTCAACCTGGCCTCAGGGATTTCCTTAATGTTATTTTATGCCTTTGCTATGCAATGTATGAGTACTTTGGCTATCGTAAAACGGGAAACGAATTCCTGGAAATGGCCGTTACTACAATTGGCATTTATGTCGGTATTTGCGTATCTTGTAGCTTTGGCAGCCTACCAAATACTCCATTAGTTATGGTACAACAGATCCTTGCCTATTTGATCCTTTTTGCAGCGCTGACCTATTTGGCACATCGTTTTGTATATCCCATTCCCTTGTTTACCGCAAAGCGAAAAGGGAAAAAGGACTGTGGAAGTTCCGACTGCGGATGCGCATAGACCACAGTTAAAATTCGTAGTTACCCCAAGTGATACTTCCCTTGTTTTAAAAATCCCCGAGCCTTCTGTAACCTTTTGTATTTTTCTGACTATATAGTACGAACAACAAACTCAATCAATGCTTTTAACCGAACAGACCGATGAGGTTTTGATGGCCCTGGTGTCTAAAGGGGATTTAGAGGTTTTAAAGGTGCTCTTTGACAGGCATCATTTACACGTGTTCAATTTTTTGTACAAAATGTGTGGCGATAAACAATTAAGTGAGGACCTGACGCAAGATGTTTTTTACAAGGTGATAAAATATAGATCTACATACAATAACGGGAAGTTTATTTCATGGTTGTTTACGATAGCGAGAAACGGCTTAAAGACCCATTTTTCAAGAAATCATAATTATCATGATCCCTTAGAAGGTCTTACGGAACAACCATCGGAAAACGCTGTTGGTCAAGAAGAATATTCGCAACTACATCGCGCGTTGAGCCTGTTGGAAACTTCAGACCGGGAGGTACTGGTGCTGCACAAGCTCCAGGAAATTCGTTATCCGGAATTGGCAGAAATTCTTGGAAGCACTCCTGGCGCAATAAAAACTAAGGTGAGCAGGGCCTTGAAAAAACTAAAGGAAATCTATTACCAAAAGCTATGAATGACAAGGAAAAACATATTATCAGTTTACTACCGGAATATCTGGAAGGAGCACTGGATGCTGCTAAAGCTGAGCAAGTGAAAAAGTATCTTGCTAATTCCGAAGTTGTGAGTAAAGAGCATAAGGCGTATGAAGCACTTTTGGAAGCTTTTAAAAAAGAGGAACAGCTACTTCCTTCGAAGGAATTTAAAGGAAAGTTTCTTGCCATGCTGGAAAACGAGAAAAAACAGCAGACTGGTACTATTCCAATCGCGATAAAACAAGTAAAACGTCGGCCAAACGTATTCTCAGGAGCCTTACGAATTGCTGCCGGCCTTGCCTTGTTGATTGGCGCTTTTGCTATTGGACATTTTACCGCAAACCAAAGATTTTCACAGGAGTTAACGGTGGTGGAGAATGAGGCACAAAAAGCGAAACACATAGCGGTCATCTCCTTATTGGAAAATCAATCGGCCAGCAAGCGGATACAAGGGGTCCAGTACATCGAGGAGTTCTCTACACCAGATACCACGATTATCGATGCCCTGGTAGATCGACTATTAGAAGATGAACACACCAATGTACGCCTATCTGCCATGGAGGCACTAAGCCGCTTTAGGAATTCCGAAAGGGTAAAAAGGGCCTTTATCCAGGCGTTGAAAACGGAGAAAGATCCGAGTATTCAAATAGCGATTATCCAAAACCTTGTGCAAATGCAAGAGAAAAAAGCAATAGGTCCTATGCAGGACTTGCTAGAACAAGAAGGAACCCAACCCTTTATTAAGGAAGAAATAACCAATGCACTACCCAAAATAATATAATAACTAGTGCTGAGCGCAGTCGAAGCATCAAAAAACGAAAATCATGAAAAAAGTAACAAGTATGTTAATTGCCGGATTCGCTTTTGTGGCGGTCCAAGCCCAAACAGATTATACCAAATCCTTAAATGGAATTGCCTGGGTGAAAATTGAATCCAAAGCCGAGATTATTTTAAAAACCCACAGCAGCGATCAATTACTGATCAAAAGTGAAGCAAGGGAAGAACGCCCTGAAAGAGCAAAAGGCCTGAAATTAGTAAGCGGGGGAGGAACAGATAATACAGATGTAGGCTTCTCTGTCGTAAAGGATGGTAGTAACCTAATAGTCAAAAACCTTAGGAAGTCTGATAAAGCTGAAATTTATCTCCCCGCCTCCCAAAACGTAGCTGTAAAAACTACATGGCATGGCGATGTAATGATCGAAGGATTTTCCGGAGAAATTGAAGCGGATGCCCAACTCAACGGAGGCATTGAAATAATCAATGTTGCCGGCCCGGTTACCGCGAACGCTTTGAATGGTGATGTGGAAGTGGTATTTACCTCCGTAAAACAAACCTCACCAACTTCCATATACACAACAAACGGCGCTGTAGATGTTACGATGCCAGCCAACACCCAGGCCAACTTGTCTTTGGGGACCACAAATGGAGAGGTCTATACGAACTTTGACCTGAAAAGGCCTCAAAAAAATGGCTTAACCTCAATTTCCAGTAAAAACATAAAGGGCGAAATAAACAATGGCGGCGTAAGTATAAAGTTGAAGTCTACCAACGGTAATATTTACCTGAGAAAGGAGTAATCTGAGGTAATTATAGGGATGAACAGAAGCCAAGTACAAAAATCAAAAAACGAACGGTCATGAAAAAAATAATTCTTACGATGCTAGCGCTAGGAGGGTTCTTCCTGGTAAACGGACAAAAAGTGATTGAGAAGAACATTACGCATAAAGGGCGATATGTGGTCCTGGAAGTTCCCTTTGCCTCCAAGATCAATGTAAAAACCTGGGAAAAGGATGAGGTCTATTTTAAAGCAAATATTGAAACAGAATACACAGAACATTTAGACTTATATCAATTAGATGTAACCGAAAGCAATACCACCATTACGATTGCTTCGGATACCAAGGAGATTTTTGAGGCATTTAAGGAAGTCCGAAAAAAAAGCGGAAGAAACTACTGTTGCTCGGAATACACCTTTGACTATACCTTGTTTGTTCCAAAAAACGCTGAATTCAAAGTGAGCAGTATTAACGGAGATATGACCTCGGAAGTCATTGAAGGGGATTTTGAAGCCGATCTGATCAACGGAAATATAGAAATAGCAAGCTATTCCGGAAACCTGGAACTAAGCACCATTAACGGAGCAATTGATCTAAAAGTAGGTAATGCTAAGTTTACCGCTGAAACTGTAAATGGTGATATCTATGCCGACGAAGGACTTCAGATCACTTCAGATGATCGTCACGTGGGGCAAAAGGTAAGAAGCAAAATAGCCAACGCTACTTCCCAACTAAAGTTGAATACCGTTAATGGCAACATGTATCTACGGTTGTAAAGCCTATTGGCAGCCAAAAGAACAAAAAAGGTGTCCGAACGGATGCCTTTTTTGTTGCACTTACTCCATAATTCCGTAATGGTACTTAAAGGGAGATCTGAAGCGACAGGTCCTTTTCAAGCAAAAAAGCGCATTCCTTAAACTTTGGTGGGCCAAACATTTTCATTTTACTTAGGGAAAACGCTACTTTTTCTTTGGGAATGCCTAACCAGTTAGTATCGAGCTCGTCATTCCCGTTCTTATCATAAAATAGTGCTACCGCATATTCCCCTTCCGGGAGGTCTTGTAATACGAGATTGGTAGTGCCCTTTTTAGCGCGTACCGATTTGGAGGCAAAGACCTTGTCAAATTTTAAAAAGGACTGTGCATCATTGTACAACGCTACACTTATTTTTCCTTCCGATGCCGGAACATTCAGTACTTCCAGGCGGATTTCTTTTTGTGCCAAACCACTGGTAAAAGAAAACAGCAATAATAAGAGGAGTAATCGCATGGAATAAAATTAAGCTGCAAAAATCAATCTCCTGTTTCGATTTTCAAAGCTATGGCCTCAAAGAGTTCCATAGTTTTCAGGCTATCGGTTAAATTGAAGTACAACACCAGCGAATCATGGTGTACCATTTCTACCTTTTGTTGCCGTAAGTCGTCCACAAAAACATACACCTTTGTCCCGGTTATAGAATCCAGAAACACCCCCTTCTCCTTGGCCAACCAGGAAAACCCGTTTTTACGCTCCAGTTCGGGAATTTTAGGAACAAGATGTATACGCTGGATTTGTGACAATGGAATTTTTTGCCGGTAAATCCCGGATACCACTTTAAAGCTCCCTTCCTCCAGGCTAACCCAATTTTTATAGTGCAAACCAAATGCAAGCAGACAGCATATTAGGGTTACAACTATAAGCAAGTTCCAAAACCAGGGTCTATTCCTTTTTTTCATCTATGTTAGCTGTTCGGTATTTATCAAACCAAGCTACCGTATGAGCAATTTTAGTGATGAGGTTGCTGGGTCTATTGGCAATCCCATGACTTGCGCCCGGAATTTCGACCAAAACGGTTTCCTTTTTGCGCAGTTTTAACGCATGGTACAGTTGCTTCGCTTCGCTCGGAGGAGTGCGTAAATCGTTCATCCCAACCATCACCATCGTTGGGGTTTCTATATTGCCAACGAGGGAAATCGGTGAAAATTTCCAGTAGTGTTCAACATTTTCCCAGGGCTGCCCCTCATAGCGGCTATTGGCATAGCCAAAATAATTGTCCGCCACCAGGGTTTTGCTGATCCAATTCATCACAGGTTTTGCCACCACCGCAGCTTCAAAACGATTGTTTTTCCCAATCATCCACGCAGTCATGATTCCTCCTGCGCTTCCGCCGGTTACAAATAACTGGTCTTCATGGGCAATTCCCATTTGTATGCAATGGTCCACACCATCCATCACATCATTGTAGTCTTCCCCTGGATAGTTCCGATACAACAAGTTGCCAAATTCCTCACCATAACTGGTACTTCCCCTGGCATTGGGGTAAAAAATGATATATCCTTCGGAGGCATATAACTGCATCTCTATCGAAAATCGATCTCCATAGTTGAGGATGGGCCCACCATGATTTTCTACCATAAACGGATAGTTTTTAGTTGCATCGTAGTTAGGGGGATACACCACCCAGCCCTGAATTTTTCGCCCGTCAACACTAGAAGTATACCAAACCTCTTCCACGTTCCCCAGGGTTCTATACTCCAACAGCCCTGCATTCAGGTCAGTCACTTTCAGGGGGGTCTTTGCTTTTGGTTTCAGGATAGCCAGTTCAGCAGGATATTCCGGCCGGGAATGGGTATACGCCAGGGTACCATTTTTGGCGACACTATACGAGCCGCTTCCGTAAGGTCGCCCTAAAGTAGTTCCCCCGCGATTATCCGCCAGCTTGCTTACTTTGCCAGAGGTGGTAATGTAGCCTACTTTACCGTTCCCCTTATCATCGTAATTAAAATACAGTCCTGTTCCTTTTGCGTCCCAACGAATATTTGAAATGCTCCTATCCAAATCATCAGATATACTCTTTGAGCCCGTACCATCGGAATTCATTAGATGGAGTTTTCGTACCTGGTAGGCTTGCCTTTTATCGGAATAGCCCAGGTATGCAATCTGCTTTCCGTCCGGGGAAACTTGTGGATTATAATCCGGCCCATCCCTATCGGTCAGGGCAGTAATTGCACCACTTTCAACATCCACTGCATAAATCTCGCTATTGCGAAAACGATATTCCCAGTCTTCCACACGATTGGCCGAAAAATAGATCGTTCCCCCGTCTGGTGACCAGGAAAGCGTTCCACGATGCTGCCAATCTCCGGAAGTAACCTGTCGTGCCGCTCCGCCATCAGCCGGCATCACAAAAATGTGGTTGAACCCCGGTTTGATATAGCCGCGGCCATCCGCTTCATGATACACCCGATCCGTTATTCGTGGTGTATCTGCCCATTTTGCTCCCTTTGGTTTTTTGGGCATCTCGGCAATAACAGGGGCTTTTGCAGCTACGTTCATCGAAAACGCAATTTGCCTTCCATCCGGGGACCAGGTTAAGGAACTCGGACTAAAAGGCAATTGGGTGAGCTTCGCAATTTTTCCCGAGCTAACCCAATACACATACACCTCAGTACCTTCATCAGTACTGCTGGAGAAGGCGATCCTATCGCCACTGGGCGACCATCTGGGGCTGCTTTCGGAGACTTCCCTTGTGGTCAATTTTTGATGTTGACTCCCATCCGCTTTAACCAACCAAAGATTCCCGCTACTTCTATCCTTCATGATATCAAACCGCATCCGGCGATACACTACCCAATCCCCATTGGGCGAAATCTGAGGATCCAAAACATATTGCAAATCAAAAACATCCAGATATGAAAAATTGGGTTTTTGTGCTGTTGAGAACAGACCTAAAAAAAGAAGAGACAGGAAACATAGAAAAAATCGCATGATGGTTTGTATTGAAGATTTTAAAGGTAACGGTTACCAAGGATTTTAACAACTGGACGCTTCCTACGGAACAAACGGTTAACTTGCTATATTTAAAGGGAAATCACTAAAACTCTTCAAAAACCGCTGTCATATGAAAAAGTTAGGCTTTTTACTGCTTTTTGCCCTACTAGTTTTTTCGAATTGTAAAACGGATGAGAAGAATAGTGCTAGGGAAAATAGCAAAGCTATCGCCACCTCAAATGAATATAATGATCTGGTACAACTTTTCAACGAATGGCGCTCGTTTGAGCATCCGCCTACTTTGGATGGAGCTCCGGATTATACCAAAGCTACCTTTAGCAAAAGATGGTCCGAATTCCAGGACTTGCAACAGCGACTAGAGGCAATAGATACGACTTCCTGGCCCGTCCCCAACCAGGTAGATTGGATGATTGTTTGGGCAGAAATGAACGGCTATGATTTCAATCATAGGGTACTAAAACCCTGGGAGCGCGATCCCGCATTCTATAAATCGGTTTGGACTTACAAGAGTGATGTGCCTGCACATGAAGGCCCAACCCATCATGCCACCACAGAACTGTGGACCTATGAATTTCCACTTACGCAAGAGGAATCGGATCGATTGATCCAGGATATCAAAGTAATTCCGTCTTTAAATAAACAGGCACAACTTAACCTTGCGGGAAATGCCAAAGATCTTTGGATAGCAGGAATACGCGATATTAAAAATCAAAGCACTGTGTTAAAAACAATATTGTACCAACAAGGAGTACGCCAGAACGACTCTTTGGTTGCTGCTATTATGAAAGCAGTTGCATCCACCGATGCTTTGGCCGTCTGGTTGGAAGACCAAGCCGAAAGCAAAACAGGGCCATCCGGGATTGGTAAAGAAAACTATACCTGGTACATGAAAAATGTGCATTTAGTGCCGCTAACCTGGGAAGATGAAGTGATGCTATTAAAACGGGAATTGGCCAGGGCATGGGCCTCCTTAAAATTGGAAGAACATCGCAATCGGGACCTTCCTGAACTCGTTGCAGCCGGCTCTCCGGAGGCCTATGATAGTATGGCCGATGCAGCGGCAAGAAGTCTGATAGATTTTCTGGACCAGCAAGACATCGTTACTGTAAAACCCTATTTTGAACCCGCATTACGATAGCACTTGGGCAGTTATATCCCTGAAGAAAAGCGCAATTTCTTTTGGATCGCGACCCATTACGATCCACGACCCCTCTATTCCCACTTTTACCATTGGTTTGAGTTGGCCCGTATGGAATATGAGCCCCACCCCAGTCCTATTCGCAGGGGGCCTTTGCTCTACAACATTTTTGATTCCCGCAATGAAGGTACGGCTACGGCAGTGGAAGAAATGTTTATGGATGCGGGTTTATATGACGATACCCCCAGATCACGGGAAATTGTCTATATCATGATTGCACAACGAGCCGCCAGAGGATTGGGGTCCCTGTATGCCCATGCGAACGAGATGACCATGGAAGAGGCGGGGGGAATCCATTCGGAATATACCCCGAGAGGATGGATGAAAACCGAAAAAGAGCTCCTCATTTTTGAGCAGCACTTGTATTTGCGACAGCCCGGTTATGGCACCAGCTATATCACCGGGAAGTACCTTATGGAAAACGCTATGGCCGACTATGCGCGGATCCAGGAGTCCAGAAAGCTTCCTTTCAAAACCAAGGATTTTTTTGACACTTTGAATCGTATCGGCAATATTCCAATGGTATTGGGACATTGGGAAATGACCGGGGAAAAGCAACAGTTACAAACCATTTTGAAGGATTAACCAGTATGCCCATTTCCACTCTGGAGAGGGGAAAAGACACAAGCTTTAAAACTCGAAAGGAATGGGCGATATCTCCATAGTACAGTTGATTACCATATGTGCTGTTAGCAATGGATTTGTGTTTAGCCTGTTGTTACTGCAAAAAAGGGAGAATCGATTTGCCAATCGTTTTCTATCACTCATGATTGTTTGTTTGTGCCTCTCATTCACTCCCTACATGATAGATCCATCCGTGTGGCATACGCAGCGATGGCTGGCATGGTTACCATTTTCGTTATCCTATTGGATCGGTCCTTCATTCTATTTCTATATTCGAACCATTACTTCCCCTTCCCGAGGTTTTAAAAGCACTGCTATTTGGCATTTTTCACCCATTGTTCTTAATTATATTCACAGCGGTTACCACGGCATTGTGGGGAACCGCAATCCTTGGCCTTGGTTTCACCATATCGCAGAGATTTTTGAGTCGGTTGCCATTATTTCGATTCTTATTTATATGGCTGTTTGTTTTCAAATTATTAGGGGCTATCAAAGGAAATTACATGATAACCTTTCAAATACCGAAAAGCTGGATCTGCAGTGGGCTAAACAAATGATCTTTGTTATTGTGATCGCGTTTATTATCATTCTGATTTTTCTTTTTGTTAGTACCGGAATTAGTGGAATGTATTTGTTTGACCAATGGAATGAATATCGATTCACAGTGCTCTTAATCTACGCCTGTGTACTCTATTGGCTCAGTATTTACGGGTATCAACAAGCGCAGACATTTAAGATTGTGGTTCCTTCCAAAAATGCTAACCCACTCCCGGAAAAAGAGTCGGAAAAAGTGGTGGCAAGATTATGCGCAATAATGGATGAAAAAAAAATCTATAGGAACCCAGAGCTCAATCTGAACAGTTTAAGCAGGGCCACGAACATTTCTGAAAGAACGCTGTCAGAGAGCATAAATAATGTACTTCACAAAAATTTTTACCAATTCGTAAATGAGTATCGCGTCAAAGAAATTCAGGAAAAACTGAAAGATCACAAAAATTCGAACTTGAAAATTCTCAGTATGGCTTTGGATTCCGGGTTCAATTCAAAAGCCACTTTTAATAGAATTTTTAAGGAGTACACCGGACTTACCCCCAAGCAATTCAAAGCTCAAAACACTGTTAAATAACGTCTTCTGAGACCTCATTTCTAGCATTGAGACCTCTTTTAGCAGCATCCTTTCTACTTTGATACAAAATCAAATACAGATGCAAAAGTTACTGCTATTACTAATGCTTGTAGTATTATCATCGCATGCATTTTCCCAATCGATAAAAGATTTGGATTTCTTAATCGGTACCTGGAATGTAGAGGAGACGATTTACCCGGGTACAAAGAAAGCGTATCAGGAGAAAGGAACACGGACCTGCGAATACTATTTGAACGGAAGCTTTATCAAATGTGAATCCGAAACGGTTGTACAGAAAAATGGAAAAAAGCGATACTACGCCTACCTGATCAACTATGATCAAAGCGAAAACTGTTTCCACGCAACAAATCTCGCAAATGATTTCCCATTGCAAGGTCAATTCAAATGGTACCTGGATAAAGAAAATGAGGAGATTATTGCCATTACCCCAAAGAATGTAATAGAAGATCGATTCTTTAGGGCAACGATTTCCTTTGCCAACAAAAATAAATTGGTTTGGAACGGATGGGCAAGCGTATTTGTGGAGGACAAAGCATGGAAACACATTTTTACCGACATAGCTACGAAGGTTAAGTAACGAAGCCAGCACTGATTCATTTTCTTTATCTCCTCCTATTGCTCTTTATAGGATGTCAAAAATCAAAAGAGGTAACAGTTGAACCTTCCTTTTCCAATTTTTAGATCATGGAGCATATGAGGTAGGTTTTAGGACACTATTTGTAACTGATCTGTCCGGAGAAGATGTTCCCTACTCCCCTTGGAGCTGCAAATTATACCCTATAGTGAAACTATCGAAAGGAAGAAACTTGCACTTGAGTATTATCAAAGGGCACTACAATTACTGCCACAGGATAGCACCTTAACCCAAACACAGAAAAAGACCTTGGAAGAATACATTACCGAAGACCTACGATAATGCTATTTTTCCTAGTGTATACTGTATCACGTTCAAATACTTCCATCCTATCCACAACGTCTGGAAATAGGTAATCCGTGTTATTGAAGAGATGAATTGTTGATAGTCATCTGTATTTTGATTTTACAGGTATAGCTTATGGCCAAGATATTGAGGCAATTTTTCAAGGCATCTTCTTTTTGCGATCCTGCGAAGACTTCAACCATTGGCAAGGGCCTTAGCCATACCGGTAGGAGTCATCCGCTTTGTTAAGCAAACCTAATATTTTGTTAAACCCATTAAATACATAAAGTTTCTTCACTTCAGCAGCTATTTTTAAATCGACTAATTCACTTCAAATCAGCTCAAATGAAAAAAATACTCCTAGGTATTTTCCTGTGCTATGTGTTTATCGCAATAGGACAGGAGAACGAAGGCGTGATGTCTTCATCAACCTTTTCCGAATTAAAGTTTAGAAACATTGGGCCTGCATTTACCTCAGGTCGTATCGCAGAAATTGCCATTGACCCTACCAATCAGAATATCATGTATGTGGCGGTGGGTTCAGGAAATGTTTGGAAAACCGTAAATGCCGGTACTACCTGGCAACCCATTTTTGACAAAGAGAAAAGCTACTCCATAGGCTGCATCACAATTGACCCCAACAATCCACATACCATCTGGGTGGGAACTGGAGAAAATGTTGGTGGCCGCCATGTGGGTTTTGGCGATGGCATTTACCGAAGCACAGACGCGGGTAAAACCTGGAAAAACATGGGTCTACAAGGCACTCAGCATCTTTCCAAAATCATTGTACATCCTGAGAATTCTGACGTGATTTGGGTAGCTGCACAGGGTCCCCTTTGGAATAAAGGCGGGGAACGCGGACTATACAAATCGCTGGACGGCGGAGAAACCTGGAAAAGAACCTTAGGCAATGACAAATGGACAGGGGTTACCGATGTGGTTATTGACCCAAGAAACCCTAATATGCTTATTGCCGCTACCTGGGACCGTCATCGTACGGTTGCTGCCTATATGGGTGGAGGGCCTGGTTCCGGCTTACATCGCAGTACTGATGGCGGTGAAACCTGGGAAAAGCTGACGGAGGGCATTCCAAAATCGAATTTGGGTAAAATTGGCTTAGCGTTATCGCCTTTCAATCCGGATGTGGTTTACGCCGCAATTGAATTGGACCGTACTACAGGGGGCCTTTTCCTATCAACAGACAGGGGCAGCTCCTGGACTAAGCAATCGGATATGATCTCAGGGGCTACGGGCCCACATTACTACCAGGAATTATATGCGGATCCCCATCACGAAGGCCGTATTTATTTGATGAACAACAATGTGCTCGTGTCTGATGACCATGGCAAAACCTACTACCGGATGCGCCGTGAATATATGCATAGCGACATGCACGCAGTAGCCTTTAGAAAGAACGACCCTAACTATATTATCATGGGTTCGGATGGGGGAATTTATGAAACCTTCGACGGCACAAAAACCTGGCGCTTTGTGAGCAACCTACCCCTTACCCAGTATTATAAATTAGCCGTAGATGATGCCAAGCCTTTTTACAATATTTATGGAGGGACTCAGGACAATGGGTCTCATAAAGGGCCTTCAAGAACCAATCGCCGCGAAGGTATTTTAAACCGGGATTGGACCAAAGTACTGGGAGCCGATGGGCATCAATCGGCCACTGAACCCGGCAATCCTGATATTACCTATGGCGAGTTCCAACAGGGCCGGCTTTTCCGAATTGACCACAAGACCGGTGAAAGTGTTTTCATAGCCCCTCAACCCGGTCTGAATGAACCCTATGAACGCTTTAATTGGGATGCCCCGATTTTGGTAAGCCCACATGACCCTAAACGACTTTATTTTGCCTCTTATCGGGTCTGGAGGTCAGACAACCGCGGGGACGATTGGAGGGCAGTCTCAGGAGATCTGACCAAAGGCTTGGAACGCATAAAGCAACCTATTATGGGTAGCCTGCAAAGCTGGGACAATGCCTGGGATGTAAAGGCGATGTCTAACTACAGCACCATTACTTCGCTGGCCGAATCGCCCATTAAAGAAGGTCTTTTGTATGCGGGCACCGATGACGGGATCATTCAGGTATCCGAGGACGGTGGAGAGAATTGGAGAAAGGTCGCCTTTGAAGGTATCCGGGGACTGCCTAATACGGCATTTGTAAATGATGTTCGGGCCGACCTTTTTGATGCCAATACGGTATATGCGGCACTCGACAACCATAAATTTGGTGATTTTAAGCCGTATTTGATAAAAAGTACTGATGCCGGTAGGACCTGGCGCCTGATTAATGGGGATTTGCCCAATCGTTTATTGACCTGGCGTTTGGTCCAAGATCATATCAATAAGGATTTGATGTTCTTAGCAACAGAATTCGGAATTTATTTCACCATAAATGGGGGAACAAATTGGATTCAATTCAAAGGGGGTTTACCTACCCTATCGTTCAGGGATATTACTATTCAGCGAAGAGAAAACGATATTGTAGCCGCATCATTCGGTCGTGGATTTTTTGTGCTGGATGACTATAGCGCTTTGCGGTCCATTTCCCAATCGGATTTGGAGCAAAATGAAGCATTGCTCTTTAAAACCCGTAAGGCCGATTGGTACATTCCGGTGAGTGATATCAATGGCAGCCATGGCGCACAGGAGTATCGCGCCAAAAATCCGGAGTTCGGAGCCACCTTTACCTATTATCTGCGCGATGAATACACTACTTTGGATAAAAAGCGAAAAGAAGGCGAAAAAAAGTTGACAAAAGCGGGTCAGGATATCCCGTTTCCGGGATGGGAGGCTATAGAACAAGAGCGAAGGCAAGAAGGCCCTAAGATCATGCTGACCATTACGGACAGCGCAGGAAAGGTGGTAAAAACGCTGAATGCCAAGCCCAAAAAAGGAATGAACAGAACTTCATGGGACTTGTCCACAAATTCTAAAAATGTAGTGCGACTCGATGCCAAAGCACGTGATAGCGATTTCTTTGGTCCTTCGGGTACTATCGTAACTCCGGGCACCTATTCCGTTAGTCTATCAAAAGTTGTTGACGGGGTGACTACTCAATTAGTTGCTCCGCAAGAATTTGAGGTGGTTCGCATGCTTGAGCCTGCAGTTCAAGGGGCTTCTGCCGAAGAATTTGCAGCCTTTAAGGCCAAGTTTGACACTTTTCAGGAAAGTTTGTCCGCAACGAATATACTGTTGACCAAGGCTAAAAAGAGAGTAAAAGCGATGCGCAAAGCCTTTTTACTGGCCGACCAACAGCCCGTTGACCTTTCTAACGCACTATTTACCTTAGCCAGTGAACTGGAGGATCTGGATACCCAACTCAATGGGAACAAAAGCAAAAGCGAAGTTGGGGCAAACAATGCTCCAACTCCGGGTGATGCTCGTTTTATTGCAGGCAGGGCTTTGCGTACTACCTATGGCCCTACCGGCACGCATGAAAAGGCATTGGATCGCGCCACACAACAACTGGCGCCGCTGGAAAGCAAGGTGAAAGCTACCACAGCACGGCTAAGTGGTTTACTGCAGCGCCTGGAAGCTATTGGTGCTCCTATGATTGAAGAGTAGTCAATTGCAATAGTACATTTAAAAATCCCCGCAATGCCGGGGATTTTTTGTTAACGCAATGGGTTCGAAAACAGTATATTTGGGAGATTCCCTTATGTACCATCCATACTATGATCCAATTCTTCAGAAGAATCCGCCAAAAACTGCTATCTGAAAATACGTTTAAAAAGTATCTGCTTTATGCAGTCGGAGAGATTGTCTTCGAGATTATTATTTTAATACGTCTAAATTTAGGTTTGAAAATGATTTTTCTCCCCTCCCAGGAGGGGAGAAATGCTATTCCATGATCCAGCTGTTCCGAAAAATCCGCCAAAAACTGTTTATGGACCTGCCTGACGGCAAGGCAGGGAACCCGCCCGAACGTACCCGTTCAGTACGGGCGGGTAAATTCTCGAAGTACCTGTTCTATGCTCTAGGCGAGATTATTCTGGTTGTCATCGGCATTTTGATTGCGCTCCAGATAAACAACAACAATGAAAAGCGCAAGGAACGTGCCAAGGAACAGGCCTTTTTACGAGAGATCAACCTGGACTTTAAGTCCAATAAGGAACAGCTGGACTCCATAGTTGCATTCAACAAAATTAGCTATCATGCGGCCTCACGGCTTCTGGCAATTATGAAAACATTCGACCCAAACGATCCAAAAATCACGGAAGCAAATGCTCACTTTGCAGATAGTATAGGCTATTATAACAAACTGACTTGGCGAAACAAATCCTTCAATCCAAAAAACGGAACAGTTGAGGCCCTTTTAAATTCTTCATCCTTTGATCTGATCAGCAATGACACCCTTAGAAGAAACCTCATTTCCTGGAAGGATGTGCTCTCTGACTATTTGGAAGAAGAAGAATTCGGGGCTAATTTCTTATTTTACGAATATGGCCCCTGGGTACACCTAAATTTTGACCCGGATAGTGATAACGACCCGGATAATGTTAAAGCCTTATTTAGTAAAGCCCATAGAAATTTTATTTACAAAAGGGCTGGTGACCTTAACAACAACATTACTGCCGTAAGGGAAGAGGGTATTTTGACAATGATCAATGAAATCATCCGACTAACCGAACACGCATCCCATGATTAAGTTCTTCCGTCGCATCCGTCAAAAACTCCTCTCGGACCTGTCTGCCGGCAAGGCAGGAAACCCGGCTGAAGGTACCAATTCGGTACGGGCTGGCCAGTTCTCCAGCTACCTATTTTGCACTTGTGGTGAGATTGTCCCCATGTTTTTTGATAGTATACCTGTAAATACGAGCACAAAAACATATACCTTCCCCTCCAGGGAGGGGATTAAGGGGTGGATAAGACTATGAGAAAAATAATTCCATATAATCCCGATTTAGTATCATTGGCAAAGAAGTTGAGGAAAAACATGACCCTTGGTGAAATCGCCCTTTGGCGGGAAATCAAAGGAAAAAAAATAGGCTTCCAGTTCAGCAGACAAATACCTATAGACCAGTTTATTGTAGACTTTTACTGCAAGGACTTGAGATTGGCTATTGAGGTAGACGGCTCAATTCACTTTAAGGAAGGCCATCCGGAAAGGGATGAAAAGCGCCAACGCCCGCTGGAATCACTTGGTGTTAAAGTGATCCGGTTCAGTGACACCGATGTGAAAAATAATCTTAGCCAAGTTTTAGATGAAATACAAGATGAAATTGAAAAATTGAAACTCACCCCTAGCCCCTCCCCGGAGGGGAAAAATACTACTCCATGATCCAATTCTTTCGCCATATTCGTCAAAAACTCCTCCGGGAGAATCGATTTTCCAAGTATCTGCTGTATGCCATCGGCGAAATAATCCTGGTGGTTATCGGAATTCTTATTGCGCTTCAGGTGAACAACTGGAACAATCTTAAGGCGGAAAGACAAATTGAAAAGACGTATTTAGAAGCCTTACAATCTGAATTTGAGACCAACCTGCAACGATTAAATACTGCTATAGAACTCAATGAGCAATTGGTGACGCAACTTGACGAACTCCTCACTTTTTTTGAAAAAGAGAAGTTGGATACTACTTCTTCAAAGGCTATTGCTAACATCGTCGGAACTACATTGCGGTACGAAGTATTCTATAACCCTTCTACCGGGGTACAAACGGATATCATAAGCTCAGGGAACTTAAAACAGCTTAAAAATCCATTGCTGCGACAAAAAATTGCTTCTTTTGGAAATGCTTTGGAAAGCGTTAAACGCCAGGAGAGCCGGGCGGTAGCTCGAAGAAATAACTTAGGGGAATACATGACCGAAAAAATAAGCATCCGGAATATATTCAAAGCGGTGGGGAATGAGGTTGCCGGAAGTTCTCAATTTGAAGGAGTAGCTGTAAAAAGGTTGTTTGATTACTTGCCAGTGGAAAACGATTTGATTTTTTACCAGGCCATTTCTCAAACCACCAATGCAATCTACTACGCTCCGCTAAAAAAGGATATTAAGGAGATTCTAGAAATAATAGCTGCGGAACTTCAACTTTAGAGCATGCTACGATTCTTCCGCCAACTTCGCCAAAATCTACTTTCAGATCTGTCTGCCGGCAAGACAGGAAACCCGCCCGAACGTACCCGTTCAGTAGGGCCGGGTAAATTCTCAAAATACCTACTCTACGCTATAGGTGAGATTGTACTTGTGGTCATTGGTATTCTAATTGCCTTACAGATCAATAATTATAGTGAGTACCAAAAGGAGCGAAAGCAAGAAAAGATCCTACTTACTAACCTTTCTAATGACGTTGGATTGGACATCCTGCAAATAGAAAACAATTCCAGGCTATCCAGGGAAAGACTAAACCGACTGGACAGTTTGGTACAACTCCTAAAAACGCCTGACAATATGGATGTCACCAGTTTTGTAAGACAGTCCTATGAGTTTGTCTTTGACCAATATTTTAAAAGCAATAGTGGCATTTTTGACGAAGCCGTGTCATCGGGGAAAATGAGTTACGTTAAAAATGAGTCGCTCCGTCAACGTATTTTTAATTATTACCGCAATGCTAAAGAAACCTATACCGATGGTACTACGCGACAGATTACAGATGAGTTCATCACCCCGCTCCTGGTGGAACATGTATATCTGAATCAGGAAGGGCTTGCCATGTTGGGCATGAAAGCAGCTGATATTGCGATGCTGGATAAGCTGGATGTGCATCAACTCTCCAAAAACCGGGAGTATTGGAAAATGGTATTGTTAAAATTCGGAGGGAATCAGGAGCAGATAATTCGCTGGGATGGGATTAAACGTCGCGCACAGACATTAAAGGAAAACATCGACAAGGAGTTGGAACAACTAAATTGATTATGGAATTTACTGGTAAAAAAGTACTGATCACAGGAGCTTCCCGGGGTATCGGCAAGGCAACGGCCTTGGCTTTTGCTGAAAAAGGGGCCAAAGTAGGGCTGAACTTTAGAAGCAATGTTGAAGAAGCCGAAAAAACACTGGCGGAATTAACCGGAAAGGGGCACGAGCTCTTCCAAAACGACATCAGTAAGAAGGAAAACTGCGAAACCCTTATTAATGATTTTGTATCAGCATATGGTCAACTAGATGTCCTGGTGAATAATGCCGGGATTTCTATTTTTCACGAAATAGATCAAGTCGACTTTGAGCACTGGACCCATGCCTGGGAAACCACTTTTCAGACCAATCTTTTTGCAACAGCTAATCTGTGTTATTGGGGTGCCAAGGCGATGATCGAAACCGGGGGTGGTCGTATCGTTAATGTTTCTTCCCGGGGCGCTTTTCGCGGTGAACCTACTAAACCTGCCTACGGTGCCAGCAAAGCCGCCTTGAACGCCATGAGTCAGTCCCTGGCCAAAAAACTAGCGCCTCATAACATCTATATCGGAGTAGTGGCACCAGGCTTCACGGAAACCGAAATGGCTGCGGTAACCCTCACTCCTGTTGAGCGCGAAAACCTCTTAAGAGAATCACCGTTTCAACGTATGGCACAACCTAAAGAAGTAGCCCATGCCATTTTATTTTTAGCTTCGGAAGGAGCAGAATACACCTCGGGGACCATTATTGATGTGAATGGGGCATCCTATCTAAGAAGCTAAATAAATGAAAATGATATCGCGAATTGAATTTATTAAAACCTGTAGTCTCTTTGGAATATCCTTGCCCTTTCAAACCGTATTAAAGGCCTGTTCCTCGGGTTCAGAGGAGCCGATTATCGCAGGTGATTTTGAGGGCACCGTGTTGATCGTAGGAGCGGGAGCAGCAGGAATGGCTACTGCCTATTTATTGCAACAGTTGGGCGTGGAATATCAAATTTTGGAAGCGGATTCCTCCTATGGGGGAAGGTTCCGCAGCACAAATGACTTTGCGGATTTTCCCATTCCTCTGGGTGCCGAGTGGCTTCATGTTTCAGAAGCTGAGCTCCCGGCTATTGTCAATGATAGCGCTGTGCAAGTCACTACAGTTACACAAGGGTATTCGGCTACGGACACCTATGGATTCTACCGTAATGGGGTCCTCACCGTTGAGGAAGCTGGAGCTGGCATAAACAGCTATATAGACCAAAAGTTCATCGGATCTTCTTGGTTCGATTTTTTTGACCAATATATCGTACCCAGCATTCGCAATAAAATGCGGTTCAACACGCATATCGTTTCCATCGATTATTCGGGTGACAAGGTGATTGCTTCAGAGGATAACGGAAACCAATATGAAGCAGATAAATTAGTGCTTACAGTACCTTTAAAAATCTTGCAATTGGGTGAGATCCGTTTTGGTCCTTCTTTACCAAACAACAAACAACGGGCTATTGCCAATGCCAACATTTGGGGTGGGATCAAAATTTTTCTAAAGTTTACTGAAAAATTCTATCCCACTTTTTTGGAATTTGATGATAGCGAGACCAACGAAGGGCAACGCACGTATTACGATGCCGCCTATGGACAAAATACTTCGGATAATGTGCTTGGTTTGTTTGCGGTAGGCAAACAAGCGGAACCCTATCAAAATTTAAGGGGTGATGCCCAGCGGGATTATGTCTTAAACGAATTGGATGTCATTTTCAATGGAAAAGCCTCTGAAACCTTTCAGGAGATTTTGGTGCAAAACTGGAATGAACAACCCTTTGCCAGAGCGGCTTACCTAGCCGATGTGGCCCCAAGCGCTACCTCAAGGATTATGGCAGAATCGGTGGATGATAAATTGTATTTCGCGGGTGATTCCTACACCCAGGAGGATGATTGGAGTGCGGTACACAATGCCGCGCGTTCGGCCAGAGATGCGGTTCGAGAATTGATTCGGTAATTGGTATCCCGAATCGAGCTTCGTATCTTAGAAGCTGAATCCTAAGATATGACCACCCACCATAATGAAGACAATATTCACCGGAAATCCGGGCTTTTTAAACGTTTTGAAAAATACCTGGGAGAGTTTGTTTACGGGGGTATTGATGGTTGCGTAACCACCTTTGCGGTTGTAGCGGGTTCTGTTGGTGCGGGATTGGATAGTGCGGTAATCATTATTTTAGGATTTGCTAACCTGCTGGCCGATGGTTTTGCGATGTCCGTAGGGGCCTACTTATCTACCAGGTCTGAAATTGACAACTACAACAAACATAAACAGATTGAGTACTGGGAGATTGATAACCTCCCGGATGTGGAACGACAGGAGATCCGGGAGATTTATGCTGCTAAAGGCTTTAAAGGTCCGTTATTGGAACAGGTGGTGGAAGTGATCACAAGTGACCGGGAAGTATGGGTGAACGATATGATGCGGGAAGAATTGGAAATGATGGTAGAGGATAAATCCCCTGTCTGGATAGGTGCGGTAACCTATACTTCGTTTATCCTAATAGGTCTGATCCCCCTGTTGGTTTATGTCATAGATTATCTTTCCCCGCAAGCCTACAATCTCTTTGCAGCGGCCTCTTTACTCACGGCTATTGGTTTTATCATCATTGGTTGGCTAAAAACCTATGTAAATCAGACTTCCGTATGGAAAGGTATCCTGGAAACCCTTGCCCTGGGATGTATTGCTGCTGTAGTGGCTTACTTTGTAGGCGACTTTTTAGAGCAGTTGATTGTGGGACAAACGTAGATTTGGAATGAAGACCGCAACTGTTTCACAACTTAAAAAAGAATTACTACATCGAAATCCTGATGAATTAATAGCGTTATGCCTACGCCTTTCAAAATTCAAAAAGGAAAACAAAGAACTGCTGACCTATTTGTTATTTGAAGGGGATGATGAAGCAGGGTACATTGCCAGCGTAAAGGGAGAACTGGATGTATGGTTTTCCGAAATTAATACTACCAGTTATTACTATATCAAAAAAAGTGTGCGGAAGATCCTCAGGAATCTCAAAAAATACATTCGGTATTCCGGTAACAAAGAAACCGAGGTGGAGCTACTCCTTTACTTTTGCAAACAACTAAAGTACTTTAGCCCTTCCATCAGAAGGAATATTACCTTGACCAATTTATATGAGCGTCAATTGTTATACCTCGAAAAGAAAATTGCGCTACTGCATGAGGATTTGCAATACGATTATGGAGTATTGCTGCAAAGCCTTCGCAAATGAGTGATATTAACCACTATGCCACCTTGGATGCGTATTGCAAAGCAATACACATTGCAGCACCTAAATGGCCGGACTTTGATATACGAACTTTTGAGGAAAATATGAAAACGGTAAAGCACAAAATGCCGCCGTTCAAACATGAATTCTATGCGATTGCGTTAAAACTATCCGGTGGGGGGTTTGCCGAAACCGGAAATTTTTCCACGGAATCCTTATCCGCAACCGTTTTTTTCAATTCCCCCTACCAGATCATCCAATGGGACATCGCACCGGATTGGGATGGGTACTATATCATTTTTTCAGAGGAATTCTATCAACTCGGACAGCCAAAAAATCAAATCAGCACTGCTTTTCCTTTCCTTTTGGTAGATAATACTATCCCCATTGCCTTATCCAAAATGGAAGCCTTGCCCTTTATCAATACGTTCAAGGATCTTTTAACCGAACACCGAAAAGATGATGGGATGTCCAGGACGATCTGTCACCTGGGCACTCAAATGCTATTGCATAAAGTAGCGCGTCTTTTTAAGGAAAAGGTCTCAACACAAGAACTCACACGAACGCATCGCGACAACGACCTTGCCCTGGTAAGTCGTTTTAAAACCCTGGTAGAGACCAGCTTTTATCCAAATCAGTATTTTGAATATGGAGAACCGCACAAAGTACAATTCTATGCAGACCAACTGCATTTACACCCGAATCACCTCAATGCGGTGGTAAAACGGATTACTTCGCAATCGGCCTCCGAGATCATCTACAAGCACATGGTGGCCTTGGCCAAATCCAAGTTGCGGCAGACCAACAAATCCATTAAAGAAATTGCTTTTGACCTTTACTATAACTACCCCAACCATTTTGCCAATTTCTTCAAAAAGCAAACCGGAAAAACACCTAATACCTTCCGTAAAAACGCTATCTAAGGAAATCTGAATCCCAACATTTGAATTCTGTAGTAGCTCCTTTGAATTCCGTACGTCCTAGGAATACCGCTACCATTAGTTTTACATCAGTACTAATTGATAACAAAAAAATCATTTTAAACGCCATGAAAAACATAATCGTAACAGTCACTATCGCCCTCTTCCTGATAGCCTGTATAAATGAAAAAACAACTAAAAACGAAACAGAAATGACTACCGTAGCAACAACTACCGAAAGTGCAGAAAAGCAGATCAAGAGCGTTATCCACACGCTATTTCATAGTGTAGATCAACGGAATTGGGAGGCCGTCAGGCAAACGATGGCAGATTCCGTTTATACCGATTACACGGCCTTAGGTGGGGATTCCGGCTTTAAAACCCCGTCGGAAATACTTGAAGGATGGGAAGCCTTGCTTCCCGGATTTGAACGCACAATACATCAGGTGCATAACGAAGCCATTTGGGTAGCTGGCGATAGAGCAACAGCCACCATGGACGCCATAGCCACTCATTTTTTGACGGATGATTTTTGGACGGTCTTCGTGGGGTATGATACTGAGTTTATAAGGGAAAACGGCGAATGGAAGTTAGCACGGATCGATTTGAGCCTGTATGACCAAACCGGAAATGGACAACTCCCGCTTACGGCCATGGAAAATGTAAAAAATGGAAACATCCCTCCACTGGTAGCAGCGGAAAACGTTGCTGCTATTGAAGCCTTTTTCTCCGGTTTGGAGGAACGCGATCTTAATAAAGTATTGTCATCCCTGGATGATAGGGTTGTACAGGAAATGCCCTTTGCTCCTAGCAATTTTCCAAAAACCCTAAACGGTATAACGGCTATGGAAACCCAATATTCCGGGGTAATGGAGTATACCCAAAAATACGAACGGGAATACTTTGGTACTTCCAATCCCAATGTCATCCTTGCCAAATTCGAGGGCACCATTACCACGGGAGAGGGAAAACCGTACAATAATTCCTACGTTGGGATTTACACCCTTAATGAAAGTGGAAAAATCGAAAAATTTGTAGAGCAGTTCAATCCGAATATCCTTTTAAACGGATGGCCCGGATTACAACCAGAGACGTATTCCGTTCATCAAGCTGGTGCCGCCACCAACAGCGGCGTTACCTTGGAAGAGGTAAGTTTCAACAGCAGTGGAGCCCTGTTAAAAGGACATTTGTTCCTCCCTCCGGAGTTTAATACAAACAGCACCTACCCTGCTGCTATAGTTACCGGTAGTTGGACCAGTGTTAAGGAACAAATGCCGGACGAATATGCCAGCGTTTTAGCCAAGGACGGCTTTATTACACTAACTTTTGACTTTACCGGATTTGGGGAGAGCGAAGGCCAACCCCGACAGGTTGAGGACTATCAATTAAAAATACAGGACATCAAAGCTGCCGTTGATTTTTTGGTGGCTCATAAAAATGTCGATAGTGAAAAGCTTTCCGGATTAGGGGTTTGTGCCAGCTCTGGCTATATGGCCCATGCAACGGCTCAGGATGATCGTATTAGGAATTTGATACTGGTCGCCCCATGGTTACACAACCCTGAAATCGCAAAAGCCATATATGATATGCGCCCCGGGGGAACAGAGGGCTTGCTTAAGGCCGCACGAGCTGCTAAAATACAATATGCCGAAACAGGGCAAATGGACTATGTATTGGCGGCCAGTGAATTGGACCCACTAAGTGCAATGTACGTTCCCAACAACATCTTTGATTACTATTTGAATCCTGCTAAAGCTGCAGGGTCATACTATGATAATCGCTTTGCTGTTAGCAGCTGGGAACCCTGGTTAACTTTTGACGGTATCTCTGTGGGAGCGGATATTTCACAACCTGTTTTCATCGTACATAGTGAAAGCGGTGCTGTCCCACAAGGCACAAAACAGTTCTACGAATTATTGAAAGGGGAAAAAGACATTACATGGTTGAATCAATTCAATCAGCAGCAATTATATTTTGAAGCAGATGCCGTAACGGCTGCAATGGGAGCCGTGGTAAATTACTTAAAATAGTTTGGTAAATTGTAAAAGACAAAAAAGAAATACTATGGAAAATAACAACGAAAATACCGTTTGGTTTATTACTGGAGCCTCTTCAGGCTTCGGCAGATCCCTGGCAGAACATGCCATAAGCAACGGCTACAACGTGGTGGCAACCGCACGAAGAAAAGAAAAACTGGAAGAATTGCGGTCCATGGCCCCCGGGCAAGTCCTGCCCATCCAAATGGACGTGACCCAGCGGGAAGAAGTAAAACAAGGTGTGGCCGAGGCTATAAAACAATGGGGTAGGATTGATGTGCTTATTAACAACGCAGGCTATGGCATTGTAGGTGCATTAGAAGAAACCCCGGAGGAAGAACTAAGAAAACAAATGGAAACAAATTTCTTTGGTGCAGTTGCTGTTACCCAGGAGGCTTTACCTCATATGCGAAAAGCCGAAGGTGGGGCCATCGTAAATATGAGCAGTATGGGCGGCAATATGTCTTTTGGAGGATTTGGCGCTTATTCTGCTTCAAAATTTGCCCTGGAAGGGGCTTCCGAAGCCCTGGCACAGGAAGTTGCTCCGTTTGGCATAAAAACTATGATCGTTGAGCCCGGGGCCTTCCGTACTGAATTTGCCGGAAATGCTTTAAAACACATGCCGAAAATTGATGCGTATGATGCTATCGTAGGCGGTACCCGTGATTTTGCGAAAAGTATGCATAATACTCAGGAAGGGGATCCAAAAAAAGCAGCAGAAGCTATTGAAAAAGCCTTGCTTTCGGAGCATACCCCGCTACGTTTACAACTAGGCAAAGATGCTGTAGATGCTGTTAAAGCACATGGAGAGCAGTTGCTGGCCGACCTGGAGACATGGCGGGAAGTTGCTGAAAATACCGGGTTTGAAAGCTAAATAGCAGTACTACTGGAACCATAAATCCATCAATTATCCAAATTGATGGATTTATTTTTGTTCATTACCAAAAAGAGTAGCCCCAAAAACGCTAAAAACGAACAGCCTAGCATAGCCCCGGGTATGTTTTCGTAGATACTTTGATAGTACCATCCGGAAAACAAGGCCCCTAGCCCTATCCCCGCTTCCAGCGCAATAAACATTGTGGCCACACCCTTTCCTTTCTGCCCCTCAGGACTTAAATCAAATGTCCAGGCGCTTAAAGCGGGTGACAGAATCCCCATGGAAAACCCATAAATTCCCGCTGCTAACAGTAGTCCATTCGGAAATTGTAAAGCAGCCATTAGCACTAATGAGATCAATAACACCAATAACCCGACAATAGTTATTACTTTCCTTCCAAGGCGATCCGAAGCTTTCCCAGCGACAAAACGTATAGCCAGGGAAGTCACTGTAAAAACGATAAAAAAACTTCCTTTGTTGGCTATCCCCAGGTATTCACTCCAATCCGGAATTAAGGTTAGCATCATTCCAAACGCAGCATAGGTTAAAAAAGTAATTATCGCAGGGACCAAAACTTCCGGTGCGATGATGTCGCTTCTTGAAATTCGTAGTAAACGCCAACGAAACTGCTCTCTATGTGTTAATGTTTCTTTTAGTCGCAAAATAAAAATGAGGGACAATAAGGCCATGCACGAAGAGCTATGGAACAAAACTGCAAAGGAAAAGTGCATCTTTATCCAACTTCCTAAGGCCGGCCCCAAAGCCAAACCGGTACTAAAAAAAAGGCCTTGGACACCGAACGCCTCCCCCCACCGTTTAGCAGGAATGATATCAGAGACATAGGCTGCAATTGCGGTAGGACTAAATCCGGTAGAAAAACCATGGAAAAGTCGCAAAAAAAGAAATCCTGCTACAGAGCCTAAAATCGGATAAAATACCCCACAGATTACACAGACTAAAGCGCCAACCACCATAACAGGCTTTCTTCCAATTCTGTCGGTTAGCACCCCACTAAAAGGACGGGATAATCCAGCGGTAAGGGTAAACAAAGCTATGATCAGGCCTATATATTCTGCTCCTCCCAGACCGGATAAATAGGCCGGAAGTTCAGGGATGAGCATGTTATAACTTGCCGAAAAGAACAAGGAGCTTAAACATAATACTCCAAAACGAAGACTGTAAATGCTAGGTGTTTTTTGCATCCCAAGTGGTATCTTGTTGCAGGTAAAAACCTCAGCAAAGAAATAGGCGATCCGTCAGTTAAAAAAGGACATTTGTCCCAGGGGAAATGATCAGGAGAAACAAGGCATTTTTGGAATATATCAGCAAACTTCATGCGTTAGGGGAACACCCTACCATTGAAATGCAGCATGCCAGCGTTGGAGAAAAGATCATTAGGGAACGGACCTCCGTCTTTGCGGTTTACGTAATGGAAGCTGGGATGGCCAAGTGTTACCTTACAGAGGATACCGGAAACGATTTTATACAGGAGTTCTTTGGGGAGGGTGAAGTGTTTGGGGAGATCGAAGCAATTACCAACGCCTTTAGTTTTTGTACGATAGAAGCCCTGACACCGATGTCCTACTTTAAAATTCCAAAGGAAACCTTTCTGGCTTTGCTGCAATCCGACAAGGTGTTCAATCGACAGGTGCTAAAGTTAATGGGCAACAAGATCCGATATACGGCGCTTAGACATTCCTACCACCAATCCCACCCGTTAGAAGCCAATTTTAAAAAACTATTGCAGGAATTCCCTGATCTATTACAAAAGATCTCCAAGAAGGATATTGCCAACTATTTGGGCATTACGGTACGAAGCCTGAACAGAATGATCCAAGCTATGCCGTAACCCTATCACACAATACAATATTGCAAACCACCTATTCAAAGATTCCAGCCCATACAGGGTTGGCAGCCTAAGACCAAACGGATAGAATTAAGAATGGGATCCCTGAGTCACAACAGCCTTTCTTATAATTATACTGATACAACAAGCTTTTTAAGTTCTAATCCCAATTCACCAGGAGCTCTGGCCAATCACAATAAAAACCAGCAATTTGGTTATTAAGTCAACTTCTACATCTTGGTATTTTGCAGTAAGAAAAGGAGGAACCATCAGAGCGGAGCAATACGGAATAGGACAATGAAGGCTAAAACTGCTAAAAGTTAACTAAGAAAAGGTAGTTTTAATCCAGCTATACTGTTAAGCAACATTGTTCTAAGGGAGAAACCTGGCGGTTTACATAAGGTATACTATGATCAAAAATTTCATCTTATTTCTTGGACTATCAATTAGTTTATTTGTGATCGTACTTTTACTCAGAAAGCCCAAAAAGAAAGTATCGGATTATTTGCTGATTGTATGGTTTTCGGCCTCCTTTTTTCATTTAGGCTTTTTTTTTCTAGGTTTCAACTACTTATTAGCCGACAATTACCTGTTAATTGCATTTGGCAATACACTACCCGCACTTCACATCTTTGTCAACTCCATTTACATTAATGTACTTCGCTCAAAGTCAATTTTTCCCTTAGCTTATATTTATGGATTTGTCTTACTGGCATACGTTGGCGCCTACTATTATATGGGTAGTTCAGGAAGTACTGTCCAAAATGGAATGTTGTTGAGTTATTCATCCAATGCTGCCAGGTGGACTTATTTTGTGCCACCTTCATTCTTATTGGTCTACCTTGTTACGGGAGCTTATATCCTAAGGGCAATCCGCATTTATCGCTTTAATTTTAAGGCGATTTATTCCAACAATATACATAGTAATATTACTTGGCTAGGTTATTGGTTTTGGTCGTACATGGTAGGGTCAATAATTATAGTCTCCATAATATTATCCACGGATTTTGGATTAGTTTCGGTTCATATGGCATACATTATTGTTTCGGCAGTACTATCACTTCAAATATTCTTCCTAGGACAGCTTGGTGTGACCAATAACTTTACCTTTGATCAGGTGTCTGATAAACACGTAAAATATGCTGCTAGCGGACTAAAGGAAAACAGGAAAGAAATTTTAAAACAACAATTACTGGATTATCTTCAGTCTTCGAAGGCTTATCTAAACCCAAATCTATCTTTACAAGACCTGGCACTTGGGATTAAACTACCCGCTTACCAAATCTCTCAGCTTATCAATGAGTCGTTACAAACCTCTTTTTACGATCTTATCAATACATATCGGGTGTCAGAATTTAAAAACAGGATAAACAATCCGCAATATAAACATATGTCCATCCTTGGGATCGCCTTGGATTGTGGTTTTAACTCAAAATCCGGTTTTTACAAATCTTTCAAAAAACATACCGGGATGAGTCCTTCAGCGTTTAAGAAAATTTCGTTTTAAGTCCACTCCTATCGGGAGACCTTCTTTGTATTGTCCCGGTATGTTTTTTTGTCTTCCTAAACTCAAAAGATGAACAAAAGAATACTCCGTTTAATAGTAATCAGCTGTGGAGCCTGGTCAACACTTCAAGTGGGGCATGAATTAATTGGGCATGGATTAACCGTGCTTCTCATGGGGGGAAAGCCCCTGGCCGTTAATGCCATGTATTTTCATTATGATTTATCCTCCGTGAGTGATTTAGCTGACAGATGGATCCGGGCCGGTGGTTCTATTTTCAATGTACTGTGGGCGCTTGGTTGTTTCCTGATGCTTATTAAAAAATGGTTTAAAACTGTTGAATTGAACTATTTTTTATGGGTATCCAGCGTGATTAATCTTTTGCAATCGGGTTCCTATGTAGCATTTGGAAGGTTTATAGATGGTGGAATGGACTGGGCAATGATTATTGATGGATTGGAACATCAGGTATACTGGGGGTATTTAGAATTAATAGTAGGCCTGTCTTTGTTACTCTGTGGTACATTAATAGCTGTAAAATTGGGTGGTTTATTCATTGGCTCCGGTATTGTAAATACAAGTAAAAAACTATACTGGACACCATTGTTTTCAGCAACAACTATGTCTGTTATTTCTTCTTTGATTATGCCGACTGAACAAAGATTTATGATGATTATGGGGGGAATTGGCAATGGCTTCACTTTTCTTTTGCCATTGTTTGTTTTGGGTTTTTTCAAAACAAAAGCCAAAAATGAAAATGAAGTTTTTATCCCTTATACTTCTCCTGGGGTAATACTTTATGCATCACTAATTTCAATCTTCTACCTTTTTATAATGAGTCCTGGTATTACATTCAATTAATTCCGCGAACCTTGAATTCAATACTTATTTTTACGCCCTTCTTTATTAGGCTTCATATCTTACATTGCTAAATAGTAAATGAAGCCTGTTAAAAGTCGATGTACTGTTCCTCTGCTTAATCAATCACAATAATCGATTTTATTCCCATTTACCCTTGCGTGGGTTGTGTTATTTTCGGGATTGTTCCAATTTCATCTGCCTACTTTTTCACAAATCATCCTTTTCAGTAAACAAATACGTCTCATCCTGTTGAGGGCTTTAATGACTACGGTGTCATGAGACATCAAAACCTCATGTACTGCTCAAGCAATTTTTTATAAATTACTTATTGTATTTTATACACTAAGTAGTTATATTTGTCAAACATACACCATAATTAGTATTGATTATGCTAAAAACAGTTTCACAATTAAATACTTATATATCTGTAGATTGTGTGGTCTTTGGTTACGATGCTGAAAAACTAAATGTATTACTTGTAGAAAGAACACTAAGTGAAGATAAACAGTTGCCGGATTTCCAACCGGACTGGACCCTGACGGGAAATCACGTGTACGAAGGGGAGACCATAAAAGAGGCGGCCACCAGGGTGGTTTTTAATCTCACAGGCATATCTGATATCTATTTGGAGCAGTTCAAAACCTTTGCAGATCCCGGACGGCTGCTAAAGCCAAAGGACCAAAAATGGCTTCGGAGTATCGGAAAGAATCCGGAGGAACGAGTGGTCTCCATTGGTTACTTCGCGTTATTGGCAACTCAGGATGTCTCTCTCAAATGGATGGGAAGAAGGGTGAAGTGGGCCCCCGTGAAGACAGTGGGCCAACTGGGTTTTGACCATAATGAAATATTAGAGCAAGCCATGGAAGCCCTGCGCAACAAAATGAAGCATGAGCCCATTGGTTTCGGGTTGTTACCGGAAAAATTTACGCTAACCCAATTGCAAACCGTATATGAACAGATCTTTGACACCCGGTTTGACAAGCGGAATTTCAGAAAGAAAGTAAACCGCATGAAATATGTGATCCCCCTAAATGAAAAACAAAAGGGGGTACCCCATAAACCCGCCCAGCTCTACATGTTCAGCAGGGAGGTATTTGAAAAAACGAAAAAAGAGCTGTTTGATTTTGTGATCTAACCAACCCATCTAAACTATGGAACCTTCAAAAAAACACAAACTGTCATTTCTCGAAAAAGCCGGTTATGCCCTTGGGGACGGAGCGGCCAACATCGCTTGGCGGGGGGTAGCTACCTTCCTGTTTATTTTTTATACCGATGTTTACGGATTAAGCCCGGCATCCGTTGGATTATTATTGCTGATCGCCAGGTCCAGCGATGGTATCAGCGATGTCCTAATGGGAATTGTAGGGGACAGAACAAACACCAAATACGGGAAATTCCGACCCTGGGTCCTGTGGACGGCCCTCCCCCTAGCCGCTACACTGTCCCTATTGTTTACCACTCCTGATCTGGGCCCTACCGGCAAAATTGTGTATGCCTATAGCACCTACATTATTTTCACCTTGCTGTATACCGCCAACAACGTTCCTTATGGCGCACTAATGGGCGTGATCACGGGTGATGACAAGGAACGCACAGTCCTCGGCTCTTATCGTATGGTTGGTGCTTTTGCAGGGGGTATGCTGGTACAGGGCGCCTTGCTGTTCCTTGTGGCCTTTTATGGCAATGTTAATCCAACCGTGACGGTCTCGCCGGTAAATGAGGATACCTACACTGTAGTGGTTAGTGCCCCCAGGGATGTGGCCAATGCCAATATTAAAACTGAAAATGGGCTAGCCACCTTTGCATGGGCAAATGGTGAAACGCAAGCCGAGGAAGCAACACATAGCATTAGCTTCTCTATGGAAGCAGAACAGGAATATGCTTTTCTCGTTAGCGGAGAACCCGGTATCACAACAACGGATATCTCCATTATAGATCAGAAGAAAGGATATAGCAATGCCATTTACCTAATGTCCGTATTTCTGGCCTTGTTCTTAATCCTGACCTTTATCAGTACCCGCGAAAGGGTAAAACCTCCAAAGGAGCAAAAGTCCAACTTAAAAAGGGACTTTTATGACCTGGTCCGTAACAAGCCCTGGTTGGTACTCCTGTTTATCGGTCTGCTGTTTAATGTATATAATTCCATAAAACAAGGTATTACCGTTATTTACTTTACGCATTATTTACAAGATCAATTGTTGTCCGCTTCTTACCTGGTGGCGCTTATGGTGGCCTCCATAATTGGGGCCATGGCTACGGGCTGGTTAGGACGAAAACTGGGCAAAAAAGAATTATTCATTTATGCCTTACTTTTTTCCGGGGCCGTTAATACTTTGCTCCTCTTTTGCGGACCGGACAACGTTTTTTGGATATTCACCATAGGTACGGTCTCTGAATTTGCGGCCGCGGTCTTCCCCACGCTATTCTTTGCCATGCTTGGTGATGCCGCAGATTATTCTGAATTTAAAAATGGCCGACGGGCAACAGGTCTGGTATACTCTGCAGGTTCTTTTGCCACTAAGTTTGGCGGTGGTCTGGCCGGAGTGGTCATAGGTGCCATCCTGGCGGCATATCATTATGACGGGCTGGATCAGGTAGCGATCCAGGGGGCTATTCCCGGAATTATTATGTTGATGAGTTGGGTGCCCGCTATCGTAGCCGGAATTGCCGCCATAGTCATGGTGCTCTATCCGCTTAATCAAAGTAAAATGGATGAGATCACCATAGCACTGAACCAACGACGCCAAAAGGAGCTGGGTGTCTAATAACGTATTGAAACCCCCAAATAAAGTTTAAAACCTATAGCACACGATATGAAATTTGGATATTTTGACGACGATAACAGGGAATACGTAATCACCGATCCCGCAACCCCATGGCCCTGGATCAATTACCTGGGGAATAAAGATTTTTTCTCGCTTATTTCAAATACCGCAGGCGGATATTCCTTTTACATGGATGCTAAATTCCGAAGGTTAACACGATACCGCTACAATAACGTCCCCATGGATTCGGGAGGCCGGTATTTCTATATCAAGGACGGGGATACTTTTTGGTCACCGGGCTGGAAACCCTGTAAGACAGCGCTTGACGCCTATGAATGCAGACATGGGATGAACTATACGCGAATTCGGGGTGAAAAAGACGGTATTTCGGCGGAGGCCTTGTTTTTTGTTCCCCTTTACACCCATGCGGAAGTCCAGAAGT
>JANQHL010000124.1 GCA_028277085.1 Flavobacteriaceae bacterium
GAGCGGGAGCTCCAGAAATCCAATTATTGAGCACCTTTCCCTTTGCGCTTTTCAATCTCGGCGGTGACTTCTTCCAGCAAGGCTCGTAGCTCTTTTTCCTGGCGTGCCCGGATCTTTGCTTCAATAATCCGTTCCAGTTCTTGTTGTTCGCTAAGCGGTAGCTTTCCCGTCTTTAAAATGGCTTTATCCGGATTCAACATTTGCCCTTCGCCGGTCATTAACCAGATCAGGTTCAGTTGGGGGTAGGTCCGGATAATGGTCTCAATAACATCACTCCCCACGGAAGCATGGTTTTTCTTCATGCGAAGGGTATAACCATTGCTGGCACCAATGGAAAGGTCAAATTGCCGGGCGCTCATTCCGGAGTATTCGATAAACTGCATGAGTCTATCAATGGTCTTGATCATACTGTTCAGGTTCTAATCGATAGTACCAAAAATACTATTTTCTATGTGCTTTCCCAATTTAAACTATGGTTTTCCTTGTTAAAGACCAAAGTCATCGAATAATTTCTTTTTAAATAGAAAATATTCTATATTTGGTTTGTTATGAGAATACTCTTTCCAAAAGAAATTATTGAGAATACAGTCCAGGGGTATCTTCCACAGCACGCTACCCAAAGTAAAATAATTTACGGCATCCTATTAACAATTTTTATTACTGCTTTTGCAGTTCTTCCATTGATTAAGATCCAGCTCTATTCCAGGGCAAGGGGATTGATAAAGCCAGGTCATGAACGAACACTCGTTACCAGTCTACATTCCGGGACGGTCTTGTTTTCAAAATTGTTCGGAAATGGCACAGTGCGGGAAGGGGACACCTTGCTGATTTTACAAAGCGCCCAGCTTAAGGAACAGCTGGCACAAGAACACTATGCCAAGGAACGACTTCAGAAGCAAATCCTCGATCTACAAAAAATGGTAACTGGACAATATCTTTCTTGGAAAGGTTTGGTTTCCAGTACCTATAAAAAAGCCTATTTGGAGTATCAAGAGCAGCTCCAGGAGCACTATAGCCGGATTGCAAAGCTTAAAGCTGATTTTGATCGAAATACAAAACTATTCTCGCGCGGTGTGATAGCCCAGGTAGCCTATGAGGATCAGAAACTGGAGTACGATTTGGCCCGGAATGCCCTACATCAGTTTAAAAAGGGGCAATTGCATCGTTGGCAGGTTACTTTGGTTGAACTGGAAGATGCACTGCAAAAAACACAGCACGAGATTAATCGCCTGAATGAAAACAAGAAAGAATACGTGATCACAGCCCCGGTGTCAGGAACGCTGTTAAATATTAAAAATAATGTGGCACCTGGAAGTATACTCACAGCAGGTGTGGTATTGGCCGAAGTTTCTCCGGATTTGGAGGTATTGGCGGAATGCTATGTTACCCCCTCGGACATAGGTGGTATTGATCCCTCGAAACCCGTCAAATTTCAAATCGATGCCTATAATCATAATCAATGGGGATTGGCCACTGGCAATGTTCTGACCATAGGAAAGGATGTCGAACTGTTTGAAAATACCCCAGTATACAAAATTCGCTGTGGCGTAGATCAAGACCATTTGCAGCTCAAGAACGGCGCAAAGGGAAAATTAATGAAGGGAATGTCCTTTACTGCGCGATTTGAGTTGGCAGAACGGAGCTTATTTCAACTACTATATGATAAGGTAAATGATTGGATACACCCTGGAACGGACTAGTTCGACAAACTTTTAAAAAAATATGAGCGCCCAACTGACAAGGAAATTGGAAAACATGTTGCTATTGCACAATCAGATCAAAATGAGGAAAACAGGATCAGCGGAAGTAATTGCCCGAGCATTGGGTATTCCTGAAACCGAAGTCTATTATCTGGTGCAACAACTGATGGAATTGAATCCGTCACTCCGGTATCATCCTGAAAAAAAGACCTACTACTATGGAGATGGATTTCCTGATCACATAGCGATCTCTATGGCGATTGTTCAAGGGAATGACGCTATTCAAAAACTACTTGAAGTCACCACCAACGAACCGATCACCTACAACTTCCTTTTTACTTAAATCGGATTGACCATGGCTAAGATCACTATTAAACAACACGATATCACTGACTGTGGCGCAGCTTGCCTTGCTTCGGTGGCGGCACATCATGGGTTGCAATTGCCAATTTCCCGGATACGACAGTTTGCCTGCACGGATAAAAAGGGTACCAATGTCTTTGGGTTGATCAAAGCGGCCGAAAAAATAGGATTTGAAGCCAAGGGGGTAAGGGGAGACTTTGAAAGCCTTTTCCAGGTACCAAAACCAGCGATCGCCCATATCATCATTAAGGAACGGTTACATCACTATGTGGTCATCTACCGAATTACAAAAAAACATGTGTTCATCATGGACCCCGGTACCGGAAAACTAGAAAAGCGCATTCATGAGCGCTTTAAAAAAGAATGGACCGGGGTTTTAGTCTTGCTTTTACCCAACCATGGTTTTAGGAAAGGAAATACCAAGGTATCCATTTACAGCAGGTTTTGGTATCTGCTGCAGCCGCATCGCACCGTATTACTTCAGGCGTTTGTTGGAGCATTGGTCTATACTTTGCTGGGATTTTCCACTGCTATCTACCTGCAAAAAATAACAGATCATGTTTTGGTCGACGGGAACATCAAACTGTTAAATCTGATGAGTTTGGTTATGCTCTTGTTGTTGCTAGCACGCTTGGTTGTTGGGGGTTATAAAGACATTTTTTTGATTAAAACCGGACTGCAAATCGATGCCCGCCTCATTTTAGGCTACTACAAACACCTGCTAAAATTACCCCAGCGATTTTTTGATACCATGCGGGTGGGTGAGATCATTTCCCGCATTGGTGATGCCGTAAAGATCCGGAATTTTATCAACGGCGTAGCATTGAGTCTTAGCGTAAACCTGCTTATTGTCTTCTTCTCGTTTGTACTGATGTTTTCCTATTACTGGAAATTGGCGTTAATTATGGGTCTACTTCTCCCACTATACCTGTTGTTGTACGGAATTGTAAACCGCCTGAATAAAAAAGTGGAGCGAAAGGTAATGGAAAACGCTGCCGATCTTGAAAGTCAGCTGGTGGAATCCTTAAATGCCGTCGGGACGTTGAAAAGTTTTGGTTTGGAGGAATTTGCCAATCTAAAGACTGAAACGAAATTCATCAAACTCCTAAGAACGGGGTATACCTCCGCTTTAAATGCGATATTTTCCCAGATCAGTTCCCAAAACGTAGCACAGCTCTTTACCATTATATTGCTTTGGTTGGGATCCGGATTTGTGATCGCACAGGAGATCACTCCTGGAGAGTTGTTATCTTTTTATGCGATAGTTGGCTATTTCACAGGGCCATTGATCAGTTTGATTGGCGCTAACAAAGAAATTCAAAATGCATTGATCGCTGCGGATCGTTTATTTGAAATTTTTGATCTGGAGCAGGAGGCTTCAGAACAGAAAATAGTCCTGACTACAGAAAAAATAGGGGACATCCGATTTGAAAAAGTAGGCTTTAGTTACGGCACTCGCGTGGAAGTGTTTAAGGATTTTGACCTTACGTTAAAAAAAGGAGAGATCACCGCCTTTGTGGGGGAAAGTGGGTCCGGGAAATCCACGCTGGTGGCATTACTTCAAAATTTGTATCCGTTGAATGATGGCAACATTTTTATTGGGGAAACCAACTTAAAATATGTTGAAGCAGAAAGTTTGCGACAACTGGTGGCTGTGGTCCCACAAAAGATTGACCTGTTTGCTGGAAATGTGATTCAAAATATCGCTGTTGGCGAATTAGAACCGGACATGGAACGTGTATTGCGCATTTGTAAGGACATTGGCGTCCTTGCATTTATTGAAGGACTGCCGGATGGTTTTGGGACCTATCTCGGGGAAAATGGCGCTGCGCTATCCGGGGGGCAAAAACAGCGAATCGCCATCGCCAGAGCCCTGTATAAGCAACCCGAAATTTTAGTATTAGATGAGGCTACCGCTTCGCTGGATAGCAGTTCAGAAAGTTATGTCCAACGGACAGTTGATATGTTGCGGCAGCAGAAAAAAACCATTGTGATCATTGCACATCGCCTGAGTACGGTGGTCAACGCGGATCGGATTGTTGTACTGGAAAAAGGAAGAGTATTGGAACAAGGTTCTCATGAAGTGTTGTATGAGAAGAAAGGTGCCTATTATCAACTATGGCGACAACAGTTGCCTCGTTTTACGGTAAAGCTAAAATCAGTGAGTTGAGAAACCATAACCCCCATAATAACGACCCCATGAAACAATTAACTAGACAAATAGCCCTATTAGAGCGAGTTGATCAATTGATTCGTATGAAAGCCACTGGAAGGCCAAAGCAATTAGCACAGCGATTGAACGTTTCTGAGGCTACGGTGTTTCGGATCATTGACACTATGAAAGCCTTAAATGCACCTATTTATTATGACCTATCGAGACAGAGTTATTCCTATTCCGAAGCAACACGTTTTAAATGTGGGTTTTACCTGGAAGAATTGGATCGTAAAGCTGAAAAGGACCTTTCGGGAGGCTATGCTTTCGACAACCTGGAACGACTCATACTATTTAACAATTCTTTTCAGTCAACTATCACAATTTGAGAGCGCTACGGAAGATATTTGGGTAAGAGTCAAAACAGCGCGCAACAGAAATCTCTGGTTTTGGTTTTAAGAATAGTTATCAATAAAATTTACAACATGGAAAATTTGGAAATTCAAGAGTTATCAGAAGCTGAAATAAAAAGTTATAATGGAGGCGGATTACTAGTATTCGCGGTGTTTTTTGCATTAGGGTATAGTATAGAAAAATATAAACACGAAGGACATTTTTAAAAAATTACATAAATTTAGAATAAAATGGAAAGTAATAGTTTTAGAGATTTGAATGCACAAGAACTCAATAGTATAAATGGTGGGTTTGGAGCTATTTTAGCAGGCGTTGCTATATTAATAGCAGGCTCCTCGTTTAGTTATAATTTGGGAAAAGATTTTTATCATATGACCAAATAGAAGTTGAATTGATGAACAAAAAAAATAGGAATTTAATTGTTTGGGGACTGTTTGTTACAATAGTATTGGCAGCTCTTGCTTACGAGTTCGGAAAGGACTTGTATCTCCTTATGGTTGAATAGTATTTTTATGAAAAAGATGGCCTAAATCAGATTTGATCTTAGGCCTTTTTTTTCGCGATGATCCAAAAAAACAATATTGTAAAAATAAACTTTCACTTCCCTTCCAACACCACAAAAGGGACGATCATCTCCTCTAAGGAAATCCCCCCATGCTGATAGGTGTTGCGGTAATAGCTCACATAATGGTTATAGTTGTTGGGATAGGCAAAAAAGAGGTCGTTCTTGGCAAAAATATAGGAACTGCTCACATTGATGCGGGGCAGATGGATGTTTTCCGGCTGCTGTGCTGCTAGGACTTCCTTCTCATTATAGGTCAGACTTTTACCCGTTTTATAGCGCAAATTCAAACTGGTTTCCCGGTCCCCGATCACTTTGGACGGCTGTTTTACATTGATGGTGCCGTGGTCCGTGGTGATGATCAGTTTCATCCCTAACCCCTGGGCTTGTTGGATGATTTCCAACAAAGGGGAATTCTTAAACCAACTTAGGGTTAAGGAGCGATAGGCCTTGTCGTTCCCGGCCAGTTCTTTTATCACTTCCATCTCCGTTTTTGCGTGGGAGAGCATATCCACAAAATTGTAGACCACTACAGTAAGATCGTTATCCTTTTGGGTTTTAAAATTCTGCACCAACTGTTTTCCCTGCTTTAAACTGCTGATCTTGTGGTATTCCCATTTCAGGTCCAGGCGTAACTGCTTGAGTTGCGCTCCTAAAAACTCCGCTTCAAAAAGGTTTTTACCGCCGTGATCAGTGTGGTTCTTCCACCAATTGGGGTGGCGTTTTTCCATCTGCAGGGGCGTAAGCCCAGAAAAAAGGGCATTCCGTGCGTATTGGGTAGCGGTAGGAAGAATACTGTAATAAGGGATCTCTTTCTGCTTCCGGTAAAAATTGGTCACCACATCCTCTATGGCCCACCATTGGTCGTATCGGAGGTTGTCAATAACCACCAAAAGGGTAGGCGTATCTGCCAATTCTGGCAGGACCAGCTTTTTAAATAGGGTATGCGATAAAATCGGACCTTCTTCTTCGCTAAACCAATCCCTGTAATTCTTCTCTACAAACTTGCTGAACTGGTTGTTGGCTTCCAGCTTTTGCGACTCCAGGATCTCGAACATGCTGTTGTCCTCGATAGCTTCCAATTGCAGTTCCCAATAGATCAACTTCTTGTAGAGCTCTGCCCACTCTTCATAGGAATTCACCATAGAGAGGTCCATGGCAATTTTGCGAAATTCTTGCTGGTAATTGGCCGTGGTACGTTCGGAGACCAGCCGGGAGTTCTCCAGGTTCTTTTTTAGAGAGAGTAGGATTTGGTTCGGATTAACAGGCTTTATCAGGTAATCCGCTATTTTACTGCCAATAGCCTCATCCATGATATATTCTTCTTCGCTTTTGGTAATCATCACCACAGGGAGGAGAGGATCTTTCTGTTTCAGTTCCGATAAGGTCTCCAAACCAGACAGCCCGGGCATGTTCTCGTCCAGGAAAACAACATCAAAAGTATGCTCCGTAACTTCTTCCAGGGCTTCTTGTCCGCTTTGGGCAGTAGTTAGGGTATATCCCTTGTCCTCGAGGAATAAGATATGGGGTTTAAGAAGTTCTATTTCATCGTCCACCCATAAAATGGAAATCTTTTTCATCAATTTGAAAATTTTTATGCAGCGGAAAGAGAAGCAAACAAAAATTTTCTACACAGATCAACCGCTACGCTCCTGCCTGACGGCGGGCAGGTTCGCGAAAAAAAAATGAATTCTTCGGTCAACCATGCAAAAAATTAAATTTGTTTACGCTCATTTCATACAGTGTTTATCTTTACAGCTTTAAAAATAACGGATTGGCGAAGACCAACAAGCTTAAAATATTTAACGATCCGATTTATGGTTTTATTGGCACCCCCAATGAATTCATTTTCAATTTAATTGCACACCCTTATTTTCAACGACTTCGCCGCATCTCCCAAATGGGACTTTCCTATCTCGTCTACCCGGGGGCACACCACACCCGATTCCATCACGCCCTGGGGTGTATGCACCTGATGCGGAAGGCCCTCGATATTTTGCAATACAAAGGAATTGAGATCACCAAAGCGGAGGAAAATGGCCTACTGTGTGCCATTTTGTTACATGATATTGGGCATGGTCCTTTTTCGCACGCCCTTGAACATACCCTGGTCCGGAATCACGATCATGAACAGCTTTCCCGGATCTTTATGGAGCAACTCAACAAGGAGTTCCAGGGGCAACTGGATATGGCGCTGGCGATCTTTAATAAAGAACATCCCAAGACCTTTTTAAATCAATTGGTTTCCGGTCAATTGGATATGGACAGAATGGATTACTTAAAACGCGATAGTTTTTACACCGGCGTTACGGAAGGAAACATCAGCTCCGAGCGATTGATAAGCATGCTCAATGTGCATAAAGAGGAGTTGGTGGTTGAAGAAAAGGGATTGTATTCCGTGGAAAAATTCCTGATGGCGCGACGATTTATGTACTGGCAGGTGTATTTGCACAAAACCAGCCTGGTGGCAGAACAACTGTTGATTAAGTTAGTAAAACGCGCCAGAGATCTGTTAGGGCAGGGAAAAACGGTTCCGGGCTCGCCCACTTTTCTGTACTTCCTAAACTCTAGCCCTGAGATGACATTTGATGAAGAGAGCCTTCGGCAGTTTTCGCTACTGGATGATGTGGATATTTTGGCAGCTGTAAAACTATGGCAACACCATGAGGATTTCATTTTGTCCAAATTGTCCAAAATGTTATTATACCGCAAGCTCCTTAAGATAAAAGTCAAGAACGAACCCTTTGACCCCGCTAAACTGGCAAGTAAAAAGGAATGGGTTAAGCAGCGTTATCCCATTTCAGAGCAAGAGGTAGGGTATTTTGTATTTGACGGTAAGATCAGCAATCGGGCCTATAATGCAGCACAGCAAAATATTAACATCCTTTCCAAAGGAGGTGAGCTGATGGATGTTGCTGAGGCATCCGACCATCTTAATTTGGTAGCACTATCAACCGAAGTGATAAAATACTACACCTGCTATCCTAAGAAAGGCGTTTGACAAATTTTCTTACTTTTGCCGAAATGAAATTCACAGCCACCCAAATCGCAGGAATTTTAGGGGGAGAGATTGAGGGCAATCCTCAAATTTCAGTAGATAAGCTTTCTAAAATAGAGGAGGGCGAAAAAGGTTCTTTGACCTTCTTGGCAAATCCGAAATACACCTCTTTTATTTACACTACTAAAGCGTCGATCACAATTGTCAATAAAGATTTTATCCCTGAGCAGGAGATTTCCACTACCTTGATCAAGGTTGACGATGCTTACAAATCATTTTCCCGATTGTTGGAATACTACAATCAGGTTAAAAACAATAAGGTCGGGATTGAAAGCCCTTCTTTTGTTACAGCATCAGCGAAGTATGGTGAAGGTTTTTACCTGGGAGCCTTTTCCTATTTAGGAGAAAACGTGCACATCGGAAATAATGTCAAGGTGTATCCTAATGTCTATATTGGAGATAATGTGGTGATAGGTAATGATTGCATTATTTTTGCCGGTGCAAAAATTTATTCGGAAAGTATTATCGGAAATTATTGCGTGATCCATAGCGGGGCAATTATTGGTGCAGATGGCTTTGGTTTTACCCCCAACGAAAATGGAGAATACAGTAAAGTACCTCAAACGGGAAACGTGATAATTGAAGACAATGTAGACGTAGGAGCCGGGACAACCATTGATCGTGCCACTCTGGGCTCCACCATTTTACGCAAGGGAGTAAAGTTGGACAATCAGATCCAGATCGCACATAACGTGGAAATAGGGGAGCACACGGCAATCGCGGCGCAGACGGGTATTGCGGGCTCTACAAAAATTGGTAAGCATTGCTTGATAGGAGGGCAAGTGGGAATAGTAGGTCATATTACAATTGGAAATAGGGTGAGGATTCAGGCGCAATCCGGGATTGGCAGAAATGTTAAGGATGAGGAGGTACTCCAGGGCTCACCTGCTTTAAATTATGGCGATTACAATAAGTCCTACGTACACTTTAAGAACTTTCCAAAAATCATCAATCAAATTTCAGAACTGGAAAAGAAACTGGATCATGAAAACCAAAAGCACTAAGCAAACAACTATTGCTAAACCGGTTACACTCACCGGTGTTGGGCTTCATACGGGAGAAAATGTGACAATGAAGTTTTTGCCTGCTAAGGAAAATCACGGTTTTACTTTTAAGCGGGTAGATTTGGAGGGGGAACCCGTCATTGAGGCAGATGCAAACTACGTGGTCAATACCCAAAGAGGGACCAATCTGGAAAAAAAAGGGGTAAAAATTCAAACCTCGGAGCATGTTCTGGCGGCGTTGGTCGGTATGGATGTCGATAATGTGTTGATCGAGTTAGACGCCCCTGAACCACCAATCATGGATGGCTCCTCTAAGTTCTTTGTGGAAGCTATAGAACAGGTTGGGACAGTAGAGCAAGATGCGGATAGGGATGAATACATTGTTAAGGATGTGATCTCCTATAAGGACGAGACTTCGGGAAGTGAGATTACGGTAATCCCGGCAAACTCCTACCAGGTAACGACCATGGTAGATTTTGGGACTAAAGTATTGGGTACGCAAAACGCTACTTTGGAACGTTTAGAAGATTTTAAAAATGAGATTGCCAGTGCCAGGACCTTTAGTTTTCTTCATGAACTGGAGATGCTCTTGGAAAACGGTTTGATCAAAGGCGGTGATCTTAATAACGCCATAGTGTATGTGGACAAAGAGATATCGGAGTCTACCATGAAAAAACTAGAAAAGGCGTTTAACAAGGCCAAATTGTCGGTAAAGCCAAATGGTATTTTGGATAATTTGACCTTGCATCATCCTAACGAAGCGGCTCGACATAAATTACTGGATGTTGTAGGTGACTTGGCACTTGCGGGAACCCGAATTCGTGGTAAAGTGATCGCCAATAAGCCGGGACACTTTGTGAATACACAGTTCGCCAAGAAACTCCAGAAAATTATCAAGCAGGAAAGAAGGCACTATGTTCCGGATGTTGATTTGCATGCTAAACCGGTTAAAGATATCAACCAGATAATGGAAATGTTGCCGCATAGGCCTCCGTTTTTGCTGGTGGATAAAATTATGGAGTTAACGGAAGAGCATGTTATCGGGATCAAAAATGTTACGATGAATGAGCCCTTCTTTGTGGGGCATTTTCCAGGGGCACCTGTTATGCCAGGGGTACTGCAGATAGAAGCAATGGCACAGACAGGCGGTATTTTGGTACTAAGCACTGTGCCAGATCCTGAGAACTATTTGACCTACCTTTTGAAGATTGATAATGTTCGGTACAAACATCAGGTAGTGCCTGGGGACACCCTAATCTTTAAATTAGACTTACTTACGCCAATTCGTCGCGGGATCTGCCAGATGCAAGCCAGGGCGTATGCAAACGGAAGATTAGTGTCTGAAGCAGAAATAATGGCGCAGATCACAAAAGTAAAAGGAAACTAGAATGAACCAACCACTTGCTTACGTCCATCCGGGAGCGAAAATTGCCAAAAACGTAGTAATTGAGCCGTTCACTACCATCCATAATAATGTTACTATTGGAGAAGGAACCTGGATTGGGTCTAACGTCACAATAATGGAGGGTGCACGTATAGGAAAAAACTGTAACATTTACCCGGGGTCGGTGATCTCTGCTATACCTCAGGACCTAAAATACAAAGGAGAGGAGACAACGGTACATATTGGAAATAATACAACCATACGTGAATGCGCTACCATAAATAAAGGGACAGAGGACAGAATGAAAACCATTATTGGCAATAATTGTCTGATTATGGCCTACAGCCACATTGCCCATGATTGTTTTGTAGGAGATGGTTGTATTTTCAGCAATAATTCTACCCTGGCAGGCCATGTAACTGTAGGGGATAATGTGGTCCTAGCGGGCATGGTTGCCGTACACCAATTCGTTTCGGTTGGCAGACATGCTTTTGTTACCGGAGGTTCCCTTGTACGTAAGGACGTCCCTCCGTTTGTGAAGGCTGCCCGTGAACCTTTGTCCTATGTTGGTATTAATTCGGTAGGGTTACGAAGACGAGGGTTTGAAGCGGAAAAAATCCGGGAAATACAGAACATTTACCGCATTTTGTACCAGAAGAACTATAACAACTCCCAGGCAGTTGAGATCCTTGAAGCTGAAATGGAAGCAACCCCGGAGCGGGACGAGATACTTCAGTTTATCCGAGATTCGCAACGAGGTATAATGAAAGGATATTTTAGCAATAACTAAACCCACAAATGGCAAATACGTCTGACATTCGAAAAGGATTGTGTATCAAATACAATAACGATATCTATAAAATTGTAGAGTTCCTCCACGTTAAACCGGGAAAAGGACCTGCTTTTGTCCGAACAAAACTAAAAAGTGTGACCACTGGTAAAGTGGTCGATAACACCTTTTCTGCCGGTCATAAAATTGAGGATGTTCGCGTTGAGACGCGATCGTATCAATATCTCTATCCCGAAGGCGACACCTTTCACTTCATGAATACCGATGATTACAACCAGATTGCCTTACAAAAATCTTCTTTGGACGCTCCTGATCTACTTAAAGAAGGGGAAGTGGTAACGATCATTTTCAACGCAGAAGACAATATGCCACTTTCGGTAGAAATGCCAGCAAGTGTTATTTTGGAGGTTACCCATACCGAACCTGGTGTAAAAGGGAATACCGCAACCAATGCGACAAAACCGGCCACCGTAGAAACGGGAGCACGGATCAATGTACCTTTATTTATTAATGAGGGGGATCGCATTAAAGTGGACACTGAAAAGGGGGCGTATATGGAAAGGGCAAAAGAATAAATGAAATTCCCAAGAACCTACGCATTAGAGGAAATTGCGGCCTTAATAGATGCCGAGTATGTCGGTGACCCCGGTTTTCCGGTGTTGGGAATGAACGAAATCCATGTCGTTGAAAATGGTGATATCGTTTTTGTCGATCATCCTAAATACTATCAAAAAGCCCTGGATTCTGCCGCAACAATTGTACTCATTAATAAAAAAGTAGATTGTCCGGAGAACAAGGCCTTGTTAATTTCTGATGACCCCTTTCGAGACTTTAATAAATTAACACAACAATTCAGCCCATTCCAAAAGGCGACTGCTACTATTTCAAGCACGGCTAAAATTGGTGCCAATACCATCATTCAACCCAATGTGTTTATTGGTAATAATGTCAGCATAGGGGAGGACTGTCGTATTCATGCAAATGTTGCCATTTATGACAACTGCCATATCGGGAATAATGTGATCATACATGCCGGGACAGTACTTGGAGCAGATGCTTTTTATTATAAGAAAAGAGTTGAAGGCTATGATCGGTTACTTTCCGGTGGCAGGGTAGTCATTGAAGATAATGTGGATATTGGTGCAGCTTGCACAATTGATCGTGGGGTTACCGGAGATACATTAATTAAGGAAGGCAGTAAACTGGACAACCAAATTCAGGTAGGGCACGATACGGTTATCGGTAAGAAATGCCTAATCGCTTCGCAATGTGGAATAGCAGGTTGCGTGGTCATAGAAGATGAAGTAACCCTTTGGGGGCAGGTTGGCGTAACCAGTGGAATTACTATTGGGGCAAAAGCGATAGTATTGGCCCAAACGGGAATATCCAAGCCACTTGCAGGTGGAAAAACTTATTTTGGAAGCCCGGTGGAAGAAGCTCGTGAGAAATTAAAGCAACTGGCCCATGTGAAGCAAATCCCTGACATGCTCCAAAAACTAAAAAACATTTGAAACGGCTGCTTTATTATTCATGAGCGATATCCTATTTTTGTCCAACTTAAAAAAACCAAGATGAGCGTACTGGTCAATAAAGACTCCAAAATAATTGTACAAGGCTTTACAGGGAGTGAGGGAACCTTTCATTCCGAACAAATGATTGCTTATGGTACCAACGTTGTAGGCGGCGTAACTCCGGGTAAAGGAGGAAATGAACATTTGGGAAAACCGGTATTTAATACGGTTGAAGAAGCAGTAGAAAAAGTAGGCGCGGATACCTCGATCATTTTTGTTCCACCTGCTTTTGCGGCGGATGCTATTATGGAGGCCGCCAATGCAGGAATTAAGGTGATCATTACCATTACGGAGGGAATACCAGTAGCAGACATGGTAAAAGTGTATGATTATATCAGCGATCTGGATTGTACCTTAATAGGGCCTAATTGCCCAGGAGTGATCACCCCGGGCGAAGCTAAGGTGGGTATTATGCCGGGCTTTGTCTTTGAAAAGGGTAATGTTGGCATTGTATCTAAATCGGGAACACTGACTTACGAGGCCGCGGATCAGGTAGTACGCCAGGGCTTAGGGATTACTACGGCTATTGGTATTGGCGGAGATCCGATAATCGGAACCACAACCAAGGAAGCCCTTGAGTTGCTAATTAATGATCCTGAAACAGAATGTGTGGTGATGATAGGGGAAATTGGCGGACAGTTAGAGGCTGAAGCAGCGAGATGGTATAAAGAAAGCGGTAGTGACAAACCGGTGATTGGTTTTATTGCCGGGGAAACAGCACCGGCAGGACGCACCATGGGGCATGCGGGTGCTATAGTGGGTGGAAGTGATGACACGGCTCAGGCCAAGAAACAGATTATGCGGGATTGTGGCATCCATGTCGTAGAGTCACCTGCCAAAATAGGCGCAACGGTAAAACAAACCATTGCCTGAGGATTCCGTTAAAAGCATCCTAAATCCCGATAGACTCGGGATTTTTTATATCTGCAAATCCTTCACTTGTCCTATCTTTGAAGTTTACCAACCTTACAATTTGAACTATGCAACTATTACAAGATAAAAACGTGCTCATTACCGGGGCAAGCAGGGGAATAGGGAAAGGCATCGCCCAGCGGTTTGCACAACACGGTGCTAACGTAGCATTTACCTACAGCTCCAGCGAAGGCCCGGCCCTGGAACTTGAAAAAGAATTAGGTGCATTGGGAGTCAAGTCCAAAGCCTATAATAGTAATGCCGCCAGTTTCAAAGAGGCAGAAGAATTGGTAAGTGCTGTACTTGAGGATTTTGGTGGGTTGGAAGTATTGATCAATAATGCAGGTATTACTAAAGATAACCTGCTAATGCGGATGAGAGAGGAGGATTTTGACCAGGTAATTGCGGTAAATCTGAAGTCTGTTTTTAATATGACCAAAGCTGTGCAACGCACCTTCCTAAAGCAACATAAAGGATCTATTATCAATATGAGTAGCGTTGTTGGGGTCAAAGGAAATGCAGGACAAGCCAACTACGCGGCATCCAAGGCAGGTATTATCGGCTTTACCAAGTCCGTTGCTTTGGAGCTGGGATCCCGAAACATTCGTTGCAATGCCATTGCGCCAGGATTCATTGAAACCGAAATGACCGAAAAGTTAGATGAGAAGACCGTCCAGGGATGGCGGGATGCAATTCCCCTAAAAAGAGGAGGAACCCCGGAAGATATTGCCAATGCTTGTCTATTCCTTGCTGGAGATCTTTCGGCCTATATTACCGGTCAGGTACTGCATGTAGATGGCGGTATGTTGACCTAAAGACGAAATTGATATATGCAGGTCCAGATAGTACTCCTACTACTTTTAGCGTTTGTTATTGCTTTGGGCCTTGTACTGCTTCAGTATTTCTACCGTAGTAAACGGACAAAGCTATCAGGTGTCCTGGCCTTTCTTCGATTTGTGACCTTGTTTTGCGCCATAGTTTTGCTGATCAATCTTAAGTTTTCCAAGAAGGAGTACGAACTGGAAAATGCCAACCTAATTGTACTCGCAGACAACTCGTCATCAATTCAAAAGCTAAACGGTCATGACCAGGTACGGAATATAGCTGCCGACATTGCGGCTAACCCAAAATTGAACGAGAAATTTTCGTTGAAGCAGTTTCGTTTCGGTGCCGCTTTAGAAGATTTGGATAGCCTTTCCTTCACTGCTAAACGGACCAATATCTCCAAAAGCCTCGAAACCTTAGACGAAACCTTTGCCAATACACAAAATGTCATTGTACTCTTCACTGATGGCAATCAGACAGTAGGAGAAGATTTTGAATTTCAACGTTTTGGGAATAACACCACCGTTTTTCCGGTTGTAGTAGGCGATACTACTTCCTATAGCGATATCGCAATGGGTCAGATAAACGTAAATCGCTATGCATTTGTTGGCAACACCTTCCCGATTGAAGCCGAGGTCCTCTATTCCGGGGAAGTGCCTGTATCTACTACTTTTCAGCTTTTTTTGGAAGGAGAGCCGGTGTATCGCGAAACGCTGGAATTCGCAAGAAACGAGCGTGTAAAAACAATTAGCACCTTCTTGGAGGCAGAATCAACTGGAATAAAAATCCTGGAATTCCGAGCGAGCCAACTTGAAAACGAAAAAAATACGATCAATAATAAGCAACAGCGTTTTCTTGAGGTTATTGATGAGAAAACAACAATAGGGATTGTGTCTTCTATTAAACACCCCGATATCGGAGCACTTAAAGAAGCTATTGAAACCAATAAACAAAGATCAGTACGGCTTTTGACTCCAAATGCCACTTCGGAGGAACTGGACGATATAGATGTCTTTCTACTCTACCAGCCAAACCGGTCATTTTCCTCTGTTTACGATGTAATTGAGCGCAAAGGAGGAGGGGTATTTACCATTGCAGGCCCCGAAACAGATTGGTATTTTCTGCAGAGCCGGTCCCAATCGATTAGCAAGGAGGTGGTTGGCCAGGAGGAGGTAATATTTCCGGTTAAAAACGAAGCTTTTGATCTTTTCGATACTTCCGATTTCACCATGCTGGAATATCCACCGTTGTCCGGGGAATTGGGAGACATCGAAGTATTTACTTCAACAAAGGTGATCGCATATCAGCAAATAAGAGGAGTTACTCTGCAGACCCCGCTTTTCTTTGTTTTAGAAGAAGAAAGGAAACAGGCGTTTCTACTGGGAGCGGATGTCTGGAAATGGCGTGCACAGTCCTTTAGGAACTTGGGGAGTTTTGAAACTTTTGACACCTTTTTTGGAAAGTTATTGCTCTATTTATCAGATTCAGAACAAAAAGAGCGCTTGCGGTTGAACTACGAAAATCGCTATGATAACTCTACCGCGGCTCGGATAGCTGCCAGTTTTTTTGACAATACCTATGTGTTTGACCCGGATGCTGCATTAAAGTTGAAAATTATTGGGGCAAATACAAATTTTGAAAGAGAAGAACCCATGCTGTTACGCGGGAATCAGTTTGTGTCGGACCTGGGCGATCTGGAACCTGGAGAGTACACATTTACCGTAAAGGAGACCAAAGAGAATATTTCCAAATCCGGAAGCTTTTCCATCTTGGATTTTGATCTGGAAGATCAGTTTTTAGCAGCCAATGATGATAAATTGGAAAGACTTGCTGAAGCCAATGGGGGACAACATTATTACCCAGCGCAAACAGGAGAATTGCTGACAGATTTAATTGCAGATGAACGTTTCACACCCATTCAAAAAAGCAATAAAAATGTGGTATCTTTAATAGATTTTCGATGGCTCTTGGCCCTTATGGCTGTGGCCTTAACTTCTGAATGGACGATAAGAAAATACAACGGATTATTATAAAAGCGAGATAACTATGGATCGATTACCTAAGATTGCGCTACCTACCGTATTTGCAATCATTTTACTTATTATTTTAATTTCTAAATCAGCGGTGAATATTAGTGCCGGAGAGGCGGGTGTGCTTTGGAAGCGCTTTAGTGGTGGTGTGGTTACCGATAGACCTCCTTTGGGAGAAGGTTTTCATCTGGTAGCGCCCTGGAACAAGGTATATGTATACGAAGTGCGACGACAAGAGATTTTTGAAAAAATGAAAGTATTATCCTCCAATGGTCTGGACATTCAACTCGATGCTTCTGCCTGGTACAAACCTGATTTTTCACAGCTTGGAAAATTGCATCAAGAGATTGGAGAGAACTATTTGAACAGGATTATTTTACCTACAATTCGTTCTGCAGCCCGAAGCGTGGTTGGACGATACACACCTGAACAGTTGTATTCCAGTAAGCGGGATGCCATTCAACAGGAGATTTTTGAGGAAACGCAAAAAATAGTCGGGGAACAATACATCGTACTCGATGAAGTATTAGTAAGAGATGTCACCTTACCACCTACGATTAAAGAAGCTATAGAGCGAAAGCTTAAACAGGAACAAGAATCTTTGGAGTATGAATTCCGACTGGAAAAAGCGGAGAAAGAAGCAGAGCGTCAGCGGATAGAAGCTCAGGGAAAAGCGGATGCGAACAGAATTCTCAGTGCTTCACTAACAGACAAGATTCTTCAGGACAAGGGAATAGAGGCAACATTGCAGCTTTCGCAATCGCCCAATGCGAAGGTGGTGGTTGTGGGATCCGGCGACAAAGGACTCCCTTTGATTTTGGGAAATAACTAGAATTTGCTTTTTTGTCTTAAAATTTAGTTTTACCTTCGAACGCATAATGAGAGTAAGAATCGCACATCATCATATCGACAGCATCGCTCAAGCGAGGTGACGATATTTTGCATGTATCAAAATAACCTAACCCGTTTGAGTAATCAAACGGGTTTGTTTTTTAAAGGGTATTCCTAACGCACAATGTGTTTTAAAAATAATAGGGATGCTAAATAGGAATGTCAATAGCAAGAAAGACAATGACTAAAATTAGGATTGCCATCCAAAAAAGCGGGAGATTAAATGAAGACTCCCTCAAAATCTTAAAGGACTGCGGAATTTCCATCGATAATGGCAAAGACCAATTAAAGGCCAATGCCCGAAACTTCCCCCTTGAAGTGTTTTATCTGCGTAATGGAGACATTCCACAGTATTTAAAAGATGGAGTAGTGGACCTGGCCATTATTGGAGAGAATGTTCTGGTGGAAAAAGGGGAGGGGATTGCAATAGTCGAAAAACTGAACTTTTCCAAGTGTAAGGTGTCTTTAGCTATTCCAAAGACCAAAGAATATGGTACTTTGAAGGATTTTGAAGGGAAACGAATAGCCACTTCCTATCCGAATACCGTATTGAAGTTTTTAAAAGAAAAAGGGGTGGAGGCCGATTTACATATCATCAATGGCTCGGTTGAGATTGCCCCTAACATTGGACTTGCGGACGCTATTTGTGATATTGTTTCCAGCGGCAGCACTTTGTTTAAAAATAACCTCAAGGAAGTAGAGGTCTTGCTACACAGTGAGGCGGTCCTTGCCGTTTCCCCAAAAATTAGCGAGGAACGGAAAGCAATATTAGAGCGACTCCAATTCCGGATTCAGTCGGTTTTGCAAGCCCGAAAGAATCGATATGTGCTCATGAACGTGCCGGATGACAAACTCCAAGAGATTATTGCCATCTTACCGGGGATGCGTAGCCCCACAGTTGTGCCACTGGCCGAAAAAGGCTGGAGTTCAGTGCATACGGTGATCAATAAGGATAAATTCTGGGAGGTAATTGATGAACTGAAAGTTGCTGGCGCAGAGGGAATTTTGGTGTGCCCAATAGAAAAAATGGTGCTGTAATGAAGAAGTATGTTAATCCGGAACCTTCCGAATGGGCCAAAATTCTTGCAAGACCTACACAATCGTTTGAGGCTATTGAACCAGTGGTACGCGAAGTGTTTGAAAAAGTCAAAAATGAAGGGGATAGGGCTTTAAATGCGTATACGCAAAAATTTGATGGGGTAAACCTGACCGATTTCCAGGTATCGGAACAAGAAATTGAAGAGGCAACCACTCAGGTTTCGGAAGAATTGAAAAGTGCTATTGAAACCGCTCAGCGCAACATTACCAAATTCCATTCCGCCCAAAGAACGGATACAGTAGCCATTGAAACGATGCCGGGAGTTCAGTGCTGGCAAGAGAAACGACCCATACAAAAGGTAGGGCTGTACATCCCCGGGGGATCTGCACCTTTGTTTTCCACGATATTAATGCTGGCTATTCCTGCCAAACTAGCAGGTTGCCAGGAAATCGTCTTATGCAGTCCACCAGATGAAGGAGGGAAGCTCAACCCGGTGATTTTGTACACAGCGCAACTATGTGGTGTTACAAAGATATTTACCGTGGGGGGAATTCAGGCCATTGCAGGTATGACCTTAGGAACGGAGACTATCCCAAAAGTGTTCAAGATATTTGGCCCTGGCAATCAATATGTTACTGTTGCTAAACAATGGGCAACAAAAATGGGGGTAGCTATAGATATGCCTGCAGGACCCAGCGAGCTGTTGGTGGTGGCTGATGGTACCGCAAATCCTGCTTTTGTAGCATCCGATCTGTTGAGCCAGGCAGAACATGGGATAGATAGTCAGGTGGTCTTGATTTCAACATCGTTAGCCCTGCTGGATAAGGTTGAAAAGGAGTTAGAAAATC
>JANQHL010000217.1 GCA_028277085.1 Flavobacteriaceae bacterium
TAAAGCAACCGTGGCCATTATCCCTTTTTTACCCTGAGAAGCATCGGTAGATCGTGTTCCAAAGAACGCTACAAAAATCGCAATCAATATGGCAATGTAGAACGTAGAATCACCCAATATCCCGGTAGTGTAGTAGCTATCCCTGTCAGATAAAAGCGAAAATGTTTCCGAAACCGCTTTCAATTGAAGGGCGATGTACGGAATAACCCCAAAAAGACAGGTAAGGGTTACAAAAGCACCTAAAAGCCTGTTATTACCGTACCGCAGCGAGATAAAATCTGCGACGCTCGATATTTTATGTTGCTTGGATATTTTGATGACCTTTCTCATGAGAACGATCCATAGCGGCATGGCAATAACGGGACCTAAATAGATCCCCAAAAAACTAACTCCGGACTGGGAGGCGATCCCAATACTACCATAATAGGTCCAGGCTGTACAATAGACCCCTAAAGTCAGAACATAGACGTAGGGATTCTTAACCCAATTCCTCCTGGCCTTTCGCTCCACGTAATAGGCTAAAAAGAACAGCATCGCCAAATAGGAAACGATAATGAATATAAGCGTATAATTACTCATAATACCGTTTCAAAATAAGGTAAGCAACGACTATGGACAGCGACCAGCTGATAAAAATAAAAATGAAGAAAACCGGAAAACCGAAAAAGTGGGATGCGCCATCAAAAATGGAAATAAAAGGAACATTCCATATAAAGAACAATAGGATGGATAGCAACACAAGTTTTTGTTGATGCCGTTTCTTCATTTTCATATTCTGAGTCCTTTAAAATTACAAAAACGGTGCGGCATAACCCTACCACACCGCTTTTGAGGTAACCAACTAAATCAGATCAGTGAGACACAGCTTCGCCTGCGCCACTAGGGATCCTGATATTCTCCACAATTTCTTGTACATCTTCAGGGGGTTCTTCGGTAAACTTGTTCACCACAAGGGCAACCAGGAAATTCACAACCATTGCTATGGTCCCAAACCCTTCCGGAGATATACCGAACCACCAGCTTTCTTTCAAACCTCCAACGGCTGTCTTTCCTCCGTCAAAAATTCCAAACTTGAATTTCAGCATATAGAAAAGCATTAACGAAATCCCAACGATCATACCTGTAATCGCCCCTTTACTGTTCATTTTCTTGTAGAAAATTCCGAGTATAATAGCCGGGAAGAAAGAGGCTGCGGCAAGCCCGAATGCAAGAGCTACCACAGCAGCAACAAAGCCAGGTGGATTTATACCAAAGTATCCCGCAATACAGACAGCACCAACTGCAGAAATACGAGCAGCCCAAAGCTCTCCTTTTTCGGATAGATCCGGATTGAACACGTTTTTTATCAAATCATGGGAAACCGAAGAGGAAATAACCAGCAAAAGTCCTGCAGCGGTAGAAAGTGCAGCAGCCAAACCACCGGCAGCAACTAATGCGATTACCCAGGCAGGTAGATTCGCTATTTCAGGATTTGCCAGTACCATAATGTCACGGTCCACTGTCAGTTCATTGATTTCGGCATTTGCGACATATTGGATCAACCCATCGCCATTTTTATCATCATGACCTATTAAACCTGTGGTCTCCCAATTCTTAAACCATTCTGGCATAGCCGCATACTCCTTACCACTTACGGTTTCGATAAGATTGGTTCTTGCAAATACGGCAACTGCTGGAGCGGTAGTATACAGGATAGCGATAAACAATAATGCCAAACCTGCTGATTTCCTGGCATCCTTAACACGTTTTACGGTAAAGAAACGGACGATTACGTGTGGTAATCCTGCAGTACCTACCATTAAAGCAAAGGTTATGGCAAATACATCAATTAGGCTTTTTGAACCGTTGGTATATTCTGCAAAACCCAACTCGGTCGATAACCCATCCAGTTTATCCAGAAGGTAGGTACCATCAGCAATGGTTCCTCCCATACCCAATTGCGGGATAGGATTTCCGGTCATTTGAATAGAAATAAAAATAGCCGGAACCATAAACGCAAAAATCAGAACGCAATACTGGGCAACCTGCGTATAGGTAATCCCTTTCATTCCACCTAAAACCGCATAGAACAGCACAATCACCATACCTATGATCACTCCGGTATTGATATCCACTTCCAGGAATCTGGAGAAAACGATCCCCACACCACGCATTTGTCCTGCTACATATGTAAAGGAAACAATTAGTGCACAGATAACCGCCACAATACGTGCTGTTTTTGAATAGTAGCGTTCACCAATAAAATCGGGAACTGTAAATTTTCCAAACTTCCTGAGATACGGGGCCAGCAATAAAGCCAGTAATACGTATCCTCCCGTCCAGCCCATCAGATAGACTGCCCCATCATATCCGGCAAACGAGATGATCCCAGCCATGGAGATGAAAGAAGCGGCAGACATCCAGTCAGCAGCCGTTGCCATCCCATTGGCCAATGGTGAAACACCCCCTCCTGCAACGTAGAATTCTTTGGTAGAGCCGGCCCGGGACCAAATGGCTATCCCGATATAAAGGGCAAAGGTGATCCCTACCAAAATATATGTCCAAAGTTGTACACTCATAATTGTAATTTTCTGGTTAGTTAATCGACGTCGTAGCCGTATTTTTTATCAAGTTTGTTCATCAGTCGCACGTAAACGAAAATCAAGATCACGAAAACGTAAATAGATCCTTGCTGTGCGAACCAAAATCCAAGTTTAAATCCGCCAAGTTTAATAGTGTTCAATGCATCTTTGAAGATGATACCGGCTCCATAAGAAACCAGAAACCATATGGACAATAAAATGACCAGGTATCTCAGGTTTTCTTTCCAATAGGCCGTAGCCTTTTGTTGTTTTTCAGTCATAATGTTGGTGTTATAGATATATCATGGCTTGCAATGTCACCGTCCCAACGCCGTCATTGTCGCCATATTTAAAGTTGCTGTATTCCACGCTTAATTTAGAGTGATGTCCTGTGAAGAATATGTTCCCCCCTATTCCAAATCGATTGGCATTATCGTCTATGGCATCAACCGAACGGGTTTGAAACGAAAGGTAGGGTTGCAGCCGGGTTTTGTCTTTTTGCCCAGGAACTAGATAGCCGACATGACCGTAGAGCATTGTACCGGAATCGTAGGTGGTCCCCAGCGTGAAATCCTGCCCGTAGTCATTATTTTGAAAGACCGCATATGCCGTTATGGCTGAGCCATCCTGTCCCAGGGGAGCATCGTAAAAAGCATCTACTGCTAAAATGCTTACATCCTCTCCTTCAAGGTTACCGGTAGCATCCGCAATAACGGATCCGTTGGGGTGCACCAAAAATCCTGCACCAATATTGAATACCGTTTTGCTACCCAGATAAGTACCCACTTTATAGGGAAGGAAATTAGATTCCGCGTCCAAAAAATTATAGGAAAAATACCCTTGTACCAGTTTCCCTGCGTCTCTGGATCCCAGTAATCTTCGGCCGGCGTAAACCGCAGGCCCATCAGGGGTAGGATCGGTGTTTTCCTGGAGATTGTTGGCTACGGCCTCATCCAGGGAAAGATTATAGAAGAACTTGCCAAACTTTCCTTTTACATATACCCCAATATGACGTGCAAACTGATCGGATAGCCCCAGTACCGCCCAGGATTGCCGGTTGTTGTCCAAAGTCATGAAATTCAGTGTACTCGCACTGCTTAAGCGGGAAATCCCATTCCAATAGTGCAATCCCGCACCTATCTGATGGTTTTTATCAAAGGACCATTCCCCCCAGAAATCATGAAAGAAGAGTTGCGAGTTGGCCCCGGTACCAATGGCACTTTGGTTTTCACCATTCAAAGAGTTCAATCCCAGGTGGGTCAAAATCATGAACTTTTCGTTCAGCTGGGTAAACGTCAGAAACCGCGCTCTACGGACGCTTAAATTCAGTTGACTTACATCATCGGGGACGTTGTCACTGTATTGCGCCCAAAACTGTCCCCAGGCAATAACCCTTAAATACTTGGAACCATCTTCATTAAACTTGACCTTGTACCCCCCGGTGTATTCTGTATTTCCCTGGGAATATCCCAACGAGATAACCAACAGGCCAAGGACCAATACATAAACTAATTTTTTCATTTTAATAGATGTTTATCAGTTAGTTGCATGCTCAACGAACATCTAAAAAAATGACTGTGAAAAAAAAGTTAATATATTTTATTGTTAAATAGGTATATTTAATCTCGGAAGCGCTCCCATTTTATGAGCATAAACTTATCGCCCAGTTCAGTGACAAGGACCCCTGCTCCTACTATATTGTTAACGTCTTGAAAGTACTTCGAGAGCTCTTCCCGGCTCAAAATTTTATAGGTAGGATGATAACTGGAATTATGAGGTCGCTTAATATTATATTTACGCACCCAGTTCATTACAGAAACATGGGACACCCCCAGAATACGTTCAATCTCCCGATAGGTCAACCCTTCTAAATACAGTTGTAGCGCCTTGTTTACATAATAATCGTCTATTTGCTTCCCTAGTTTACCAACTGTAAAGAAGTAACCGCATTGCTTGCATTTATAGCGTTGCCGGTTTTTAATGACGCCCGCCTTGATAAATTCATCCGAAGCGCAGCTGGGACAAGATTGCATAGCTAACTATATTTATTTAGCATAAATATATCAATTTAGCGCTTATCTGCGAAACTGTTTAATCATGCAAAAACATGGTTTAACAAGTCGAGGCTTTTTCCTTGAGAATTTTAAAAATTGAAGTAGTGGGCTAATCCCTTCTAATAATTGTTTTTCAGATATTTCGACACATTCATTCCAATCCGCTCGTGAATATTGGAAATATCTGCCTTAACAAATGGTTCGCCGGTAATATTCTCATAAAGTTCTATATACCGTTCTGAAACGGAATTGATGTAGTCATCACCCATTTCCGGTACTTTTTGCCCTTGCAACCCTTGAAAGCCATTAGCGATAAGCCACTGACGTACGAATTCTTTGGAAAGCTGCTTTTGGGGTGCTCCGCGGGCTTGCCGCTCCTCATACCCCTCTGCATAGAAATAACGCGAAGAGTCCGGGGTATGAATTTCATCAATTAAAACAATTTCCCCATTCCTGGTTTTACCAAATTCATATTTTGTATCCACTAATAATAGTCCTTGTTGCAATGCGATTTCAGTTCCATAAGCAAACAAGGTTTTGGTGTATTGCTCCAATATCTCATAATCTTCAGGAGACACTAACCCTTTTTTCAAAATGTCTTCTCTTGAAATATCCTCATCATGAGCACCTTCTTCCGCTTTTGTGGCCGGCGTAATGATCGCCTCCGGAAACTTATCGTTCTCTTGCATCCCTTCCGGCATCGGAACCCCGCAGAGCATACGTTTACCCGCCTTATACTCCCGGGCCGCATGCCCCGATAAGTACCCCCGTATCACCATTTCCACTTTAAACGGTTTGCAAGCTTTCCCTATGGCAACATTGGGATCAGGAGTGGCCAGCAACCAGTTGGGCACCAGGTGCACGGTAGCTTCCATCATTTTTGTAGCGATCTGATTAAGTATCTGGCCTTTATATGGAATTCCTCTTGGCATTACCACATCAAAAGCCGAAAGGCGATCCGTTGCTACCATTACTAACAAATCGTTTTCCAAGGTATACACCTCTCTTACTTTGCCTTTGTACACGGATTGCTGACCGGGGAAGTGGAAATCGGTTCCCATTAAGGTATTGGTGGCCATACTAGAATTGATTTTGATGCTCGATGTTCTTGTAAGCGTCTATGACCTTTTTGACCAATTTATGACGGATGACATCCTTATCATCCAAATGAATAATACTAATGCCTTTAACGTTCTTTAAAATAAGCAGTGCTTCTTTCAATCCTGAAATCACCCGCCTGGGTAGATCAATCTGCCCGGGATCTCCGGTGAGGAGGAACTTGGCGTTTTTACCCATACGGGTAAGAAACATTTTCATTTGGGCGTGCGTGGTATTCTGGGCCTCATCCAATATAACAAATGCATTGTCTAGCGTACGCCCCCGCATAAATGCCATTGGAGCAATCTGGATGGTGCCGTCTTCGATGTACTTTTCCAGTTTTTCTGCGGGAATCATGTCCCTTAAAGCATCGTATAACGGTTGCATATAGGGATCCAGTTTTTCCTTTAGGTCTCCTGGAAGAAATCCCAGATTCTCCCCAGCTTCCACGGCAGGTCGGGTCAAAATAATCCGTCGCACTTGTTTTTCCTTCAAAGCCTTTACCGCTAAGGCTACCCCTGTATAGGTCTTTCCTGTTCCCGCGGGTCCTATGGCAAAAACCATATCATCTTTCAGGCAGGCATCTACCATCCTGCGTTGATTTACAGTCTGGGCTTTAATTAACCTTCCGCTTACCCCATGGACTAAAACCTCCTCACTGGCCTGGGAAGAAGTATAGGTATCCTCGCTATTTCCCGTCAACAACCGTTCAATTGAATTTTCATCAAGTTTGTTGTATTTGGCAAAGTGTCCGGTAATCATATCAAATCGACGATCAAATTCCTCCAGCATTTCTTCATCGCCATACACCTTTATTTTATTTCCTCGGGCGACAATCTTTAATTTCGGGAAATACTTTTTTAACAGCTCAATGTTCTCGTTTTGAAGTCCAAAAAATTCCCTGGGACTAATTTCGGTAAGCTCAATAATTAACTCGTTCAAAAAACAGCATTTAAGGGTTGTGGGGACGGCGAGAATTTCTTGTTCTCGCTTTTTGTGTAATTTTAACCACAAACTTAACCAAAAAAACATTTTTGCTGATCGAAAACATATCAACAGCACTTTATGGCAATCATTACATTAACCACTGATTTCGGGCGAAAGGATTATTTTGTGGCTGCCATTAAGGGAAGGATTTTATCTGAGGTACCCGATACTACGGTTGTTGATATTTCCCATGATCTATCGCCTTTTGATATTCATGAATGTGCCTATGTCCTTAAAAATTCCTATCCTGAATTTCCTACAGGAACCATACATATTATTGGGATGGATTCCGAAGTTTCTCCCGAAAACCAACATATCATCACCCAACTCGAAGGACATTATTTCATTAGCGCCAACAATGGTGTACCAAGCCTGCTCGCTAACGATCTTAGCCCGGAAAAGCTTTTAGAAATTGATATTCCTAACACACTACCCACGGCCTTTCCGGAGTTGGATGTATTTACCAAAGCGGCCTGTCATTTGGCTCGCGGAGGAAAACCGGAGGTAGTAGGCAAACCTTTTAGACAATTAAAAGAGGTCAAGGATTTTGTACCGCGGATTACCAATGATGGCAGTACAATTGTTGGAAACGTGATCTATGTTGATCATTACGGTAATGTTGTCACCAACATTCAAAAAAGCCTCTTTGAAGCCTACAGAAATGGAAGACAGTTTGAAATCCTTGCCAGAACCGCCACCTTAGGTTCGGTCCATGATAGCTACAATCAGATCATAGATTATAGCTTGCCAAAAAATCAGCGCAAAGGTCCTAGCGATTTCCTCGCACTGTTTAATTCCGCAGGATATTTGGAACTCGCCATCTACAAAAGCGATTTAAAAACTGTTGGTGGTGCGGCTTCCCTGATCGGTCTTAACTACAGAGATACCATAACCGTCAATTTTCGTTGATATGCTCATCCGAATTGTAAAGCTGACATTTAAACAGGAAAATATTTCTAGCTTTGAGGCAATTTTTGAAGAAACCAAGGAGAAGATTCTAAATTTTGAGGGATGTTCTCGCTTAGAGCTTTATCAAGATATGCAGGATCCTAGTACCTTTTTTACCTATAGCCATTGGGAAAACGAAGCCGCTTTGGAAGCCTATCGTAACTCTGATTTCTTTAAAACTGTCTGGTCGAAAACAAAAGTGCTTTTCGAGGAAAGACCACAAGCCTGGAGTGTGATTAAAAGGGCCGCTTTATCCTGATCTTATGTATGCGATTTTCATTAAAGAATTACATGCTTTCTTCCACGCTACTATTGGGTATCTGATCCTGACCATTTTTTTGACCCTCAGCGGCTTGTTTCTCTGGGTTTTCCCCAACACTTTCAACATCTTTTCCACAGGGTTTGCAGATCTTCGCAATTTCTTCCTTCTGATACCGTGGGTATTTCTGTTTCTAGTCCCCGCTATTACCATGCGAAGTTTCGCAGAAGAAAAGAAAATGGGAACACTTGAACTTTTGTTAATTAAGCCCATTGCTGTACGAAATATTGTCATTGCCAAGTTTCTGGGTGCCTTCTTTCTTTGTGTAGTCGCATTGCTTCCAACCGGGCTTTATATCACCGCCATATCAGCATTGGGAATGTCAACAGCAAATTACGACCTGGGTGTCATAGTGGGTTCTTATTTTGGAACGCTTTTCCTCATTGG
>JANQHL010000251.1 GCA_028277085.1 Flavobacteriaceae bacterium
GAAATAGGGAATCTTTTTAAAGCAGGGAAAGCGGCAGAGGCAAACACCCTGAAGCAGACCACCGGGGAGTTAAAAGAGCGGTCAAAAAGTTTGGCGGAAACTCTGAATCTCACTATAGAAGAAATGCAACAGCTGTTATACCAAATTCCGAATATCCCACATCCTTCGGTACCCCCTGGAAATTCGGATGAAGATAATGAAGAAGTATTCCGCGAAGGAGCTATTCCTCAACTGGTGGACAATGCGCTTCCACACTGGGAGTTGGCCAAAAAATACGATATCATAGATTTTGAGCTTGGTGTAAAAGTAACAGGGGCCGGTTTCCCGGTATACAAAGGAAAGGGTGCTAAACTACAACGGGCGTTGATCGCCTATTTCCTGGACAAAAATACCACAGCCGGTTATACCGAATTACAGGTACCACATTTGGTGAACGAAGCTTCAGGATACGGTACGGGGCAGCTTCCGGACAAGGAAGGACAAATGTACCATATCCCTTCAGAGGATTTGTATCTTATTCCCACTGCGGAAGTGCCGGTAACCAATTTATTTCGGGATGAAATTCTTAACGTTGGTGAATTTCCACTGAAATTCACGGGGTATACCCCTTGCTTTAGAAGGGAAGCGGGGAGTTATGGTGCCCATGTGAGAGGCTTGAACCGATTGCATCAATTTGACAAGGTTGAAATTGTTAGGGTAGAGCATCCTAACACTTCGTACTCCGCACTAGAGGAAATGGTAGAACACGTGAAGGGCATACTCAACGAACTGAAACTGCCGTATCGTATTCTTCGACTTTGTGGTGGGGACCTGGGCTTTACTTCAGCGCTTACTTACGATTTTGAAGTCTACTCTACAGCACAAGAACGTTGGTTAGAGATCAGTTCCGTTTCTAATTTTGAAACCTACCAGGCCAACCGATTAAAGTTACGGTTCAAAGACAGCGATGGAAAAAAGCATCTGGCGCACACCCTCAATGGCAGTGCCCTGGCATTACCCCGTGTTTTAGCCGGTATTCTGGAAAATTATCAAACTGAAAATGGCATCCAAATACCGGAGGTATTGGTCCCTTATTGCGGTTTTGAGCATATTGGGTGAAGGATTTATTTCAGAATCACTTAACACAAATCCGTCACATTCTCCGTTATCTTTAAACCATGCGTTGGATAGTAAGTAGTATTTGTAGTTTGTTTTTTCTTGGCACTTCTTTTGCCCAGGACGATTTTCTTGCCAAACAATACTTTAATGACGGGGCATTTGAGAAAGCCCTGGTGTTCTATGAAAAACTGGTGAAACAGCACCCGCGACGAACGGATTATTCGGAGGGATTAGTTGCCTGCTATCAACAGTTGGAACGGTATGAAGACGCCCAGGCATTTCTATTGGAAAAGGTTATGCAGCCCTATGCATTTCCTACCTTCTTAATTGAACTTGGCTATAATTACACCCTACAGCAGCAATCTGAAAACGCCGGTGAATACTACAAAAGGGCTATTGATAAAGTTACGGAAAATCCAAATTTTGGATACGCCATAGGGTATCGATTTCAAAAGTATGCTCTTCTGGACGAGGCCATAGCGGCGTATACCAAGGCAATGACACTCAACCCGGATTTAAATTACGACTTTCAATTAGCACGCATCTACGGGGAAAAAGGAGAAATTGAAAAAATGTACCAGGCGTATCTTAAGCTTATTTACGAAGGAAAAACGTCTCGATCAAACGTGCTGCGAAATCTGGAAGATTTTATCACCGAAAATCCGGAAAATCAGAACAATCAGTTATTGCGAAAGACCTTACTGCAAAACGCTCAAAAAGATCCTAATGTGATGTGGAATGAACTCCTTAGTTGGTTGTACGTGCGGCAAAGCCAGTTTAAAAATGCTTTCGCGCAGGAAAAGGCCATTTTTAAAAGAACCGGACAATCCAATTTTGATAGACTCATCAATTTGGGACAGATTACCTTACCAGAGGGGGATATTGAAACTGCAACTTCTATTTTCGAGTTTATTGTTGAAAATACTACCCAGCCCGTTACCAAATTGGATGCTGAACTTCGGCTTGTGGAGATAGCGCTTTTGGAAGCGAGAGGAAAATCGTTAAGTATTATTGAAAAGAAATTCGAACAATTATTGGAAACCTATGGCTACAATGCAAACACCTTACGCCTTCAGATCGCTTACGCCAACTTCCTAACATTTAAACGAGAAAATCCCAAACCCGCAATTACCTTATTAAAAAACAGCGCAACACAACCTTTGGGACGATTTGGTATGGCGTATCTTAAAATGGCATTGGGCGATATTTTAGTGTATGAGAAGCGATTTAACGAAGCGTTGATCTACTTCTCTCAAGTTCAAAAAAGCCTGAAAAATGATGTTCTGGGGCAAGATGCCCGCTATAAAGTCGCTCAAACCAGTTTTTATAAGGGCGACTTTGACTGGGCCCTTACGCAGTTAAAGGTATTGAGAAGTTCTACCTCTCAGCTCATTGCAAATGACGCCATGCAACTAAGCCTTCTAATTTCCGACAACTCTTTGGAAGACTCCACCCAAACCGCTTTAAAAAAGTATGCCCGGGCAGATTTGTTGGCCTATCAGAACAAGAAAAAAGAGGCCATTACGATTTTTGATGATATTCTTCAAAACCACAAAGGGGAAAAAATAGAAGATGAAGCCTTGCTGCGGCAAGGGAAATTATTGGAAGAACAGAAGAAGTTTAAGGAGGCGGAATTGAATTATCTCAAGATTGTAGAATTCTACCCCTCGGACATTCTGGCAGATGATGCACATTTTGCACTAGGCCAACTTTACGAGCATGCCCTTCAAGAGTCTGAAAAGGCCAAGTATCACTACGAAAAAATCATTTACAACTATCAGGATAGTTATTATTTTCCCCAAGCACGAAAAAACTTTAGAAAACTTCGTGGAGATTTTCTGAATTAATCCGTAACATTACGAAGGAAATACAAATCCTCACTCCCCCACCCTGGCGAAGGGCTATTGCCAACTAATCGCCCTAAAAAAGAATTCTTAATACATAGCGTATGCTTATTTATAACGTGACCATTTCCGTTGATGATACCGTTCATGACCGCTGGCTGTCCTGGATGAGGGACAAACATATTCCCGATATGTTAGCCACAAAAAAATTCTCTGAGGCCAAAATGTGCAAGGTGCTGGTTGAAGAAGAACCCGGAAGTACCACCTATGCCATTCAATACAGAACTAAAGATAAAGAAACCCTTCAACGCTATTATCAGGAAAATGCCGAACAAATGCGTAATGAAGGAAATCTGAAGTTTCGTGACAAATTTGTGGCATTTAGGACCGAATTGGAAATTGTAAGCGAGCAATTCTCTTGAAACGAACGCAATTTCTTTTTTCCTATGGCTCCTTACTGCAGGAAGGAGTCCAAAAGGAAATAGTACACCGAAAACTATCGGGAAAAAAGGATAGTGTATTGGGGTATTGTATTTCCCCAAAGAAAGTAATGGGACAATATCCCGTGGCTGTTCCTACGGGTTACATTTCAGACAAGATAACAGGAATTTCGTACAAGGTTTCTTTCGTAGAACTTTATTGGATTGACCAATACGAAACTGCTGTTTATAAAAGAGTACCCGTTATGCTAAAATCCGGAAAAAAAGCATGGATCTATATAGAAAACAGAGGGTAAAAGCAACGAAACAACAATACGTTATCATCCTACAAAACAACAGATTCTACTGAAAAGCCTAACAACTCAGAAGGAGTTCATTACCTTGCAGGCAAAATGTCCCGAATGCAAAAAAAAGGGAACAAGAAATTCGGCTCCAAAAAGAAGAAAAAAACCGAAAAAAACCGTGTAGCAGGTAGTGTTCGCCCAAAAAAATATCTGGGACAACACTTTCTTAAAGATGAGGGAATCGCAATGCGAATAGCGGATACACTCTCCTTAAAAGGATACAACAATGTTCTTGAAATAGGCCCCGGAATGGGGGTCCTTACCAAATACCTATTATCGCGGAATATGGATTTGGTGGTCATGGATTTGGATGAAGAATCTGTTACTTATCTTAATCACAGCTTTCCTTTAGAACATCCTAAGGTATTGCAAACTAATGCCAGGCTAAATGTGGTGGAAGCGGATTTTTTGACTTTCGATCTAAAACAGCTGTATGGTAATGAGCAGTTTGCCATTATTGGTAACTTCCCGTACAACATCTCAAGTCAGATCGTTTTTAAGACCTTAGAAATGCGGCAGCAGGTCCCGGAGTTTGCAGGAATGTTCCAAAAAGAAGTGGCGCAACGTATATGCGAGCAACCGGGAAGCAAAACATATGGTATTCTTTCTGTACTTGTTCAGGCTTTTTATCATGCAGAATACCTCTTTACAGTTCATCCCCAGGTATTTGAACCTCCCCCTAAAGTCCAATCCGGAGTATTGCGTTTGGTACGAAAAGAAAATATTCAGCTGGATTGTGACGAGCGTTTATTCTTTAAAGTGGTTAAAGCTACATTTAACCAAAGGCGAAAAACGATACGGAATAGTCTTAAGGCATTTGATCTTACAGTAAATATAAAGGAAGACAGTATCTTTGACCGACGACCGGAACAGCTGGGGGTACATGATTTTATTGCTTTAACCAGGATGATTGCCAATGACACCATTTAAACTCACCGACGAACTTGTTGCGCAAATCAAACGCTCAATTGAACATCGAGAGGCAGGCAATCTTCGTTCCATGATGAAGGAATTCCATTATGCGGATGTTGCCGAAATTGCCAATGAGCTCAATGAGGAAGAGGCCACCTATCTTATAAAACTTCTGGATAGCGAAAAGACTTCCGACGTACTTACGGAATTGAATGAAGACATGCGGGAAGCTGTTCTAGCGAATCTTTCTCCCAGAGAAATCGCTGAAGAACTGGAGGCACTGGATACTGATGATGCAGCTGATATTGTTGGAGAGCTACCAAAGGATATCGTTCAGGAGGTCATATCCGAAATTGAAGACCGGGAACATGCAAAATACATTGTAGATCTTCTGCGCTACGATGAGGATTCGGCAGGAGGGCTAATGGCCAAAGAATTGGTAAAAGTCAATGAGAATTGGAATGTCCTGAAATGCGTCAAAGAAATGCGTGCTCAGGCAGAGAATGTCACCCGGGTACACTCAATTTACGTTGTTGATGATGAAGACAAATTAAAAGGCCGCCTATCCTTAAAGGATTTACTAACCACCGCTACCACTACCCCCATTAAAGAGGTGTACATTCCTAAAGTGGATTATGTTAATGTTCATGAAAATCCGGAAGAAGTGGCGAAAATAATGTCAAAGTATGACCTGGAAGCCATTCCCGTGGTGGATGAAATCGGGCGTTTGGTAGGGCGTATCACAATTGACGATATTGTGGATGTAATTCGGGAAGAAGCGGACAAGGACTACCAACTGGCGGCAGGTATTTCACAAGATGTGGAGGCTGATGATAGCATTTGGGAATTGACCCGTGCCCGCTTACCCTGGTTAATCCTTGGCCTTTTTGGAGGATTGGGTGCAGCCGCCATTATGGGTGGCTTTGAAGAGATGATCAGCAGGCATGCTATCCTATTCTTTTTCACACCGCTTATTGCTGCAATGGCAGGTAATGTGGGGGTACAGTCCAGCGCAATAATTGTGCAGGGTTTAGCCAATGATGATCTTAAGGGAAGTATCGGGAACCGGTTGTGGAAAGAAATGTTGTTGGCGCTTTTAAATGGCGTAATCCTCGCGGTTTTACTTTTGTTCTTTACCTGGATTTGGAAAGGAAAACTGGATACGGCCGTGGCTATCTCGCTTTCCCTGGTAGTCGTTATCGTGGTAGCAGGACTTATCGGCACATTTATTCCCCTTTTTTTAGACAAAAGAAATATTGACCCCGCCATAGCTACAGGTCCCTTTATTACCACCAGTAATGATATTTTTGGTATTTTGATTTATTTCTGGATCGCCAAACTAATTCTGGGGATATAACCACCTTCGACAGCCAAGGACTGAATATTAATTTAGCACTACTTCTTTTTGAAACACGAAAAAGCTGTAGATTGGGTGGTATAAACTATTGCAGAAAGATGAAACCTATCAATCTGAAAGAAAAGTACCAGCTGTTCTCAAAACAATGGCACCCGCATCAAATAGCCGTTGTTGATGATATGCAGATACTCCTTGCTAAGATTCAGGGCGAATTCGTTTGGCATTCGCATCAGGATGAAGATGAATTATTCCAGGTAGTAAAGGGGACACTCTATATGCAATTCAGGGATCGTACGGAGGTGGTCCAAAAAGGTGAAATCATAGTCGTTCCTAAAGGGGTAGAACATTGTCCTTCCACCCAAAATGGCGAAGAAGTGCATCTTCTCCTTTTTGAAAAATTGTCTACAGCGCATACGGGAACCAGGCAACATGAAATGACACAATCCCATTATCCCAAAATATGAAGGTACTTCACTTAGATACCAATCATCCACTATTGCTGGAGGAATTTAAAAAACTGGGCATCGAAAATCATGAAGATTACACCTCTCCCAAAACGGTTATCCATAAGAAAATACACCTTTATGACGGGATTGTTATCAGAAGTCGTTTTACCATTGACCAGGAGTTTTTGGATAAGGCAACCAATTTGAAATTCATTGGGCGTGTAGGTGCGGGAATGGAAAATATTGATGTTGGCTATGCCAGGCGAAAAGGAGTTTTTCTGGCCAATGCGCCAGAGGGAAACCGGAACGCCGTAGGAGAACACACCTTGGGGATGTTATTGGCGCTAATGAATAAAATGGTGAAATCCCACAGGGAAATTCGAAAGGGAAAATGGGATAGGGAAGGCAATCGCGGCATTGAATTAAATGGTAAAACCGTTGGTATTATTGGCTATGGTAATATGGGAAAAGCTTTTGCCAATAAACTTCGGGGATTTGATGTGGAAGTGATCTGTTACGATATTGTAGGCGGTGTAGGAGACGGAAACGCCAGACAGGTTGGCATTATGGAATTCCAACAAAAGTCAGACGTAGTGAGCCTTCATGTACCACAAACGGCTTTGACGTTGAGCATGGTAGACACGGAATTTATCAACTCCTTTCGCAAGCCGTTTTGGCTGCTAAACACTGCACGTGGAAAATGTGTGGTCACCAAGGATCTTGTGCAAGCCCTTAAATCCGGAAAAGTGTTAGGAGCGGGTCTGGATGTACTGGAATATGAAAAGAAATCTTTTGAAGACTGGTTTACGAGCACGCCCAAGCCTTTCAAATATCTTAGAAAGGCCTCCAATGTGCTGTTAACACCTCATGTAGCAGGGTGGACCGCAGAAAGTAAAATAAAGTTGGCACAAACCATTGTAGACAAAATACAGGCAGAATTTTTCTAAATTTATGTGTGAAGAAAACCATTCTTGTTTTTTCTACGCTTATACTATCACTGTTAGCGCTATTCAGGATAAGCGAATATGCCTTTTTGATGGGCGATACGTCTATTGAACTCATCATTGCAATTGTAGCTATTGTCTTTTTGGGTTTAGGTCTTTATGTTAATGCTAGAAGAGAAGCAACTGAACCAAATACACCCCAGAGTGTAGATTCCAGGAAAATCGAAGCGCTGGGAATCAGTAACCGTGAGTATGAAGTACTGATTGAAATTTCAAATGGGCTTTCCAACAAAGAAATCGGAGAGAAGCTCTTCATCTCGGAAAGCACTATTAAAACACACGTTTCCAATCTACTGGTGAAGTTAGACGCCAAACGACGAACCCAAGCCATACAAAAAGCGAAAGAGCTCCAAATATTAATTAGTTGATGGTATTTTAAGACCTAAGTACCACCATTTTAGTACTTTAGTATGAAGCCGCAATTTGTGGTATCCCCTAGCTTAGACCTAAATTTAAAACACATCTTATGAAAGCATCGGTTACTAAATTTAGTGTTTATGGAATACTATTGGGCTTCACGGCGTTTCTAGCGGGATTGTCTTTTGATATTACCACAAACGAAATCTTCGGGTACGCCACCATTGTTGCATCATTGCTATTCGTCTATTTTGGTATTCGTCATTTCAGGGATAAGAAAAACCATGGCAAAGTGAGTTTTAAACAGGGGCTTGTGCTAGGCTTGCTGATTTCCATTTTTACTGCAACTGGAATTGCAGTAGCCGATTACATCTATACAGCATTCGTAAACCCAGACTTTTTTACTGAATATGCGGAAAAAATAAAAGCTGAAAATCCTACAGCTGAAATTCAGGAGTTCACAAGTGCCCAGGCAGCCGTTTTTATGTTTGCGATAGTATTTATTATAGGGCTGATTATTTCATTGATCTCCTCACTCATACTACAACGCCGATAAACATAACACCACATGACAATTAACGCCAACACCGTAGACGAGTACATAGAAAAGGTACCTGAAGATCGCAAAATCCCTATCTCCAAATTGAGAGATGCTGTCAGGAGTAACCTCCCGGCGGGATTTGAAGAATGTATTAACTATAAAATGATCGGCTATGTCGTCCCGCATTCTATATATCCGGAAGGATATCATTGCGATCCAAAACTACCGCTACCCTTTATCAATCTCGCTTCTCAAAAGAATTATTTAGCGCTTTATCACTCTGGTTTGTATGCCAATACAACACTTTTAGACTGGTTTGTTTCTGAATATCCCAAGCATGCCACCACAAAACTGGATATGGGGAAAAGTTGTATACGTTTTAAAAAAATAACTGACATTCCCTATGATCTTATCGCAGCGCTTTGTAAAAAAATGACCGTAAACGACTGGATCAACCTCTACGAAAAAAATGTAAAACGATGAAAAAAAGAGTAACAGGTCTCGGAGGATTCTTTTTCAAAACCAAGGATCCTGACAAGATCAAGAACTGGTATAAAGAACACCTGGGGATTCCCATGGATAACTATGGATGGAGCTTTTGGTGGAAAGATGCGGAGGGAAATGACTGCATGACCCAATGGAGCCCTTTTAAAGAAGATACTAGCTATTTTAATCCTAGTGAGAAGCCCTTTATGATGAATTTTAGGGTGGAAAATTTAAAAGAACTGCTGAAAGCACTGGAAGATGAAGGCGTAACGATTGTAGGGGAGGTAGAAGAATTTGACTACGGCAAATTTGGTTGGATCTTGGATCCTGAAGGGAACAAAATTGAGCTTTGGGAGCCTGTTGATAAAGCATTTCTTTAGGTATTGAAATAATTAGTACATTGAAGGCTGTTCAACCAACAAATTAGAGAACCATGTCTGAAGAAAAAAAAGATCTAGGAGATAAGGCAGAAGAAGCTTTTGACAAAGCCAAAGAAACTGCCAAGGAAGCTGCGGAGGATGCGAAAGAAGCTGCAAAGGATTTTGCGGAAGAGGCAAAAGAAACCGCTAAGGAATTTAGCGATGGGGCAAAACAGGCTTTAAATGCGGATAATAAAAAGATTTTGGCCGGTATTTTAGCCATTGTCCTGGGTGGTTTTGGTATTCATAAGTTTATTTTGGGATACACCAAAGAAGGTATTATTATGCTTGCAGCCACCTTGGTACTGGGCATATTTACATGTGGTATTGCAGGTTGGGTGGTTTGGATCGTTGGTTTGATAGAAGGCATCCTCTACCTCACCAAATCTGATGAGGAGTTTTATAATACCTATCAGGTAGGCAAAAAGCCCTGGTTTTGAGAAGTTAGGCCAGAAATTTTCTTCTGGCCTTTTATTTTTACTATTATTATCGTAATATTGCAATATAAAATAATTAGATGGGAGTATCCAAATCACATATCTTTTCCCTCCAACAAAATGAATTGGCTCAGGCGGCAAAGGTGTTAGCCCATCCTGCCAGAATAGCCATTTTGGAGTATATCAGTAAACAGGACAGTTGTATTTGTACCGATCTTGTTGATGAAATTGGCCTGGCGCAGCCCACCATTTCCCAACATCTCAATGAGATCAAAAAAATTGGCCTGCTTAAGGGCACTTTTGAAGGAAAAAACCTATGTTATTGTATAGATCAGGAAAAGTGGTCCCAACTACAACACTTCTTCAACACATTTTTTTCTACCATAACCAAAAACTGTTGTTAGATGAAAACAAACACATTTTTAGAACTGCTGGAAACGCACAACGAAAAAAGCCTGCTTTTTGAATATCAGCAAGGAAATTTTGTTGGTGCTAATTATCACATCACTGAAGTTAAAAACATCCAGATTGATGCCGTGGATTGCGGTGCGCGCAGTGATTCCTGGAAAGAAACTCTTATCCAACTTTGGGAAAGCCCTGATGAAAAGGGAACCAGATCTTTCATGACAGCCTATAAAGCGCTTGGCATTCTGAAGAAAGTAAACCGAATCCACCCAATAGCTGGAGAAGCAGAGTTAAAATTTGAGTATGGTAACAAAAACTTTCACACTGCACAACTTTTTGTTAATGAGTACACTTGGAATGAACGTCAAATAATCGTTAAACTTGCGGTTGAGCCAACTACCTGCAAAGCCAGAGAAAGCTGCGGGATACCTCAGCAAGTTGAA
>JANQHL010000053.1 GCA_028277085.1 Flavobacteriaceae bacterium
AACAGCAAAACGCATAGTATGAAATTGAACATTGCTTTATTGCCAGGAGATGGCATAGGACCAGAGGTACTTACGCAAGCGGTAAAATGCCTGGAAGCGGTAGAAGAATCGTTTAATCACCAATTTGTATTCAAGAAAGCTCCGGTTGGTGCTATAGCCATAGACATGACCGGTAATCCTTTGCCGGACCAAACCCTTGCCCTTTGCAAAGAAGCGGATGCCGTTCTTTTTGGAGCTATTGGCGACCCTAAATATGACAATGATCCCAAGGCTAAGGTGCGGCCAGAACAGGGATTGTTGAAACTACGGAAGGAATTAGGGCTTTTCACCAATATCCGGCCAGTTAAAGTGTTTCCAACGCTAATTAGCAAATCCCCCCTTAAAGAGGACATCATCGCTGGAACCGATTTTACCATTTACCGCGAGTTGACCGGAGGTATCTATTTTGGAGAGAAGAAACTTAACGACGCTGGCACAATTGCTTCTGATCTATGTGAATATTCGGAAAAGGAAATTAGTCGTATCGCCCATCTTGCCTTTAAGGCGGCTAAAAATCGGAACAATAAACTCACTCTGGTAGATAAAGCCAACGTGCTGGAATCTTCGAGATTATGGCGAAAAGTGGTTTCCAAAATAGGGGAAAGTTATCCGGAAGTGGCATTGGATTTCCTTTTTGTGGACAATGCTGCGATGCAGATCATTCTAAACCCAAGTCAATTTGACGTTATCCTGACTGAAAATATGTTTGGTGATATTATTTCGGATGAAGCAAGTGTAATCGGAGGATCTATCGGGTTGTTGGCATCAGCTTCCGTTGGAGACGAAAATGCACTTTTTGAACCTATTCACGGTTCGTATCCACAGGCTACCGGAAAAGACATTGCAAACCCTGTTGCCTCCATTTTGTCTGCAGCCATGTTACTGGAACATTTTCAGTTGTTTGAGGAAGCCATGGCGGTTCGCGAAGCGGTAGATAAGGCATTGAAGAAAGGTGTAGTTACCCCGGACCTGAATCCCGATAGCAAGTACGGGACCAATCATGTGGGTGATTTTGTTGCGGATAATGTTGTGGATAATCATGATGATCTCAATATGAACGACGAGAACATCGGTTTGGGGAAATCCACCATTATCTGATCAGACTATTCCCCAAGGAGCTGCTGCAAAGTAGCCTCAAAATCCTTCTTAAATGCTTCGTGTTTCTCCCCTGTTGCCGGGCCATTGAAACCCGTATGTATTTTTCGAACCTCCCCTTTCTTATCGATGTAGATGGTTGTGGGATAGGACAATACGTGATTTAACATTGGTAATTTTTCATTTGCTTTTGTTTTGCTGGACGTACCCACTTGCGCTAATAAGATAGGGTACTCCACCCCTACCCTTTCTCTTAATCGTTGTATTCCCTCAAAAGCCTTTTCTTCAGTTTTAGCGTATTCAAAAGCTAACGCCACAACTTGTAGATAGGTGTTAGGGTGGTTTTTAAGATAGTCTACATAAAAACGTGTTTCGTCCAGGCAATTCGGGCACCAGGTTCCCATAACCTGTACTAAAACAACCTTATTGGTAAACATTGGATCTGAAAGGCTTACCGGGTTTCCATTTTCATCCGGAAAGCTAAAATCAAATGAGTTATACCCTTCTTTAAGGTAGGTCAAGGTGTTGGCATCGGGAAGCTCAAAATCAGGATTCCGCCTGGCAACAAAGTTTTCTGTATAATGATTGCCCGAATAGAATTTCCCCACCATAGTACTGTCCTTTAGTTTTGCTACAAAAAGGAATACATGTGCACCATCAAAAGTGGATAGTTTTAAGCTATCCCCATCCACTACACCTTCCAAATAGCGATAGTCACCAGTTTTGGTCCGGTAGGTTCCCGTAACCTTGTCCCCGGTTTGCGAAAAAATACCTTTGGCAGGATAGGGTTGTTCCGTATCAAAATCGAATTCAGTCTCCCAGATACCTGAAACATCAAAAGCCGGGGGTGTTTTTACCGAGAATCTGGGGCGTTTACCATATTTGGCTACTACAGGAACATAACGTTCCAGGCTTTCTTTGTTAAAAGACCCTACAATGGTACTATCCGTAAACGTCCCGGAGATATAACCCTCAAAAACGGGCATCTTTATCACGATGGAATCTCCCTTTGTTGTTATTTCATCAACTTCTATTACTTCTTCGGCATTTTTTATTTGCATTAGAAATTGACCATCAGTGGTTTTTGAAAGCACCATGTCAAAAGGCAATCGTAATGCATCCGACACCTGCATCTCCGCGTGCCAGGAACCAACCAACAATTCCTTTTGAACAGGCGAAGAACAGGAAAATCCCAAAAGCGCACCCAAAAAAACAAGTCCTATTTTTTTCATAACTGAAGTTCTTTACTAGCAATCGAAAATATAACAACTTCCTTACGGGTAGCATAAAATTGTTCCATATTTTCCACATTGAATGTAAGACGCCAAAGTTTTATCTTTGCTGACTTTAAAACCCGGCAATGAAAATCTCTTTCAACTGGCTGAAGCAGTTCTTAAAGCTTGAATGGAATGCGGAAAAGACCGCAGAACTCCTTACGAACCTGGGTCTGGAGGTAGAAGGTATCGAAAGGTTTGAGTCAATTAAGGGCGGGCTAAAGGGTGTTGTTGTGGGTCACGTACTAGAATGCAAAAAGCATCCTAACGCAGACCGTTTACAACTTACCCTGGTAGATATTGGCGACACCAATCCAGTTCAAATTGTCTGTGGAGCCCCCAATGTAGCGGTAGGTCAAAAAGTCCCGGTCGCTACTATCGGTACAACGTTGTACACTAAAGAAGAAGAGGCCTGGGAAATCAAAAGAGGAAAAATACGGGGCGAAGAAAGTCATGGAATGATCTGTGCAGAAGACGAACTTGGGCTTGGAGATAGTCATGATGGCATAATGGTATTGGAGAATAGTCTTGTCCCAGGGATTCCAGTAGCATCCCTCTTTGAGGTAGAAAATGACGAAGTATTTGAAATTGACCTTACGCCAAACCGATCGGATGCCATGAGCCACTTTGGTGTTGCGCGTGACCTTAAAGCCGGATTGGAGCAATTTGAGGTATATCAAAAGCTTATCACCCCTTCGACCAGCCATTTTTCTGTTGATAATCGTTCCCTCAAAATCAACGTAGAAGTCGAAGACAAACAAAAATCCCCACGATACTGTGGCGTAACCCTAAAAAACGTACTGGTCCAGGAGTCCCCGGATTGGCTAAAGAATAGGCTTCAAGCTATTGGACTCTCCCCAATCAATAACATAGTGGACATTACCAACTATGTGTTGCATGAGCTTGGACAACCCTTACATGCCTTTGACGCAGCAAAAATAAAAGGGGAAAAGGTAGTGGTAAAAACACTGGAACACGGAACCAAGTTTATTACGCTGGATGGAATAGCGCGAGAACTTCATGAGGAAGACCTAATGATTTGTGATGGGGAAAAGCCGATGTGTATCGCAGGTGTTTTTGGGGGAATTCATTCAGGAGTCACCGAGGACACTACAGCTATCTTTCTGGAGAGTGCTTATTTTGACCCCGTTTCCATACGCAAAACGGCTAAGCGACACGGTCTAAATACCGATGCATCTTTCCGTTTTGAACGAGGTATTGATATTAATCTCACCGAATATGCGCTGAAAAGAGCGGCCACACTGATAAAAGAAGTGGCCGGAGGTGAGATTAGTTCGGAAATCGTAGACCTTTATCCCGTAAAAAAGAAAGACCACCAGGTCCTGCTTACTTATGAAAAAATCAATAGGCTCATTGGGCACGAAATCCCAAAAGATACCATAAAGGCTATTCTCACCGCTCTAGAGATAAAAGTGAACAGTGTTACCGAAGCGGGTTTAGGGGTAACCATTCCCTCTTACCGGACCGATGTGGAACGGGAGGTCGACGTAATTGAAGAAATTCTTAGAGTGTACGGATACGAGAATATCACTGTCCATCCCAAAATCACAGCTTCAATTGCCCATAGTTCAAAATTGGAAAACCACAAGTTGCAAGATATCATTGGTAATTACCTTGCCGCAAATGGCTTTTTTGAGATCTTAACCAGCAGTTTGGTAGAAGAAAAAGATCAGCAGCTTGCTCCGAAAATAGCGATATTAAACCCCTTAAGTTCGGATCTTGCCGCTATGCGAACCTCAATGATGTCTACCGGTTTGGATTGCTTAAGCTACAATCTTAACCGAAAAAATGCCAATCTTAAGTTTTTTGAATTCGGTAAGATATACATTCGTAAAAATACTACCTACACGGAAGAGGAACGATTAGCGCTCTACGTTATGGGCAATCACAATGAGGAGCATTGGATTTCAGGGGATAGGCCAACAGATTTCTTCTACCTAAAAGGAATTCTGATCACAGCATTGGAACGTGTTGGAATTCATGAGCTCCGGGAGCTACCCATAACAGATCCCATCCTTTCCGAGGGACTTCGCTTGACCTACAAGGATCAAATTTTGGCAGAATTTGGCCTTGTATCAAAGACCATTACAAAACAAAAAGATATTAAAGAATCGGTTTTTTACGCTGATCTTCAATGGAGCAACATATTGCAATCGATACGGGAAGGCAGCCAGATCGTTCTTGAGGGAATTCCTAAATATCCAAAGGTAAAGCGCGATTTCGCCTTGTTGGTCAATGAGAATGTCTCTTTCCAGGAAATCCGGGAAATCGCATTCCAAACGGAAAGGAAACTGCTGCGGGATGTGAACCTTTTCGATGTATATTACGGAAAGAATCTTCCTGAGGGAAAGAAGTCATATGCTGTCAGTTTTACACTGCAGGACTTCAATACCACACTCACCGAAAAACAGATTAATCAGGTAATGTCCAAGCTTCAAAAACAATACGAAGAAAAATTAGGAGCCGCTTTGCGGTAAAGTAAATAAAAGCACCTCCCTCGCCGCTGAGTCAAATCCGGGAAGGTAAGATAACACTGTCTATCTCATGAATCACTCCATTTCGTAAGCTGGAGTCAGCGGAAATGATTTTAGCAGAATTCCCGAGACTATCAGTAAGTATAATGTCTGTTCCTTTCATAGTAGCTGTAATCTTATTCCCTTGTACAGAGGTAAATATGGCTTTCCCATTTCCCCTGCACATGGCCAATAAAATTTTTGACGCTGTCAGGTTCCCGGCAACGATATGATACGTAAGTACGGATTTCAGCTTTCCCCTATTCTCCGACTTAAAAAGATGGTTCAATTCTTCTGCAGTGAACCTGGAAAAAGCACTGTCCGAGGGAGCAAAAACCGTAAAGGGTCCGCTGGTTTCTAAAATTGTCTCCAATTCCGTTGCCTTAACTGCCGCATATAGGGTCTGATGATCTTCAGAGGCCAGCGTAGCTTCAGCAATTGTTTTATCTGTTGTCAAAAATAAACCTGCCTGTACCGGTGTAAGCGAATTGGTCTGCGCAATGAGGGAGTGTCCAAAAAGAGAAAAAATCACCAGTAGTGTTAAGTAGGTAGTGATCCGGGGGAATTTCATAGGTATTCTTGTTGAAGGTTTGGGGTTTTACCATAATGCATTGTACTTCATCGACAAAATGCACATAACTTCGACAAGGTAACACATTAGTGGGTATTCCCTTAATCACAAGAATGCAATATATAGAAATTAACAAAATATTAACGTTTAACAAAAACGATCGAACTCTAGGAAAAAGATTCGATTCGGTAACTTTGAGTAAAATTGCTGAAAAAAGAACTGCTATGATTTTCCAGAAAACCAATATTCAGGATAAACTCTCGAGACTTAGAAACAAAGAGATTTTAGAGGAGCGCATATTAAAAGATGTCTATCATATTCTGGAACACGAGACCAAAAAAGAACGGAAAATCTCCGAAACCTTAGCTGCACCCCCTAATGGTACCACCAACAACTTTGTCTTTGACGCTTTGGAAACTGAAAGGATTTATCATATAGATCAGCTTAAAAAGATTTGTATTGATTATCGCCTTCGATTTTTGGATTCAAAGTACTTTAAAGGAAAAATTCCGAATGCGGCAATTGCTAAAATAAAAGCGTTGGAAAAGGAGCATAATACGGAACTAAAAGGTTTTAAGATTATGGCGCCTTCCAAACTTTTTAAGCTGGAGGATAAGGACGACCCCCTTCTTTTTGCCCCAATTGGTAATGGATATTACTACCTAGTTCATAAATGGGGAAACGATTTACACGCTTTTAGAAAATTATTGGTATGGCCCTTCAAAAATATTGTAAACCTGGCAATAACCACCTTGATAGTAAGCTATGTTGCCACACTACTTATTCCTAATGGCCTTTTTTCGAAGGAAAATACGGCTGCAGAATTCTGGATGATGTTCTTTTTCATGTTTAAGTCCATCGCTGCCATCGTAATTTTCTATGGATTTGCGCTTGGAAAAAATTTCAATCCAGCCATTTGGAATAGCAAATATTTTAATGCGTAAGCCTCCTATACAGGAACAGCATACATTTTTTCCCGTAACGCCTTAATGGCTTTGTCCGACATATAGTCATCGAAGGTCAAATACCGATCTATTATTCCTTTGGGAGTAAGTTCTATGATGCGATTCGCCACAGTCTGTACAAAAGCATGGTCATGAGTGGTTAACAATACGGTACCTTTAAAATTATTCAACGAATTATTAAAAGCCGTAATACTTTCAAGGTCCAAATGATTCGTAGGCTCGTCAAGTAACAAGATATTAGCGCGAAGCAACATCATTCGGCTTAACATGCAGCGTACTTTTTCACCTCCGGAAAGTACAGTAGCTTTTTTTAGTGCCTCTTCACCACTAAACAGCATCTTACCCAAAAAGCCCCTAATGTAAACCTCTTCACGCTCTTCTTCTGTTTTCGCCCATTGCCGCAACCAATCTACTAAACTCAGGTCTTCAGTAAAAAAATGATCATTGTTGGCAGGCAGATAAGCCTGTGTAGTTGTTATGCCCCATTGATACTTTCCGCTTTGGGCTTTCTGATTTCCCATTACAATTTCATAAAACGCAGTTGAGGCTCTGGAATCTTTGGAAATAATGGCTACCTTATCTCCCTTTGCCAAATTGATGTCTACCCTGCTAAATAATAGCACGCCATCTTCCGCCACCGCAGATAAATTTTCAACATTTAAGATCTGATCTCCTGCCTCTCGATCGCGATCAAAAATGATAGCGGGATATCTCCGGCTAGAAGGCTTAATATCCTCTACCTTCAATTTCTCAAGCATCTTCTTTCGGGAGGTAGCTTGTTTGCTTTTTGCCACGTTAGCGCTAAAGCGTTGAATGAACTCTTGCAGTTCTTTTGCCTTTTCTTCTGCCTTTTTGTTCTGCTGCGCACGTTGTCTGGCTGCCAACTGACTGCTCTCATACCAGAAAGTGTAATTTCCACTGAATAAATTGATCTTACCAAAATCAATGTCGGCAATAGTTGTGCAAACAGCGTCTAGAAAGTGTCTGTCGTGAGAGACCACAATTACCGTATTGTCATATCCCGCCAAAAAGTGTTCCAACCAATTGATAGTATCATAATCCAGATCGTTGGTAGGCTCGTCCATGATCAGCACGTCAGGGTTTCCAAAAAGTGCTTGGGCCAATAGCACACGCACCTTTAATTTGGAATCCATATCCGTCATTGTACTGTAATGCAACTCCTCAGAGATCCCTAAATTGGACAACAATGCGGCTGCATCACTCTCTGCATTCCACCCATTCATTTCCTCAAACGCTACCTGTAACTCCCCTATTTTCTCGGCATTTTCGTCAGTATAGTCGGCGTAAAGCGCATCAATCTGTTCCTTAATAGTGAACAAGGGCTTATTTCCCATAATCACCGTCTCTAAAACGGGAAATTCATCGTAAGCGTTGTGATTCTGCTCCAGAACTGACATTCGCTTACCGGGTTCAAGATGGACATGACCCGATGTCGGTTCCATTTGCCCAGAAATGATCTTTAAAAATGTGGATTTACCGGCCCCGTTAGCCCCAATAATTCCATAGCAATTCCCCTGGGTAAACGCCACATTCACCTCATCAAATAGCACCCGTTTACCAAATTGAACGGACAGATTGGAAACTGATAGCATAGCCTCTGTATTTTATTTTCCGGCAAAAGTAATTAAAATATGTCCTGTAAATAGCATCTTAAAAAGGTATTTAGACCCTTAAATTTTAAGGTTTAACAACATTTAACTGCTCATTAACAGCCCGCTTTTTTTCCGATGTTTAGCTTTGCTTGACTTAATTGATTTATGAGGCAACTTTTACTCGTCTTCACTCTTATCGGTGTTTTTTCTTGTGGAGAAAAAAAAGAGGAGGATACCACTGTGTATTTCACTGGGGAGATTGTAAACCCTACCAGTGATTACGTGGTATTGTTTAGAAATGATATCGTAGTAGATTCAGCTAAACTAGATGAAGACAGTCGTTTTTCTTTTCGCCTTACGGCAATCCAAGAAGGGCTACACCATTTTGATCACGATCCCCAACAGCAATACATCTATTTCGAAAAAGGAGATAGTGTTGTTATTCGCCTAAACGCCTCACCAGCTTATTTTGATGAGTCATTAGTGTTTTCTGGAGACAACGAGGAAGTGAACAATTTAATGATAGAAATGTTCCTGACCTATGAGGATGAAGAACCTCTTGTTTATTCCTATTATCCGCTCTCCCCAGAAGAATTTAGCGCTAAAATCGATTCGCTTCGTCATCAAAAACTAGATGAACTGGAACAACTATTGGCTACCACCGAACTCTCGGAAAAAGCACTTGAAATTGCACGAGCAGCAATAGATTATAACAGTTATCTCTATAAGGAGAAATATCCTTTTTATCATAAGAAAAAAACCGGAGAAACTACAATAGACAAACTAGACTCGGGGTTTTATCAACATCGGGAGACAGTTGATTTGAATAATTCGGAACTTACCTTTTTCAAACCCTATTATGACTTTTTAAAGCATCATTTTGGAAATCTTTCCTATACGCTTTGCAACCAGTATTGCGGAATGGAGGAGTTTTCTACTTCGCAGCAGCAATTACATTTAAATAAGCATAAACTAGCCTTAATAGACAGCTTAGTTACCGAACCCAAACTTCGAGATAATCTGTTTCGAAACGTGGCTATGGACTATTTGCTAAAAGTACACGAGGCGAATAAAGAATGTGATTTGTTCATAAATAAGTTTGAAGCGCTAAGTACCAGTGCAGCCCATAAGGAAGAAATTAAACATCTGTACAAAGGCATTCAAAATCTTCAGCCACAACGGGAATTACCGGATCTTGTTTTAGAGGACGCCGATGGAAATCCTGTTTCTTTAAAAGAAATCGCCAAAGGAGCTAATACCATATTCTACTTTTGGACCTCAGACCAGAAAAGACATTTTAGAAATGTCACCAAACGTATCTCAAAGCTAAAGAAACGGTATCCGAAGCATCAATTTACAGGGATAAGTTTACAGACTGGCAGACTTGAATGGTTAGCCCTATTAGATGAAAACGGCGTATCTACCGAAGATCAGTACAGAAGTACAGATTTTAAAGAAACACAAAATGCGCTAATAGTAGACGGCCTCAACAAATGTATTATTTCCGAAGATACCTTGATCGTGGACGCCTTTGCAAACGTTTTTTACCTTTCTTCTACTGACTTTTAAATGTTAAAAAAGGAAGGTCGTATCGTCCCAACCAAATGGGATTAAATTACTAACTCCAAAAGCTAGCGAACCTTTTTTTAAGCATTTCCCTTTTTATAGTCCGCCAGAAACTTCTCCAATCCTATATCCGTAAGAGGATGTTTTAACAAACCTTCTATCGCAGAAAGGGGCCCTGTCATAACATCTGCTCCAATCTTGGCGCAGTCAATAACATGCATGGTATGCCGTATGGAGGCGGCCAAGATCTGGGTTTCGAAACCGTAGTTATCGTAGATAAGTCGTATTTCGGAAATTAGATTTAAACCATCGGTCGAAATATCGTCCAAACGGCCTAAAAAAGGTGATACGTAGGTAGCACCGGCTTTGGCCGCTAAAAGTGCCTGCCCGGGAGAGAATACCAAAGTACAGTTGGTTCTTATCCCTTTATCTGAGAAATATTTTAGCGCCTTAACACCATCTTTTATCATAGGAACCTTAACCACAATTTGCTCATGCAGTTCTGCCAGTGCCTCTCCTTCCTTTACGATACCGTCAAAATCGGTCGCCACAACCTCAGCAGAGACATCCCCATCCACTATTTCGCAAATAGCAATATAGTGTTTAAGGATATTATCATGCCCGGTAATACCTTCCTTGGCCATCAAAGAAGGGTTGGTGGTTACTCCATCTAAGACACCCAGTTGCTGAGCTTCGTTAATTTGATCGAGATTAGCGGTATCAATAAAAAACTTCATATTTTCAGAATTTGTTGATAAATCTACAATTTATAATGATTCATAAGCAATCGTTCGTAGTACTTGCCAGGTAAAATTTTCTTTAAGAAGATGGAAAGCTTTTGTAAAAAAGCACCTACCGGGTATCGCACCCGGGGTTTTTGACCTTGAATAATCCGGAAAACCTGTTTTGCCACAACAATCGGATCTTCTCCCGCATCAACATCTTTATTCATAAGGGCCAGGGCGTGTTGATAGGTACTTCGGTATGGGGAATCATCATTGGCGGGCACATGATATCTCCCTGCAGCGATGTTCGTGGCAAAATCTCCAGGGGCAATATTTGTCACTTCTACTCCAAATTCCTTGAGTTCCATACGCAATGCTTCCGTAGCAATCTCAAGAGCCGCCTTAGTTGAAGAATACACTCCCCTAAAAGGCAGGCCCATGTATCCGGCAATGGAAGTTATGTTGATGATTAAACCGCTTTTTTGAGCTCTCATGTGCGGCAACACATTTTTAATCATCCTAATAGGACCGTTAAAATTGATATCAAAGGCCTTAGTAATTTCCGCCATAGGGGTTTCTTCCAAAGGACCAGTAATCCCAACCCCTGCATTGTTTACCAAAACATCTAATCTTCCATGGGTTGTTATGATATGCTGAACGGTCCGATCAATTGATTCCTGTTCCCGAACATCTAACTCCAATAATTCAAAAGCTCCGGAGTTGTTATTCTTAGTCAAATTCCTGGTGGTTCCATATACATAATACCCGTGAGACGAAAGGTATTTTCCGATGGATGCACCAATCCCTGAAGAACCTCCCGTAATTAAGACAACTTTACGTTCCATGTGTGCGGAATATCGCTTTAGAGGTAATTTTTAAGCGCATAAAAAAAGGCAAGCTACCTACATCGCACCGCTACAACCGCATACCCTTGCTGCGTTCCCGCCCTGGGGGATTCTGCAGGAGCTGGTCGTGTAGGACTTGCCAACTGCAAATATACGACCTTTAAAATTTGTTACAATTCAGAGACATGTTTAATTTGGTCATCATATCTAATTAAAACCCATCGTGAGAGTTCAAATTTTAATGCTGTTGCTATTGTTCATCGTGAATTCCTGTAAGAGCACAGCAGATCCTACAAAGTTCTTTGAAATTCAGTTAGAAGGTCAAAAGAAAGAATTTCAAAATGGAGCTATGGTAGGCGTAGCGATAAAAAATAAAAAGGAAAAAGAAATTCAGAACGTGGCCTATCAACTTGATGGTAACGAAATCAAGGTCGATAACGGAAAAATTCTTCTGGAAGTAAGCACCCTGGGAAGTAAAGTCCTGACTGCTAAAGTGGACTATGAAGGAAATTCCGTTGAGATCAAAAAAAATATTCGTGTACTCGCCAATAAAGCTCCGGAAATCTATCGGTATGAAATCCTCAATACCTACCCCCATGATAAAAAGGCCTACACCCAGGGATTGGAATTTGACGGGGATACACTTTTTGAAAGCACAGGAAATCCGAGCAACATTGCAAAATCGGTGGTACGGAAATTAAATTTCAGAACCGGTGAAATTTATCAGGAAATAGCATTGGATAGGAAAGTGTTTGGAGAAGGTCTTACCCTGATTAACGGCAAGGTGATTCAACTTACCTGGAAAAGCGGTTTCGGCTATGTTTATGACCAATCCAACCTGGAACAAATAAGTACGTTCAACTATGGCGAAAGTGCAGAAGGATGGGGCCTCTGTAATGATGGACACGTAATCTACAAAAGCGATGGCACCGAAAGAATATGGCTATTGGACCCAGAAACGCTGTCCGAGCAAGGTTTTATTGAAACGGTTACCAATAAGTCCATTTTTAATAAGGCCAATGAATTAGAGTATGTTGATGGAAAGATCTATGCCAATGTGTGGCAAAAGGAAAGTATGATGATCATTGATCCGAAGACGGGTGCAATAGAAGGAGTGATCAATTTTGGTGGATTAAAAGACGCCGTAGAACAACATGAGAACTTAGATGTGCTTAACGGAGTGGCGTATCACCCGGAACGAAAAACACTTTTTGTAACCGGCAAAAACTGGGATACGCTGTTTGAGGTCAAAATCATCAGAAAGTAGTAATGGACGTTTTTGAAAAAGTTATCCAGGTAGCCCAAAAAGATCTGGATAGTCTTAACCACGTCAACAATGTGCGCTACCTGGAATGGGTCCAGGATATCTCGAAAGCGCATTGGGAAAAGGCAGTGGATAAGTCGATCTCAAATGCGTTTTTGTGGGTAGTGAGAAATCACAATATCACCTACCATCAAAGTGCGGTGCTTAAAGACGAACTTAAGATAAGCACAC
>JANQHL010000055.1 GCA_028277085.1 Flavobacteriaceae bacterium
CTCAACTTACACAACGACGTGTCGAATTTTTCCTTGAATGCTAAGATGGGAATGGTGCTGCCGTATACTGAAAATTCAAATAACGAGAATACCTTAACCGTTTATTATGCTAATGCAGATGAAAACCAAAATGCAAAGGTATTAAAGGCGGAGATAGCTAAAAGTGATGTAGCGCTGGACAGCCATGAAATTAATTCGGTTGGTCTTAAGAATTTAGTGGCGAATCTTATCGGTAGACCCTACGGATGGGGAGGACATCTCGAAAATAGGGACTGCTCCTCTATGATTCGAGATTTGTTGAGTACCTATAAAATATGGTTACCCAGGGATTCCAAAGACCAAATAACAATAGGGAAGAAATATGATTTAACGGGCTCTGCCAACGAAAAAATTGAGTTGATCAAGGAAAAAGGAGTCCCATTTTTAACCATACTGAGAAAGAAGGGGCACAATATGTTATATGTGGGTAATGCTCCCAATGGTGAACCTTTAATTCTTCATGCCATTTGGGGGTTAAAAACGACGTATTCAAATGAAGAACTGGCAGATTTTATAAAAACGTACCCGATGGAAGGGATTCACCAGGAGGAAGACGGAAATTTGAGAGGACGACATATTATAGGCGAAGCGGTAATAACTTCTGTAACAACAGGATCAGGGAACAATGAAATTACGACGCCTTTAATTGACGAAATCTATGCGATGACCAATATCTTGGAACCCTTAGGACCGAATTAGTGGCCAGTAATGAAGGATTCAAGGTTTACATTGAATTGTTCGGGTGCCTCCCAAAAAGCAGCATGACTGGGTATGGCCAGAACGGTAGCAGTTGGGACATGCTGCTTTAACCAATTAGCGGATGATTCGTACCAGGAATCCTGTACCATAAAAAGCATAGGGATCTTTCCGTCTAACCCTTTTACCACGGCATTGTAATCGCTGATCATCCCGTCGATGTACAGACTTAAAGCGGCACCGTTTGGCGTCATTAGCATTTGGTTCACCATCCAACCTGCTTCAGTACTGTCCAAATCCTTTGCTGTCATCCAGTTTGCAGTGCCAAAGGCATAGTCCTTTCGATTCTCAATTAAACTTTTCAAACTCTCCCGATACCCCTCAAATGTTCCATAAACCCATTCGCTGTTGCGATCCCCGATCCATTTCGGGGGTTCATCAATAAAAACCAGGTGACTAAGGTTTTCAATTCCAAACGCCCTTGCATATTCGTAAATGGTGGCACAACCGCTTGACCATCCTACCAAAATCACATTTTGAAGCTTCTTTTTCCGGATGATATCCTCTAACTCAACAGCATGGTTTTTATAGGTGTTATGGTAAGCGGTCTTGGTGGATTTTCCATGGCTTCTGGGATCGTAGGAGAGATAGCGGTACTTTTTGCTGAAATAGTCCTTTTGGGATATAAAAAACTGGGAGGTCATCGTCCAACCTGGTATGAAAAGTATGGGCTTTCCTTCTCCCTGATCCTCCAAATAGATGGCAATACTATCTTTCCCAACTGTAATAAATTCTCCCTGGGTATGCCCAAATCGGCTAGAGAACAGGAAAATGACGAGGATGGTGTGCTTAGCGAAACGCATCGAAAACAAATTTTGGGAGTGACTCTTTGTAGTTGATTTGCAGGTAGTTGTTGCCATCAATAAGCGCACTAAAACCCTGAGGTGTAATTTCCGGTGCATCTGGTCCGATCAAAGTGGCGATATCTCCTACTGCTACTTCGTGTTCCTGTCCTACTACCAGGTTACAATGACTGGCATTCACATTCACCACAGTATACAACTTGTTATTAATCATCACTTTGGCGCCGTTTTCAGCAGAACTGTCATAGCCATCTGCCCAGCCGATGGGAAGGGTGGCGATCCATTCATCTTGCTTTACTTCATAAAACCTGGAAAAACCAATGGTTTCTCCTTTTTTAAGCCGCTCCATGCGAATAACACGCGCCTGCAACCTAAAGGTAGGCGCCAAAGGGTATTCTTTGGATTGCGACTTCACAGCCAAAGGGAAAGATCCATGCAACAAAATTCCAGGTCTGACCATGGTCATATGCGATTCTTGAAGCTGCAACAGGGACAATGATGGAGCGATGTGGGTATTTTTTATGGAAACGCCCGTAGCTATTACTCGATCTTTAAACTGCTCGAAACGTTCGAGCTGCTCTTTGGCAAAATCCAGGGAGGTTGTTAATGTTGAAAATAGCCCAGTAATTGCTATTTGGCTGTTTTCTTTCAGAGGCGTTATCCAGTCCAGCGGCTGGTCATAGGGCATACCCATACGCCCCAGACCTGTGTCAAGATAGAGTTGCACCTTCACTTTTCGACCTGGATCAACCACTAAGGATACTATCTTTTTGCAAGATTCTTTGGAAAATGCACTCAACGTAATTTCTCCGTTTACCAGTTGAGGACCCAGAGAATTGGAGAAATCTCCCATTAGTAAAATGGGCTTTTTTACCCCGGCAGCTCTAAGCGCCAGACAACGGTTATCCTTTACAAGCGCAAAGCCGTGAATGTGCGGACTTTTATCCAAAATTTTGGCTACTTCAACATCTCCCAGGCCATAGGCGTTATTTTTGAGAACGGCTAAAACGGGTTTTCCCCGGGCCATTTTTGAAATCAGTTCGGCGTTATGTAAATAGGCTTTTGCAGATAACTCGATCCAGGGATTGATCAATTCCCTGGGTACTCCGGGGAAAGATGCAGTATGAGGTTTTACTAGTACAGGAATAACACCTAACGCGGTGGTTGCCAAGGCGGTTTTTTTGAAGAAGGATCGTCGTGAGGTTTTCATAATCTTGGTATGCATCATATTGTTGCTAAAGTACTATCTTATCCCACCAATACCGTTTCAAATATTGCACGGTTTGGGAGTAGTAGTAAGTGCTATTCTTTTTTTTACCAAAATGGTATTTTGGCTTTAACCATACAGGATAAAGGGTTGTACCTGTTTTCATCAAAACTGTTTTAAAAAGGTAATCTTACTGATGGTTTGCGTGCTACGCTGTACGGGATCAAAAAGATCGGTTTGGGTATCATTAAATACAATATAGATGAAGGATAATGGCATATACTCCCAACTGAAACGAATGTTCCATCGGCCTTGCTCATCAAAACTGTTGTATTGGTAGAAGGTAGAGAGTTGCACTCTGGGATTCAAAGCTAATCGTAGTGTTCCCGTGTACAAATCTGTCTCCAGGTCTTCTGAAAGAATTCCCACCTTATTGATGTTATTGTGCTCGTAATCTGCGCTAAATGCGATATGGGGCAGTGGGGCATAACGTAGTCCGGCAATGACTGTATTTCTCGTGCCGTTATAAAAATTCCCAAAATCATAGCGAATTGAACCCGAAAACTTCTTGGATCGGTCGGAATTATAGCGTACTAGGAACCTGGTGTAACTGTACCTTCCTTCTTGAATTTCAAGACCTAGTGGAGCAAAATCAAAGTTAATATTTTGCCAGGTAGGCCTCAAGGAGGCTTCCAAAAAACTATTGTCCTTGAACCAGGTGTAGATGGGAAAAATATATAGATTGGATTGCTGAAAATTTCCAAAGTCTTCAAAATCATGGAAATAATTGAAGAAGGCTCCCGGGTCCCAGCGTCTTACAAAAGGTAACCATTTAGGGCGCACAATGGCATATCCCCCCGGACTATGCGATACCACATCGTTTTGACGGACAAAACCCATATCCGGTGCATAGTCTTCGCTGACAAAGAAGCTTTCATATCCCAAGTAGTATTTATTGGTAAGCGTACCTGCAAAAAAACGACCCGCATAACCTTGGTTGTCGGTTTCACTATCTATGGAGGTAGATAACAAATACGAAAATGTTATCTCGCTTTTAGGACGAATCAATCCATCAATTGAAATGGTGGTGTTATTTTGACTATCCAATCCTAAATCGGCAAAGGCATCATCCCTACGATAAGTAATCATGGCACCAATGTTATTTTCATTTCCATAGTTTTGGATGTAGCGAGCCACTCCAAAAGTACTTCCCGGACCATCATCGGTTTCCCGCTGGCGCACCGCGAGTGCTGCAATAGTCCGATTTTCATCTCTATCGGTATAGCGTGCCCCGGCATCCAATGGGGCAGGGGCGGCGTTGAAAGCATTGGAAAGCCCAATGGTACGGCTAAAAAATGGGCGCACTTGAGAGTTACCTCCCCCTGCCCAAATACCAGAGTTCTCCAAAAAGAACTGCCGTCTTTCCGGAAAAAAGATGTTGAAGCGTTCCAAGTTGTTTACGGCTTGATCTACATCGGCCTGGGCAAAATCGGTATTAATGGTCAAATCCAATACAGCATTAGGGCTAATGGCCCATTTAACATCACCTCCAACTTTTGGATTGTTCAATTTATCAACCAATACGTCTCCTTCTTTATTTTCATCATACTGGTACAACGCATAGGGTTCAATACGAATATTGGCAGAAGGAGGTGGCACCTGCAAACCGGTTAGTTTGGCTGCATAGGTCATGCGATTTTCTGAAAATGATTGAGGAATGGCGGGGAAGACCGTTTTTTCATAGTCTTTACGCGCCAAACGGAAAAAAGTAATACCCCATTCCACGGGAACACCTTCTATGGGCTTGTCATAGCGAATGGATTTAAAAGGGATGGCAAATTCAGCAAAATACCCCTTATCCGTTCGCTGGGTGCGCACCCGCCACAAGGCATTCCAATCTTCATCCCTATTGGCATCATTAAAATTTTGAACATCTTGTTGGTTTCCATACGGTGTGGTTTGAAAGGAAACGGCATATTGTTTGGTATTTTGGGCGTCGATTTGAATTCCAAAGACATCGTTCTCAAGACCGTTGAAATCCCTGCTTAAGTCCTGCATTCGGATACCTTTTTTACCCAGGGAATCCCGTGCAAAAACCCCGAAATAAAGGTTTTTATCATCGTATAAAACTCGTACTTCAGTAGGATTCTTGATGGTACCTCCTTGAACCGGCTCAACTCGAAAAAAGTTGGTAACGGGCGCTGCTACATCCCAATCCGATTCATCCAATCGTCCATCTACTATGATTCCACCTGTAGCCCTGGAAGCCGTAATGGTTATAGGGGTTTCGGGTGGTGGAAAATTATCGGTTTCATCTTCCTGGGCGTTTAGCGAGACTAGGGATGCACAAAAGAGCAAAGTTAATAGGCTAAAGCGCATACGCTTTACGGTTCCCCTATTTTTGGATCGTTTACTTGCTCCCATGTGCAACTCGTTTGTAATTTACTTGAAGTACAGTTACAAAACCTTTGCCATCGCCGTAGTCTTGCTTTTCAATCAAATCAAAAGCACTGGCGGAATGGATGCTAAAATAGGTCTTCTTGGCAACAACGCCACTGGGATTGGCGTCTTTTCCACTGAAAACCAGTGTCTTGTCATCTTCCCATTTCCCGTTGGGATAGAGCACTACCAGTCCGTCACTATCAAAGTACCAGGTTTCAAATAGTTGGGTATGGGGGTTATAGGAATGATACCCTTTACCCAAATACTGTTCCCCTTGATGTGTTGCTACAATATCATCCGTTACAAAAGCACCATTTAAGGCCCATGCTGCTTTATACCTTCCTTTTTCCGATTCCTCAGGTCGTTTTCCATCAACGTAGAACCATGTTTCGCTTTCCCACTCACCGATAAGGAACGCCAATTTTTTGGTTCCTTCCAGTTTTTCTTTTTTGGCGGTTTCCCAATCTAGTTTCTCGGTTGGATTCGATTGGGAAATCGCTATGAATACCCAAAACAGCGCCAAAAAACACAGCCCCATACTTTTAGTAGATCGCCCTATTTTTGAACGAAAAGTCATGTTGCCTAACATGTCAGGCCTGGTCTAAAATTCCCGCTCCACTCAACTTTTTATATCCAAAGATCCCCGTAGCAAAGAGAACAAGCGACAGTGCTAAGAGAATTCCCAGACCTCCAAACTGTAGTTCTGTTTCATTTTGATAGGTAAACCTGGGAAGTGCATCATAATCTGCCTGTGAAAAATCCTGGTTGTTATATAAAAAGGGCATCAGGTGTTCGCGCCATTTTCCGGCAAACCCTACCACCTGTTTTCTAAAACCTTCATAATCTTCCGTTGCGGTACCCGCCATTTTGTTCAGGCTTTCCTGAGCAATGATAGCGGGAGACAGCCATTTGAACTTACCAATCCAGTTTTGTTGGTTCCTTAGTTGTTCTTCGTAGGAGCTAATAAGCGGCGCCATTTCCTCCTTGACTAGCTTTTGGGAAGCCATATACCGATGATAAAAGCCTCTTTGTTGCGTAGTATCATTTATGGCGTATTCCGGGTGATCGCGTAAAAAATTGTCCAGTATCTCGTCCTGTTTTTCGGTTACCTCTGCCTTCATACTTCGCATTTCATTGATCATCAGGGAACGAGAAGGCATGGGATAGAGTGTATTCCCCAATTGGTTCAATACGGAAGGCACCAACAGTACAAACACCACCCACAATCCGAGCATGGCTACCGCGTTCTTTGCAGAACTTCCTACCCAAAGGTTGACCAAAAACGCCACGGCAAACCAAAAAAGCATATATGCCAGGACTAATCCTAGTAATCCGGAATAAATCGCTACTTCTGAAAATGGATTGATCCCAAGGACTACCAAAACAACGGTTAACACTGTAATTACTAAAATTGCTAACCAGAAAAAGCGCAACCCCAGTTTTTGCAAGACCCAATTTTGGATCCCGATGGGTTGTGCGGCGAGTAAACGAAGGGAACCGCTCTCTTTCTCAGCAGACAACACATTGTAGGAGAACGCAATAATGAGCAGAGGTAAGAGATAAATAATAACGAAAGCCAAATCAAAACTGCCGAAGAGCAACTGCACAGGGCTGGTCATTTCGGTAAAATTGAGCGCAAAATCGTCCCCGCTTACGGTTGGTTTTACATAGTGCGTAAAAAGGTCTGCCTGCCCGGTGGCAATAAACGCCATGGGTTGTGGTTCCATAGCAGCTACCCTGGGATGATAGTTACCAACGGCCATAGGGTTGCTGGGAATGGTCCATCGGGGAACACTTACCGCCAGGCCGCGTTCCACGGAATCCAGGAGCTGTAACATTAGCTTATCGTTTTCCTCAACCTCTAGCTTAGCGGCGATAATGTCATTTTTGCGTTTTTCAACCTTTTCCATACCGTTAAACGCCGAAAACCCAAAGAGAAGCAATAGAACGACACTTAACAATTGGATCCAACGACTGCGTAACAACAGTTTTAGTTCATATTTAAAATTGTACGATAACATGATCAAACAGTTTTGGTGGTGAACAGCAGGATTCCAAAAGAGGCAACAAGCCAAACCCCCAATATGCCCATATTTGAAGCATTTTGGTCGAGGATGGATTCCAATTTTGGAGGGTCGTAGTCAAAGGCGGGTAATTCCTTCCAGGTCTCAGCATCGGCACGGTAGCTCCACTCTCCGTAGGACGAATTCTCAGCAAAATTATCATTTAAAAATTTTTGGGCGTTAATACGATATGCTTCGGCGGCATCCGCAAAATCCCAATGGGTAGCATAATCCGTGTGTGCCAGGGCCATACTTAGGAATCGGGTAGGGAGGTAGGGGGAAATAGCAGCCAGGCCTCTATATACTTTTGATTGCTGTGTGAATTGCTCCTTGAGATAGTTGTAATGTTTAAAATATACCTCAGCCTCATGCTCCTCTCCCTTTTGCATCCGGTAACCATCAAAGTTAAAGGGCAATTGATGCAGGCTGTCCACCCCGTATTCTTGTAATACCTGGGTCTCCAGTAGCTTAGCTTCTTTGCTCCAGGGATTATGTCCATCCAGGCCTTGTTTTTTGTCTTTCAGCACATTGGCGGCAAACTCTTGTCGGGTAGGATAGGGGTGCTTACTTTCAGCAATATTGCTGGCAGCTTTGGGAGCAGCTAAACAAGCAAGTATCCAAATGCTCAAGGATACTACCAGGGAAATCCCTGATTTTTTAGTCACCGAAGAAATCAACAAAACAATATTGATAAAGATGATATAGTATCCCAGATAGACTACAAACATCATCAGTAGGGAATCCCATCGGAATACGCCAAAATCATTTAGGTTATTCAATACGATCCCTGCGACCAGAAACATAAGGGCTGTGATGATGAAAATAGGGAAGAAGAGCGCTATCCATTTTCCCATTAGCCATTTCCAGGAGGATATTCCTTGACTTTTTAACAAGGTAAGGGTTCCCATTTCCCGTTCTTTGGTAAAACTGTTATAGCCTAAAAGAATAATTAACAACGGAATAATAAACAACAGGATAAAGTCCGGAGTCAAATCTCCAAAACGGGCCAATCCCGTCTGATCCGCTGCCGCACTAAACTGGGCTTCGTTCCGTTTATGTGCTTCCAAAAAAATGGATGTGCCCGCATATTTATCCACCCCCTGATCTACCAGGGACAAGGGATATTTGGGTTTAAAGGCGTAGGTGCCGTAGTGTGCGGCAGAGTGGGGGTTCTTTTCGCCCTGGTTGTCCCAGATAGCACGCTCTGCGGTTTTGGCCATGGCGTACTGGGCATTTACGTTTTGGTATTGTCGGGCACTGATCCAGACCGCTACTCCTAACAACATGAGGACGATAATAACCGTAATACGGACACGTCCTTCGCGCAGCAATTCTTTGGTTTCTTTTAAAAATGTCTTTGTTATCATGATGCCAGCTCTTTATAGTCCATGGTGTTGAGGTAGGCTTGCTCCAGTTCGGAGAGGGAAATGTCTTCAGCGACAAATTGTTGCTTCAATTGACCATCTTTCATGATACCGATATGTGACCCTACTTCTTTGGCGCGAAAAAGATCGTGTGTAGCCATGAGGGTCGCCACTCCTTTGGAACGTAGTTGTTGAAGGAGTAGTCCAAATTCGTTACTGGCCTTGGGATCCAAACCTGAAGTAGGTTCGTCCAGCAATAATACTTTGGCCTCCTTGGCCAATGCAATGGCGATGCCCACTTTTTGTCGCATTCCTTTTGAGAAAGTAGCTATCCGATTTTGAAAAGCCTCCGCTTGCAGGCCCGCTTCTTCAAGAAATGCTTTTAAATCTGATTTGGATAAGGTTTTTCCCGCGATTCCTGAAAAATAATCCAGGTTCTCCACGGCGGTTAAGTTGGGATACAACATCAGGTTTTCAGGGATATAAGCCAAAAAGCGTTTTGTGGCCTTGGCGTCGTCCTTCACGTTCAATTGGTTTATGAAGGCACTTCCAGAAGTAGGTTCTATAAAACCCAATAGTAAGTTAATGGTAGTGGTCTTGCCAGCGCCATTGGCACCCAAAAGACAATAAATTTCGCCCGCGTTCACGTTAAGATTGAGGTGGTCCAGTGCGGTATGCGCACCGTATTTTTTTGTAAGGTTGTCAGTTATTATCATGACACAAAGAATTAAAATGATAACATGGGATACAAACTTTGCCCGGTTATGGAGAAACAAAGTGTAGAAATTCAAATTTCAAGCCTATAGCTCGATAGTATGGGATCGCTAAAGTTGAATCAGGAGCGTGTGAAAAGAGCACGTGAGCAGTATGAAGTGTCATTTGTAAGAACACTATTGCCTCTAAAATGAGCCCATATCCGACTTTTGTACGTTGCCCTTTCATTTGATTTAGGGAGTGGAGCCAAAAATGGTCCACCCCCTTTTAAAGTTAGTATTCTTAGGGTAAACCCACTGTATTACTCGATGGTTACATCAAACGTTCTTTCAATATCGGTATCACCGCCTGCATCTCCCAAGCCTGTATTAGGCTTAGTAGGTTCATGACGCAGCACAAATTGTAGGGTGCCTGTACTGGCTGTGGTGGTAGTCAATGTGAACTCAGTTCCTAACGGATTACCATCCCCGTCAAAGTTAGCATACTCCGTTGTTGCATTTAGACCGCCACCCACTACATAAAAGAATTGGTGCTCATCATCTTCATCCTCTACTTCTTCGGTGACATTTTCCGGGGGAGTTTCCGTTTCATTAAGCAATACGATGGCTCCGTCATAGACGGTGTTTTCTGCCAAACTACCGGAGACATCATCAACGGGGGCACCAGGACCATCGCCGTCAATATCCCTGGTCACCAAAGTAACCACTGTGCCACCTCCACCTTGTGGGGTAAGTGTTATCGTCATAGTGGTAATGACTTCTTCCTCATTTACCGGATCAGGATTATCATCGTCATCATCCGAACAGGACACCAAAAAGAGCCCCAAAAAGGCAAACATCGATAAAAATTTAAGGGTTTTCATAACAAAAAAAGATTAAGATTAATAATTGAGTTTTAATTGTAATAGGATATTTCTACCCAAATCATCGGCAAAAAAACGCTGACGGTTCAGGTATTCCCTATAGGTTGTATTTAAGATATTGTTGACCCCCAAGGAGGTGGTTAAGGTGGTTGTATCCCCCAAACCAAACTGCATCGTTCCATAAAAATCGAATAGATGATACGCATCCGGAGGAGTATTGATCTCCAGAAGTACCATTTCCCCTTGTTCAGCCGAAAATACCATGATATTGGGCGGTGTTTCGTTTTGTCGAAATACATAGTTGCTTCGTAACGATAATTCCAAATCATTCCATTCCGGCTTTCTAAAAATCAATTTGTTCTGAAGATTAGCCGCAGGAATGTTTATTACGGGGATATCATTGTCCAAATCATTGCCTTTCACCAAAGCAAACTGGTGTTCTGTACTCCAGGTATTTGTCCAATTGATATAGGCCGAACTATCAAACCCTAACAACCGCACATCGGTCTGACGATAGCTCCAAACCGGAAAAGCACCGCGAATGGTAAATTCCAAATCTGTAGGCTCCAACAGTATAAAGTTGGAGACAAAATGGGCGTAAGGCTCCAGGATAAACCCCCAGTTTTTGAAGCTTTTTTCTTGGAAAAGGGCAAACTTATGGGAAGTCTCACTGTTGATCCGTAAATCCCCTAACTCTATTCTTGCTGCAGAGTGATGCAGGCCATCGCTAAATAGTTCAGCAGAGTTAGGCGCTCTTTGGGAAAGGGCATAATTAAATTTAAACGTACTGTTGTTATTTTGAGAAAATTGAATCCCGGCTGTAGTTGAGATGTTATGGAAATCAAATATTGGGTTGGTCAGTATTTGCTGCGCGTTATAATCAATTAGTCCATCAACCACTTCACCGTCCACCACGGTTCCAATAATGATATCCTCAAAATCAACATTATATCCTTGCGTTAACCAGCGTGAGGTTTGATAGAACTTTTTTGCATCGATTTGAGAGAAATCGTATCGAATCCCTACATCTAAAGTCCATTGATCATTTATTCGATATTCTCCGGTTACAAAGCTTCCAAAATCATAGCGTTCATAATCTGGGATTAGTCGGCGTACATCAGTATCCGGATTGGCAAAATTGTCCTGGTAGCGTCCTAAAAGGCCTACATCCAGGGTAAAGTCATCTTTGGCATCCCATCTAAAATCTGTGGCTATGGTATGGGTGGTCAATTCCAGATCAAGTGCGGCCTGATTGTCCCTATCCCCTCTGCGGACATCAAATTCAAACCGGCGATTACTTTGAAAATCATATTGAACGCTCCATTTTCCCAACCCTTCAAAGCGTTTATAGGCGTGCAGTTTCCCCAAATGGTGTCGTACCTGTTGTCTTGGGTTGGCTATATCATATGTAAAGGGTTCGATGATTTGAGGTTGGCCGCTGTTAATAGCCCGTATCAAATCGTCAACATTACCAACGTGAGAAGCCCTTAAAATAGCGATTTCCGCATCGTAATAAGCATATTTAGCACCAAAACCCCACTCGAACAATCGCTTGCCAAATGCTAATGATGCGCCAAATTCTTGAATTCCGGTGTTGGAGAGGATGTAATCCGGAGCTTCCTGATCCCCTAGACGTTTGTATGACCCCTGTCCTTTGAGATACCACCCTTTATTAAAGACCTTGGTAATTGACGATGAGATATTGCCGCCCCGGCCATTGGAAACTCCATTCAATAGCGTTTTTCCAAAAAGAGTATCTTTTGTTACAGGGAAAATACCTTGTTCCAACAGCACGACCCCACCTATGGCATCTCCGCCATATTTTAAGGCCGATGCTCCTTTTACTAGGGAAACGCTCTCAATGGCGTTAATGTCCACATTTGGTGCATGCTCATCCCCCCATTCCATATCCTGCATACGTACACCATCATTTAATATAAGCACACGGCTGCCCGTTAGTCCATGAATAGCAGGTTTAACAATATTGGCCCCAGTGTTTAATGAAGAAACACCGCCTAATTCCCTAAGGGCGTCTCCCAAACTTGCTGTGCTAAATTTTTCTAAGGTCTCTGAGGTAAGCGTCGCTTCCTGTGCGGAATTGGTTTTGTTAGGGATGGCATCCCCAACTACCTGCACTTCCTCCAGCTCCTCAAGATGGTGTTCCAATCGTATTTCAATAGAAGTGTTACCGGCTACCGTAATTGGAATAATTCGGGTTGCACATAAAGGGTGGGATACCTCCAACTCATAGCTGCCATCACAAAGACGGTTAAAAGTAAAATTACCCTTTTCGTCACTGTAGACTTGTTTTTGTGTTCCAACGATAAGAATAGTAGCTTTTACTAATGCTGTGCTATTGTGATAGTCCAATACTCTTCCACCAAGACTGCTAGTACAATCCTGTGCAACTACATTCGCTAAAGAACAGAGAAGCAGCATATAACATATAAAAAATCTCATGTAATTCTTTTGGTTCCCTAAATATGGGCCATTGATCGATCCTCTGAAATGGCTAAAGGGTAGGAGGAGGGCGCGTAAAGGAATACTGTACAAATGGATTACGTACCGCCTGGGATTCCAAATCGCCAGCTAAAAAGGCCTTAACCGCAATTTTTGTCTGAGAAGGTAGTTCGAAATATGCTGGAGTGGAAAACTCTATAGTTTGATTGTAGATAGCATAGTCGCAGAGGGTGCAATCCTCAGCATGCTCTTCATCATGGTGGCAATCATGGTGCAGGTGGATGTGAATGGTAGCGGAAGATACCTTAAAGGCGATTATAGCCAGCAGTAATACGGTATAAAGATTTTTTTTCACCGCCATTAGAGGCAAAGCTAAGTTTTTTGAGGAAACCTAATATGTTAAGGAACTCATAATGTTTCTTTAAAAAGGAAGCCCAAACCCATACGTTTCAGCATCTTTTTTTCAAAGCTCCAAAAGAAGGTAAACTGCCCAAATAACCAACCAAACAGTACTAATAATACTTGATATATAGGTAGAATGATAAGTATTCGGATGGGCCAGTACACCCAACCGCTAGTGGTATCTCTTTCCAATCCAATTAGGTGCGTTAAAGGCTCTGCCAATTTAGCCGCAATACTTCCCGTTATGGCAAAAACGATAAAAATGGCAATCATTTCCCATTTGTAATTGACCACCCATTTATTTTCCAGCTTTTTAAAGCACCATAGGAAGAAGCGCAATAAGGGAAAATAGAGGAGTGCCATGATCCCAAGTGTAAAGGGCCATTCAAATGTTGTATTGTTCAACGAAAAAAGATGTAGTAATCGTCTGGAAATGATATAGGCAGTTCCGGCAAGTGATAAAAAGCCTAGAATTGGGAAGATAAGTTGCCAGTTTTTGGAAATCTCCCAGCGTTGCTTTACACGGTTCATTGGTCAAAAATAGCCAATCGCAGATGTTTTTTTCAAATCACGTAGAAAAAAAGCCATTTGTAGCGTACAAATGGCTTCGCTGATGTAGTAGTGTTAACCTGTTATTTTCCAAATAGTCCTCCTAAAAGGCCACCCAGACCTCCTTTTTTCTGACCGCCGCTGTTCAACACCATTCCGGCCAGATCATCCAGTACGCTACCATCTCCATCGGAATCCAGGAAGGATTCAATAAGCGATTGCTGTCTGTCTGCAGTGCTTCCGCCACCCATTAGTCCACCGAGTAGTCCGGAAAGGGCATCCGGATTACTTACGTTTTGCTGCCGGGACTGTTTGCCTAAGAAACCCAATAAAATGGGCGCAGCTACTCTTAATATCTGAGAAATGGAACCCGCATCTAATCCGGATTTCTGACTTAAAGCGTTCTCTACCTGAGGCTGTTTAGTCCCAAGTACATGACCTAAAATTCCTGCGCCATCATCCATCACCGATTGATCTACACCGCCACCGAATAATCCGCCTAAGTCGTCTAAAATACTCCCATCATGTTTAGAAGAAAGCGCATTAAACAATCCTTGTGCTCCGCCCGGGGTAGCCGCATTTCTTTTCATTGCCCCCATGAGCACAGGTAAGGCCATGCCCAGCACATCGGCTGTTTTACCTTCCGATTGCCCGGTTTGTCCAGCTACTCCGCTGATCAATTGTTTGCCCATCGGGCTGCTTAATAAGTCCAGTAATCCTGACATTGTATTAGTGTTTAGAATGAGTAAACAATGTACAAAAAGTCGTGCTCAAAATCACGCGAAATTCCAATTATTGAAAATAATTAATGATCTGTTCCGCAAGTTCTTCACTAATCCTGTTTTGGGCCTCATTGGTAGAGCCACCAACATGAGGTGAGAGGGAGATTTTGGGGTGCATTAATATCCGAATTTCAGGGGTAGGTTCGGATTCGAAGACGTCAAGGCCCGCAAAGGCTACCTTTCCGTTATCCAGTGCCTTTACCAGGGCTGCTTCATCTAAAGTTCCACCACGCGCAGCATTGACTATACCTACGCCTTCTTTCATTTTTGCAATTTCCTTTTCACCTAGTATGTAGTCCTTTTGGGCAGGGACATTTATGGTAATAAAATCAGACTGTTGCAATACTTCATTTAAGGTACTTCCGGCTATCGTAAAATGCACCTCTTGTCCGTCGAAAAAGGGAACTGTAATTCTTCTTTCTTCCGGATGATAATCGTAGAACATAATTTTCATCCCAAGGGCAAGGGCCAACTGGGCCACCGCCTGACCAATATGCCCAAAACCAATGATCCCGAGCGTTTTGCCCCGGAGCTCCGTAGCCCCCGAATAGGATTTCTTTAATTGCCCAAACTTATGGTCTCCTTCCAAGGGCATATTTCTATTGGAATCATGTAAAAAACGGATTCCCGTAAGCAAATGGGCAACCACCAGTTCTGCAACAGCTGGAGCAGAAGAAGTAGGTGTATTAATTACAGGAATTCCTTTGTTCTTGGCATACTGCAAGGCAATGTTATCCATGCCAACGCCCCCTCGACCGACAAGGCGTAGTGTTGGGCAGGCATCTAAAACATCCTGTCCTACTTTTGTAGCGCTGCGCACCAGTAGCACTTCAATGCTCTTGTCATTAATAAAACTGATAAGTTGTTCTTGCGCCACTCTGGTGGTGATTACTTCAAAACCTTTCTCTTCAAGGAGTTCTTTTCCTGTAGCGCCGATCCCGTCATTGGCGAGAACCTTAATTGTACTCATTCCTTAATATATAAATTGTAAAGCGGTGATTGATTACCCTTTGCGTTCCAGCTCACTCATGATATCCACCAGGACACCTACACTCTCCAGCGGTAAGGCGTTATACATTGATGCCCTGTACCCTCCGACAGAGCGGTGACCGTTAATCCCATTAATTCCGGCTTCTTTGCACATTTCATCAAAGACTTCCTTTAAGGTGTCGTCGGTAATGTTGAAGGTGGCATTCATAAAAGAACGGTCCTCCTTTTTGGCAAAACCGGAGAACACCGGATTAAGATCGATCTCCGAGTAGATCAATTTGGCTTTTTTCTCATTTATCTCTTCAATGGCGGCAATGCCTCCCAAGTCCTTAAGCCACTGTAGCGTAAGCATGGAAGTATACACCGCAAATACCGGAGGGGTGTTAAACATACTGTCCTTGCCAATATGTGTCTGGTAGTCCAGCATTGATGGAATTTTACGGGATACCTTTCCCAAAATAGCATCTTTAACTACTATCAAGGTTGTCCCGGCAGGGCCCATATTCTTTTGCGCTCCCGCATAGATCAGGTCAAATTTTGAAAAATCCAACTGCCTTGAAAAAATATCCGAACTCATATCGCAAACCAAGGGAATATCAGTCTCCGGAAAATTCTTTATTTGGGTGCCAAAAATCGTGTTATTCGAAGTAAGATGGAGATAGTCCAAATCTTCGGGAATGGTATATCCTTTCGGGATGTAATTAAAATTATCTTCCTGGGAAGATGCAATCTCCACAACCTCTCCAAATAGCCGTGCTTCTTTAATAGCTTTCAAGCTCCAGGTACCTGTGTTTACATATCCCGCCCTTTTTTCTAATAAATTGTAAGCAACATTTAGGAATTGTGAGCTGGCTCCCCCCTGTAAAAACAATGCAGAATACCCTTTTCCTTCCAATCCAAGTAGCTCCAGTGCTAATGCCCGGGCTTTTTCCATTATGGCTACAAATGCCTTGCTGCGGTGGGAGATTTCGATGAGTGAAAGCCCGCTGCCGTCAAGCTCAACAACGGCTTTGGCCGCTTGTTTCATTACAACTTCCGGGAGTATACAAGGTCCTGCGCTAAAGTTGTGTTTTTTCATGTATATAGTGTTTTAATAACGTATGGTAGTCCGTTTAAGCGACGCCAAAGTTCTTAAAATTTTATGGATTGTATCCATAACCTTTTAATCAAGTTGTAATAAAAATGCCATGGTATCCACCCCATCGGCATAATCGTTAAGTGGGGGCAGTTGGGTTAGTCCCGGAGCTACTTCATTGGGCAAGAAATCCTGGGCAACTACACATTGAATGGCATTAGAAGAGGTTTTAATCAATCCTTTTACCGTCTCCAGGTCCTTGTAATATTCAAAAAAGACTGTGCCAACTGGAGAGGCAATACCCTGATCCTGTCTTAAAATTAAAAATCCATTGTCCAGAATCTTGAACTCGGACATCAGATATACCGCTTTGTTATAATCGTAGTTGTTAGCATACTTATGATTCTGAAGTATGGCTTCCCAGGGCCGGATGGCATCAAAAAATGCGATAAAATCATACCCTTCAGGCACATAGAGTTTGGATACGCTTCTGCACCCCAGGCCATAATATCTGAAAATGTCTTCTCCCAGCGATGCTAGGGTTTCCTTATTTTCTTTTCCGGAGATGACCGCCACTGAGTTCCTGTTCTTGCGAATAATGTTCGGATACTTACTGAAGTAATACTCAAAATAGCGCCCGGTGTTGTTGCTGCCTGTTGCGATAACCGCATCAAAATCCTGTACTTGCTCCTCTGTGAAAAGGATACGTTCTTTAATGCTTTGATCCATTGCAATGAGGTATTCCACTAAAAAGGGAAGTAACACCTTATCGTTGGAAGAAAGCTTGGCAAGCACTATATTTCCCGAAAACAAAACAGATAAAACGTCATGAAAGCCGACCAGGGGAATATTCCCTGCCATGATGATTGCAATTCGTTTTGGATTATGCTGCCCTGCTAATGTATAAGGAGCCAACCATTGTGAGATGTTCTCCTCGGAAAGTTGACTGCCCCAATACCTTAGCACATGTTTTAAATTCTCAGTAGTAAACCAACTGTTTTGTGCACTGGCTTTTTCAATAACCCCTTCCAGCTTACCTTCCCATGGGGTCGTAGCTTCTTTTCGGTTTTCACAAAAATTGTTAAGGAATGCTCCCAGTTTCACAAAACTGCTTAAATACGGGATGTTATGCGCCATTTTATTTGTAGAAAATTTCGCCAGGATTTATTTTTGTGTAAAAGTACGCATTGAAAAAGGAAAGCTATGGCTATCATTATTACCGATGAATGCATCAACTGTGGGGCTTGCGAACCCGAGTGCCCTAATACTGCTATTTACGAAGGAGCGGATGAATGGCGTTACAGTGACGGAACCTCCCTCAAAGGAAATGTAGTTTTACCGGATGGTAAAGCGGTTAATGCGGATGAGGTGCAGGAACCTATAAGTGACGAAATCTATTATATTTCTCCAGACAAATGCACGGAATGTATGGGATTCCATGAGGAACCACAGTGTGCGGCTGTTTGTCCTGTGGATTGTTGTGTGCCTGATGAGGATCGAGTTGAAACGGAGGAAGAACTGCTTGGGAAGCAACGATTCATGCACCCAGAGGAGTAATTCATGAAGAATAACTATTTTCACCCGAATCATTATGGTTCGGGTTTTTTATGGAAAAAGAGAAAGCATATACCGGAATCTGGATGAAAATCGGATGTTTTTTGTCTGCCCTGGCCATTTTAGGGATCATCACCATAATAGGTATTTTCACCTTTAACATTTGGCGTGGATTTTAGCCGCTACGCAATTAAAACTTCACCCTATATTTGCACCCTTGAAAACGGGACTTCAAATCCCTTAGATAAATTGCTAGGTGACTTCGCAAAGGTCGAACAGCTTAATTATCTTCGGACCATAGTCTACCATCTATTCTTTTGTTTATGAAAGCCGGAATCGTAGGATTGCCTAATGTTGGAAAATCGACATTGTTTAATTGCCTCTCCAATGCGAAAGCGCAAAGCGCCAACTTTCCGTTCTGTACGATAGAGCCCAATATTGGCGTGGTTAACGTACCTGACCATCGCCTGGAAAAATTAGAGGGATTGGTAAATCCGCAACAAGTGGTCCCCGCAACGGTAGAAATTGTGGATATCGCCGGATTGGTCAAAGGGGCGAGTAAAGGTGAAGGGCTTGGCAACCAGTTCCTTGGAAACATTCGTGAAACCGATGCCATACTCCATGTTTTGCGGTGTTTTGATAATGATAATGTAGTGCATGTTGATGGTTCTGTGGATCCGGTCCGCGATAAGGAAACCATTGATATTGAGCTACAACTCAAAGATCTCGAGAGTATTGAAAAACGCCTGGACAAAGCCACCCGCGCCGCTAAAACCGGAAATAAGGAGGCTCAAAAGGAAGTTGCGGTACTTAGTAGTGTGAAAACGGGCCTGGAATCCGGAAAGTCGGTTAGAGCAATAGCCTTAAATGAGGAAGACCGATTAGAATTTGTAAAGCCTTTGCAACTCATTACCGATAAACCGGTAATGTATGTCTGTAATGTGGATGAGAGCGCCGCTGTAGACGGCAATGCTTATGTGCAACAAGTGCAGGAAGCGGTCAAAGATGAACAGGCTGAAGTAATTCATTTAGCCGTGGGCACCGAAGCGGACATTGCCGAGTTGGAAACCTATGAAGAACGGCAATTGTTTTTGGAAGACTTAGGACTTACCGAACCCGGATCTGCAAAATTGATCCGAGGTGCGTATAAACTCTTGGATTTGGAAACCTATTTTACCGCCGGAGAGAAGGAAGTCCGGGCATGGACTATTAAAAAAGGGGCAACCGCACCTCAAGCCGCTGGAGTCATCCATACCGATTTTGAAAAAGGATTTATTCGTGCAGAAGTGATCGCCCTGGACGATTATATAAACTACGGCAGTGAAGCCAAGGTTAAGGAGGCCGGTAAAATTCGTGTGGAAGGAAAAGACTATGTGGTAAAGGATGGGGATGTGATGCACTTTCGGTTTAATGTGTGATAGGGCTATCAACAATCCCGTCTTTTTTATTGTTGATTACTTTCCGGAGACTGCATTTTGATTTTTGCTCCATAATTTTATATTAGTCAGGATAATCCCACTGCTAATGGCACAAACCCAATATACCGAAGAGAATATTCGTTCCCTGGACTGGAAAGAGCATATCCGCATGCGTCCTGGGATGTATATTGGAAAATTGGGAGATGGTTCTTCTGCGGATGACGGTATTTACATTCTTTTAAAAGAGGTGATTGACAATTGTATTGACGAATTTGTCATGGGTGCCGGAAAAACCATTGATATTTCCATAAAAGAGAATGTGGTTAAAGTGCGCGATTATGGTCGCGGTATCCCCTTGGGAAAAGTGGTGGATGTAGTTTCCAAGATGAACACCGGGGGGAAATACGATACCAGGGCCTTTAAGAAATCGGTAGGCCTAAATGGAGTAGGGACCAAGGCGGTCAATGCCTTATCTTCTTTTTTTAAAGTGGAATCTAGCCGCGACGGACAATCTAAATCGGCAGAGTTTGAAACCGGAAACCTGGTGAATGAAGTTTTAGAGGAAAGTTCCAGACGCCGGGGAACCCTGGTTAGTTTCACCCCGGACCAAAGCATATTCAAAAACTTCAAGTACCGGAACGAATATGTGGAGCGGATGCTCAAGAATTATGTGTATCTCAACCCGGGCTTGACTATAGTTTTCAACGGAGAAAAATTCCATTCCCAAAACGGGCTAAAAGATCTATTGGAAGACACCAACAACCAGGACGATTTTTTGTACCCGGTAATCCACCTAAAAGGAGACGATATC
>JANQHL010000139.1 GCA_028277085.1 Flavobacteriaceae bacterium
CATAAGAAGGGGAAGGCACGGTGGCTGCGGCCAAAGTCGGATTCTTTACCGTAGAATTCTTATTTTCTGTACAGCCCATTACAACTGCAGCGAAAATAAAAAGTGGCGATAACCAAGTTACAAGGTGTGAAGGGATCTTCATAATCAAGAAGTTTTTATCAAAATTAACCAACCCTGCCTAAGCAACCATAGTCATTAACGTTTTGTAAACCAAATGGGAAGGTAAGCCTACTACATTGTTGTAAGAACCTTGAATTTCTTCTATGGCTATGGCTCCAAGCCATTCCTGGATGCCATACGCCCCTGCTTTATCAAACGGCTGATAGTTTGTAACATAATACGCTATTTCTTCCTGGGTAAGGTTGCGGAACTTTACACGAGTGATACAGTGTACTGTCTTTTGGTCAGTGACGGTCGTAAAGCAAACCGAAGTGATTACCTGATGCCATTTGCCGGAGAGTTTTTGCAGCATTTCCTCGGCTTCTTTGACAGTTGACGCTTTGGCAAGGGAGGTATTTTCATGCCACACAACGGTATCCGAGGTGATTAGAATTTCATCTGCTTTTAGATCCGAATGCAACGCGGTTGCCTTTAGTTCGGCAAGATAGTCCGAAATCTCAGCCCCTTGGAAGTGATCCGGATAGACCTCATTTACATCAGGGATACGAACTTCAAAAGGAATTCCCATGGCTTCAAAGAATCTTTTTCTTCGCGGGGATCCCGATGCCAGTATAATACGATGGTTTTCTAATTTTTTGGCCAGCGGGTTTTCAATCATTTCTCGAACTATAGTTGGTATTCCAATCCCCTCTTACCTTCAATACCTGTTCAATAATATCCCGGACACAGCCTTCTCCACCGTTTTTGTGGCTCACATAATCACAAATAGTTTTTACTTCTGCTACGGCATTCTGCGGGCAACTGGCAAGGGCTACGCTTCTCATAGGAGGAATATCCGGGAGATCGTCCCCCATGTAGATCACCTGCTCCGGAGCGATCTTGTGGCGCTCCAGATACTCCATAAGCGGTTGCTCTTTATGATGCGCGCCAAGATAAACATCCGTTACCCCTAGTCCTTTTAGGCGGTCCCGTACGCCTTCATTACTCCCTCCGGTGATAATACAAATATTGTAGCCCTGTAACAACGCAGTTTTTATGGCATAGCCATCTTTTACATTCATTTTTCGAAGCATTTCGCCGTTGGTGGTTACCAGAATAGAACCGTCGGTTAACACGCCATCCACATCGAATATAAAAGTGTTGATATTCTTAAGGTATTCTTTATAGTTCTTTTTCATAGTGTTCTTGTATTGAATGGCTCATCACTTCATAGATTTTTTGGTGTGCAGGACTTTTGAGCATTTCCAGGTGTTTTGACATCGTAGAGGCATCCTGCCGTCTTGCCGGCCCCGTTTGTGCCTTTTTAGGCGGCAAAAATCGTATTTTATTGGCAGTTTCCAGGATTAGCGGATGCAATAGTTCAAAATTAATCTCCTGCTCCTCACAGATTTCCTGCGCCAAGTGATACAGATAGTTGCTGAAATTATTAGCAAAAATGGCCGCAAGATGCAGCTGTAAACGCTGTTCAGAGCCCATACGGCACACAGTGCGAGATAGGGATGCGGCGAACACTTCCAAAACCTGAAAATCGTTCTCATTGCCTGCTTCAAGACAAATGGGTATGGTAGCAAAATCGACTGGAATATTCCGTGTAAACGACTGTAACGGATAGAAAACCGCTCTTCTGGGGTTCGGTAAACGCGTCATGGGAACAGTTCCGGAAGTATGTGCAACGAGACCTTTCTTTTCTTTAATAAGTCCAGCTACCTCAGGGATAGCGTCATCTTTTACCGCAATAAGATAGAGGTCGGCATCAACAATAGTTTCAGGGGATGAGGTGACCAAAGTACTGTATTCAAAATCCTTTAATCCTTCATCATTCCTACCGTATACTTGAATTATTCGAGTGGTAGCAGAGGAATGAATAGCCTGGAATAGATGATGCGCAACATTTCCGGTCCCTAGTAGTACAATAGTGAGCATGACCAAAGGTATAAACTTCAACAGATTCATTTTATCAAAGAATTAACAAAATTGTTCAACCTTTTACATGGAAAACTATCCTTCGAAATCGCTTAAAACACTGTAATTTTGCAAGCCAAACGACCAGAGCATTATGATCGAGGTAATAAAGAAGACCTTGTTTTCTACTAAACTTATGGCAGCCCTCTTTTTGGTTTTTGCTGCTGCTATGGGAATAGGAACATTCATCGAGAGTTCGTACAGTACGGAAACCGCAAGAATCTACATTTACAATGCAACCTGGTTTGAGGCCATTATGGTCTTCTTCGTAATCAACTTTATTGGAAACATTTTCCGATACCGGCTGCTACGTTGGAAAAAGTGGCCCGTCCTCGTGCTCCATCTATCGTGGATCTTAATTATCGTTGGAGCATTTGTCACCCGATACATCAGCTACGAGGGAATGATGCCCATTCGGGAGGGGAGCTCGGAAAATGTCTTTTATTCGGACAAAACCTATCTGACTGCCTATATCGATGGGGAAATCAATGGTGAAACAAGACGAAAAATCCTTGAGGATGATATTTTGGTTACGCCCGAAGGGAAACGATCCAGCCTGCCATGGCGTGACGATTTTGCAGGCATCCCATTTACGATTGAATATGAAGGTTTTATTAAAGGGGCCAAAGAAGGATTGGTGGCGGATCCAACAGGACAGGAATACTTGAAAATTGTAGAAGCTGGAGATGGACAACGCCATGAACATTATCTGGAAAATGGAAAGGTCAGTAGTATTCATAATGTACTGTTCGCCTTAAATCGGGATACCAAGGGCGCTATCAACATCTACACCTCAGGGGAACAGTATGCAATTAAATCTCCTTTTGACGGTGGATTCATGCGCATGGCGGATCAATTGCAGGGAGAGGTGATCAAAGATAGTCTGCAGCCCTTGCAATTACGCTCCCTGTATACCGTGGCGGGAATGCAATTCGTTTTCCCGGAACCGCTTACTCAGGGAGTGTATGATGTGGTGGAAGTCCCAAAAGATCAGATTACGGAGCAGACTCAGGATGCCTTGGTAGTGGCTGTAACAGTAAACGGGCAAACTATTGAAAAAAAATTGTTGGGAAGCCAGGGCCCATCAGACTTTTCAAATAAATTTTCTTTGGGAGGTCTTGAGTTTGCCCTACGGTACGGGTCAAAAGTACATGAGCTCCCGTTTCGGGTCCGACTCAATGATTTTATCGCGGAAAAATACCCGGGAACGGAAACCAGCTATAGTTCCTTCATGAGTAAAATTACGGTTGAAGATCAGCGCCCTTATGATTATGACATTTACATGAATCATATTCTTGACCATAGGGGGTACCGGTTTTTTCAGTCCAGTTTTCATCCGGATGAAAAAGGAACCGTGCTTTCTGTCAATCACGATCAATGGGGGACTTGGATCACCTATGTGGGGTATTTTCTGTTATACCTGGGACTTATGGGGATCATGTTTTTTGGCAAAACCCGTTTTAAAGAACTCGCCGATGCTTTGGAGAAAGTGAAACGTAAGAAAGCTGCTTTGTCGACTATTTTTATCCTGCTTTTATCGGTAAGTGGTTGGGCGCAGCAGGAAAACCAGGAACAGAATCGATTCCCCACTTCGGAAGAAATAGATTCGGTTTTACGGGCAACTACGGTCAAAAAAGAACATGCTGAAGCATTTGGAGCTCTGGTGATACAGGACGAGGGTGGACGGATGAAACCCATTCATACCTTTTCCTCAGAACTCTTACGCAAACTTAGTGGTGCCGATCGTTATAAAGCGCTATCGGCAAACCAGGTATTTCTTTCCATGATGCTAAATCCTCCGCTCTGGTACAATGTGGATTTTATTAATGTTGGTAAAACAGAAAACGATAGTATCCGGGAAATTATTGGTGTCGAAGATGGTAAGGAGTTCGTAAAGGCAACGGACCTGTTCGATGCCACAGGGATGTATAAGTTAAAGCCTTATTTGGAAGAGGCAACGTCTACCACGAATCCTAATAAATTTCAAAAGGATTTTATTAAAGTCCACGAACGAATTGGATTATTGAATATGGCCTTAAATGGGAGTATACTGAAGATATTCCCGCTATTGAACGACGAGAACAACAAATGGATATCCGCTTTGGAATTTCGTTCCGGTCAATACCAGGTACAGGATTCGCTCTACGCGAACTTTATGGCGAATGGCTTGCCGTATTATCTAAACACCTTACAGGGGGCAATTACCACTGGGGACTATGCTGCTGCGGATAAACTCCTGGAGGCGTTTAAACAAAACCAAAAAAATCACGGTGAGGAAGTGCTACCCAAGGCGGAAAAAGTAAGAACCGAAATTCTGTACAACAAACTGGACCTTTTTAATCGCTTATACAGGTATTATGCTGCAGTGGGGTTATTGCTGTTCATGGTGTTGGTCTTTCGCATTTTTAAGGAGCGGGAACTATGGAAAGCAGCGGCCTACTTTTTAAAAGGCGTAATAATTCTCTTTTTTATTTGGCATACGGCAGGTCTGGTACTGCGATGGTACATCTCAGGGCATGCCCCCTGGAGTGATGCTTACGAAAGTATTCTTTATGTTTCCTGGGCCACTCTGGCCATGGGCTTGGCCTTTGGTAGAAAAAGTGAGCTCACCATTGCCGCCAGCGCTTTTGTAGCGTCGATGTTATTATGGATCGCACATCAAAGCTGGGTGGATCCGGCTATCGCTAATCTTGTACCGGTATTAGACAGCTATTGGTTAATGATCCATGTAGCAGTAATCGTTGGTAGTTACGGTCCGCTTACGGTGGGAATGATCCTGGGAGTTACGGCCTTGTTGCTGATCATCTTAACCACCAAAAAGAACAAATCTCGAATGGAACTCAATTTAAAGGAGTTAACCATTATCAATGAGTTGGCTTTAACGGTAGGATTGGTGATGCTCACTATTGGAAACTTCCTAGGGGGGCAGTGGGCCAATGAAAGTTGGGGGCGCTATTGGGGCTGGGATCCCAAGGAAACCTGGGCACTGATCTCAATCATGATCTATGCCTTTGTTTTACACATGCGCCTGGTTCCCGGCTTGAGGGGAAGATGGACGTTTAATTTCATGAGTGTTGTTGCTTTTGGGGCAATTATGATGACGTATTTCGGGGTGAATTTTTATCTGGTAGGGCTTCACAGCTATGCGCAATCCGGTTCCGCCGCTATTACACCAGATTACGTAAAGTACATTGTTTTGGGTGTTTTTATTTTCGGAGGAATCAGTTACTGGAGATATCGTGTGAATTATGTAAAGCCATAGGGGTCGGCTAACGGAAGTTCCGTCCTCGGTAAAGATTGATATTTGACGCATCAATCACCATTCACTCCATCAACAACTGCATTAACTCCTCTGCTGCTACCCTTCCTTTTTCCTTAACAAATGAGCGCGGGGTATTGTCGCCGAGTTCAAAAACGATGGACGGCATTTGGTATGCAGCAAAGAAATGATTTCTTGAGGTCATAGTGGGATAGAGCTTTTTTGACGCACTTACATTGGCCTTCTTCTGAGGAAGCCTATCTTCAATACGTTCTATCCAGTCAAAAACTATTTGACCTTTTGAACCTGTGACCGTAGTATCCAAAGGATAATAAATGTCATCCCAGGTGGAGTGGAAATCTGCACCAAAAACAAATTCGTAGCCTTCTTTCTTCTTTTGTTGCAGAAAGTCACGGACAGATTGCGTTTCGGGTTGGTTAAAGTCAGCCCAATCCCTGTTGAGGTCAATCCCTCCAAAATTATGCCGCCAGTGCCCATTATCTACCCCATCCGGATTCATCAAAGGAACGTTAAAAATGGTAAATTTCCCTCGAAATGCCTTGGCCTGTTCCGATTCCCCGACAAGGGTCTCCATAAACGATTTCATAGCTAGAAATCCTGTTACTTCCGGAGGATGCTGGAAGGTAAGGATGATTAGCGCCTTTTTTGAATCCCCTCCGTTAATTTCCATTAGGTTGATGGGTCGCTTTTCCCTGCTTTCCCCAATTGGGTAACTCCTAACGAAAGACTGTAGAGAAAGGGAATCTACCCACTCTTTTACCCGTTCGGAAGTGTACAGTTCCTGTGCCGTAATCCAGGTTGGTTGTTCATCTATCGGAACGGTAATTTCTGCAAACTCCGGTGCCGCCTTCAGCCCAAATTGGCCTTCCCCCGGATTGATGGGTTTAAATCGGCTACTGTCTAAGACTTTAAAATGTTGCCCATCTCTACTTATCTTAGGATAATACCTGCTGCGGCTGTCCTGATAGGTAAACTTTAAAACGACCTCTTGGGACATTGTGCTCCAGATCTTAAATCCATACCAGGGACTAGGGTTAACAGGGGTATTTTCTGCGGTAAACCAAAGCGTGTAATGATTCTTGCCATCGTGTACAACTCCATTCAACCGAGCTCCATCAAATTGATTGCTAAAAAAGACCGTACTGTCGTTTAGGGGCCAAATCCCTTTCCATTGCTTTTGAACCGGTCGGGTAGTTGTGGAAACTACAGGTGTGGGGCCTTGCCCTTGGTATCCCGATTTTTCCGCAATAGGTTCCGCGTTCTTACAAGAACAAAAAAACAGTACTACAGGAAATAAAAGCAGTTTAAAATAGGCCTTCATACATTTAGAATTAGCTACCTGAAAAATATTGAATTTTGTGAAAACAAAAAGTTTTATTCCCAATTCAAAACTTTTATGCATCTTTGCACCATCATGAAGTTATAGGAATTATGTACACACTAGCATTTCCGGAGCTGATCCCGACTAAGTAACCGAAAGGGAGTTTTTGGTTACCCGCTAGTTTTCTTCATTCTACAACGCATAATTTCTTTATCATGTCATCACAACCATTTTCAATAAAAAAACTATTTAAATACTTCTGGATTGCAGTTTCCGGTAAGGAAACGGAATTTACCACAGGCAGTATTCGCAAAGCTATTTTTATGCTTTCCATTCCCATGATCTTGGAGATGTTAATGGAAAGCATTTTTGCCCTGGTAGACATTGCTTACGTTTCACAGGTTAGTGTTAACGCCGTAGCTACGATTGGGTTGACCGAATCTGTAATCACCTTGGTCTATGCAGTGGCGATAGGATTAAGTATGGCGGCCACCGCGGTGGTCGCCCGAAGGGTAGGGGAAAAGGATATCCAGGGCGCTCGTGAAGCGGCCGTACAAGCCATATTTTTGGGGATTTTGGTAGCGGTAATTGTTGGGGTAATAGGCTTCCTTTTTAACAAAGAGATACTCGCACTGATGGGAGCTGAAGAAGACCTGATCGAAGAAGGGCACGGCTACACAAAATGGTTGATTGGTGGGAATATTACCATAATGTTGCTTTTTTTGATCAATGCTATCTTTCGTGGAGCCGGAGATGCCAGTATTGCCATGTGGGCACTGGTACTTTCCAATGGGCTAAATATTATTTTAGATCCCATATTTATTTTCGGATTAGGACCTGTTCCGGAGTATGGCGTTACCGGAGCTGCGATAGCCACAAACATCGGTAGGGGAACGGCGGTGCTTTTTCAACTGGGGATTTTATTCTTTGGCTGGGGTAAGATTAAACTTATTGTTGCTGATATTGTATTGAAAACCAAGGTAATGCTAAACCTGATCAGGGTATCCCTGGGAGGAATAGCACAATTCTTGATTGGAACATCAAGCTGGGTTTTCCTAATGCGGATCATGAGCGAATTTGGAAGTGAAGTACTTGCAGGTTACACCATCGCCATTCGGGTAATGATGTTTACCCTTATGCCTTCCTGGGGGATGAGCAACGCAGCGGCTACCCTGGTAGGGCAAAACCTTGGGGCAAAACAACCGGATCGGGCGGAGCAGTCAGTTTGGAAAACAGGCAAATACAATGCCTTCTTTATGGGTTTTGTGTCGTTAATCTATTTGTTATTTGCCAAACAGATCGTAGGATGGTTTAATGCTACCCCGGCAGTAGTGGAAAATGGGGCGCTTTGTCTCCAGATTATTGCTGCGGGTTACGTTTTTTATGCCTATGGCATGGTGGTAACCCAGGCCTTCAATGGTTCCGGAGATACGCAAACCCCAACCAAGATCAATTTGATCTCTTTCTGGACCTATCAGCTTCCCCTGGCGTACTTGTTGGCACTTGTTTTAGATTTTGGTGCACTAGGAGTATTTATTGCCATCACCACAGCTGAGGTATTATTGGCGATTATTGCAATCGTTTGGTTTAGGAAAGGGAATTGGAAGTTAGTGCAGGTGTAGGATGCTCTCGATTTTACTATTTTTAGTCGATTAAAAATTTTTTGATGAAAACTAAAAAGGGAATCAACACCATATGCGCACATGTAGGTGCGGTCAAAGATGAGCGCTTCAAAGGAGCGGTATCCCCTTTGTATATGGCCACTTCTTACGCCTTTGATGATATTGATGAAAAGCGGTATCCCAGATATTTTAATACGCCTAACCAACAGGCGTTGGCACAAAAGATTGCGGCTTTGGAACATACCGAATCCGGCATGATCTTCGGAAGTGGGATGGCGGCTATTAGCCATACGTTAATGGCCTTTTTGAAAGCCGGAGACCATATCGTGTTTCAGCAGACATTGTACGGTGGCACCTATAATTTTGCTACTACCCAACTGGAAAAATATGGGATTTCCTATTCTTTTACTCAGGGATGGCAAGCTGCGGATTTTGAGCGGGAGATTCGACCCAACACCAAGCTGATTTATGTAGAAACGCCTTCAAATCCCTTATTGACCATTACCGATTTAGAGGCCGTAGGGTCACTAGCAAAATCGAAGGGAATACTGACCGTGATCGACAATACTTTTGCCAGCCCGGTGAATCAAAATCCTGCGGATTTTGGAATAGACATCATACTACATAGTGCCACCAAATACATGGGAGGGCATTCCGATATCTGTGCCGGGGCAGTTGCTGCTTCCGAAGAGCATATTGAACGGCTATGGCACTCTTCCATCTGTTTTGGAGGAAGTTTGAGCGATCAAACAGTTTGGCTTTTAGAACGGAGTTTAAAGACCATGGGACTGCGGGTTAAGGCACAAAGCGATAATGCGTTGGCACTGGCAAAACAGCTGAAAAAGCATGAGGACATTACTGCCGTATACTATCCCGGATTGGAATCCCATCCGGAACATGAATTGGCAAAAAAACAGATGCAGGGTTTTGGGGGAATGTTATCGTTTGAATTGCATGCTTCTTTGGACGCGTTACAGTTTATGAAATCATTACAACTAATTAAACCTTCTATGAGCCTTGCTGGAGTAGAAAGTACGGTAACTTCTCCGGCAATGACCTCCCACGCTTTGATGGATCCTGAGGATAGAAAAAAACAAGGGATCAATGACGGACTAATTCGTTTTTCTGTGGGGATAGAGGAGGAAGAAGACCTAATTAAAGATATCGTTCAGGCAGTTGAGCAGGTTAAATCTAAATCGGTAATACTCTAATGAAGTTGGATCTTTTAGTTTTTGGAGCGCATCCGGACGATGCTGAATTGGGTGCCGGGGCAACTATTGCCAAGGAAGTGGCCCAGGGAAAAAAAGTAGGAATTATAGATTTAACCCGAGGGGAACTAGGTACCAGAGGTACAGCCGAAATTAGGGATAAGGAAGCCATTAGGGCAGCTGAGGTGTTAGGGGTACAGGTTCGTGAAAACCTTGAATTTGCAGATGGTTTTTTTGTAAACGATAAGGCCCACCAAATGGAAGTGATCAAAATGGTTCGAAAGTATCGTCCGGAAATTGTACTATGTAATGCTGTTTCGGATAGACATATTGACCATGCCAGGGGTGCTGCACTGGTAAGTGACGCCTGTTTTTTAAGCGGATTGGTTAAAATAGATACTAAAATGGAAGGAGATGATCTATGGCAAGAGCCCTGGCGCCCAAAAAGTGTCTATCACTACATTCAATGGAAAAACCTGGAACCGGATTTTGTGGTTGATGTTTCGGACTATATTGAGAAAAAGACTGAGGCCATCCTGGCGTATTCCTCTCAATTCTATGACCCGAATAGTGAAGAACCGGAAACACCTATTAGCAGTAAGAATTTCATCGAAAGTGTTAACTACAGGGCTCGGGATCTTGGTAGGCTAGTTGGAGTGGAATATGCTGAAGGGTTTACGGCAGAGCGCCTTTTGGCGGTTACACAACTGGACGATTTACTCTAGTGGCACTAACTGGCCTTCTGATATCGCTTCGTTACTTTCGGAAGGGTGAAATAAAAGGTTGATCCTTTTTTAGGGGTACTCTCTACCCATATTCTTCCACGGTTTTTGACCACCATTTCCTGGCAAAGGTAAAGCCCTAGTCCTGTGCCCTTTTCATCGTTAGTGCCGTAGGTGGTAATATTGGAGTTTTCGCTAAAAATATGTTGCTGGGTGCTCTCGTCCATACCAATCCCAGTGTCCCTTACCTTAATCTTCCAATGTTCACTGTCTTCTTCTGCCTCCAGGGTGATCAAACCATTTTTCGGAGTAAACTTTATACTATTACTTAATAGATTTCGTAGGACAACATCAATGTGATTCTCGTCAGCAAAGGCTAAACTGTTTTCTGGTATTTGATCAATAATTTTAATGGATTTTTTATTGGCCATCTCAGACATCAGATTAACATTGCTTGCTACCAGTTTGTTAATGCTTACCATCTTAGGCCTGGAAACTGTTCCATTCAGTTGGGCATGACCCCAAGACAATAAATTGTTAAGGGTAAAAAGGATATGGTCTACATCAGATTTCAATTTTGGAATGAACCTTGAAAAATCTTTTTTGGCAATATCGCCGGATGAAAACAATTTTAGCATCCCCTGTAATGCTCCAATCGGCCCTCGTAAATCGTGTCCAATTATGGAGAAAAGCTTGTCCTTAGTTTTGTTAATCCCGTCTAATTCTGCTTCCCTATTCCTTAAGTTTTTGGTATTGACTTGTAATTCCTTATACAAGCGTTTTAGTTTTTTTTGATTGAAATAAAGCGGAATCGCAGCAGCAAGTAATACGATCAGGACGATAATGGACAGATTAACATAATTCCGCTGTCGGGCCAATGCTTTTTGATTAGTGGAAATCAACTCCGCCTTTTGCTTGTCGTAATTAATTTGTGTTTTTAAAAGCGTTAGGGTTTTTTTGTTCTCATCTTTATACAGGGAGTCTGATAGTGCTTGGAAGATTTCGTGATAGTACAAGGCTTTTTCAAAATCGTTGCCGTTTTTGTTGATACGATACAATGTCTCTGCACAGTCCCGTTGTCCTTCAAGGGATTTGATTTTTTTTGAAATAGTATATCCCTGCAGGGCGTATCGGGAGGAAATAGTGTCTTCACCAAGACCCAAATAAGATGCAGCCAAACCATTTAAAAGATCAATTCTGCTCCGATCATCTTCCAGGTTTTTGTGTAAGAGCTGACTTTGGTCATACCAATGTAATGCCCATCTGTATTTCTCCTGCGCCAGGTAGATTTCCCCTTTCACGCCATAGGCAAAAGCGAGCCAATCATATATTTCGTTTTTTTCTAAAATGGCGATACTTTTGTTTACATACTGCATAGCCAATTGGTGTTGACCTATTTCAGAATACAGCTCACCCAGATTACTAAAGGTTTCTGCCATAATTAGTTCATCGCCAATTGCTTCATTAAGTTTTTGTACCTCTTCATAGAATTCCAGCGCTTCTCCATATTCTTTTTGTGAAGAATAAAGGCCTGCAATGTTCTCATTAATGATAGAGAGCATCAGTTTGTTGTCTATTTCCATGGCGAGATCAATACCCTTCAAATAGCTTTTTAACGCGTCGGCATAGTTTCCGGAATAGGAGTATTCCGCCCCTAAGTCATTAAGAATACCGGCTTTGATTTCAGCATTTCCCAGAGAATCAGCCAGAATGAAGGATTGTTGGTAATAGCTGATTGATTTTTCGCTTTCGCCTTTATCTGAATAGTAATCGCCAATATTGGTCAATGCCTGACACTCTCCAAGTGTATATTGTAGCGCTTTACTCAAGCTCAGTGCTCGGTTGGAAAGATTGTAGAGGCTATCGAGTTTAACAAAACGATAGGATCTCCCCAACTGGTTGATCAAGTTGATATAGCGTTGACTTTGTAGGGTATCCAGCCCTTTTTTTTCGAATACCCGTATGGTAAGGGCAAGGCTGTCCCGGGTATCCTGTTGACTATAAACAACATGTGATGGGGATAGGCAAAGTAGTAATACAATGAAAAAGCCCACCACTTTGGGGAGGCTGATAAATGTAATATTAGCTGCAGCTTGAGGCATATCCCTAATCCAATTGGAGCTAAACTTATTGTATCCACTAATCACTCCCCAATTAATGTTGTGAAGCGGCTATTTTTGTGTGTTTCGGACTAGCAAATGTGCATTTTGTCGATGATTTAGAGATAAGGGCTCTTGGATATCAAAATAAACCTTGTTGGATAACGAAAAATGAAGTCATGTAAATTAGAATGGCTGCATTTTATATTTGAACTATAACCGAAAAAAAATTACCTTTGCCCACGCTAAAAAATGGTGGTTGTAGCTCAGTTGGTTAGAGCGCTGGATTGTGGTTCCAGAGGTCGCCGGTTCGAACCCGGTCTTCCACCCCTAAAGAATGGAGCGTTCTCTTTTAAAATCGCTCCATTCTTTTATTTACAGCACATCGCAAACTTGTCGTAACTCAGTTTTCATTCGTTTTGCTAAAAATGCGTGTCAAATCAATCTAAAATTTCAAAAAATTCAGGTGTAAATAATTGAAAATCAATATGTAAATAATAGAAGTATAGCTAAGAAGACGCTGGTCTTCTACCCTAGGAATAAACCCAATCCATCGGATTGCACTTATTATAGATAAGACACCAGGACACACTTTTGCAGGACAACTTACAGGAACTCTATTGCTAATTCATTCACTAAGAAGTAGAAAGGGCAAAGGGCAAAGAATCACTTAGGGATATGATTAACCAGGTAATGAAGAAGCAGGGGGCGAAGGATTGAAACAAAAAAAGAGAGCTTAACGGCTCTCTTTTTTAATTCTTAAGTTTGAGTTTGAGGTCTAAATTCAAACGATGATGGTTAATTGTTTGACAGACAGAAAAGGCTAACCAATCGTCTCCTCTTCTTCTGTAATTGATGAATTAATAATTGTTGTTATCATAGTACAAAAATATAGTTTAAATGTTAATGGCAAAGTTTATTTTGTAAAAATTAACCTACAACCTTGCCTTGGTAGGATTAATCCTTGATACCTTGCTTGGAGTATAGTCGTATCACCATTGTGGTTTTTTGACTCCCTAAATTCCTTTTTAGTTCCCATAGCATAAAATTTTAAATTCAATTCCCTAGGAAAGGTTACCATTAGTTTAAAATTTTTAATAAGCTGATTTGCTCGGATACTCTTGTTATTTTCCACAATTAAGCTATAACACTTTTCTTCTTCCCTTTCGATTAAATAACTAGTTGTCCCCTTTAATTCTTTATTATGTTTCACAGAAATCGTGCCATTCCTCTTCCTAATTGTGGGCTTGTTCTCTGGCTTATCCAAATCCACTTCAGATTCATTTATCTTTAGGCTGATAAGTTCGTAGCCTGATCTTTCGTGGTCAGTTTTTGGGTGTTTAAAAGTAGAGGAGGTTTTAAAATGAATAGGTTGTGAACCCATTGCTTTTATTGTAAATTCTTCCTTCTCATTCAGAATTATATATTGCTTTTCATCATCAAGAAATGAAATATGAATTTCATAGTTAAAATTGTCATAATACCATTTAGCGTCTGTTGGAACATAGCCAAGAAGTGCCTCAGAGATATCTCTAGTAAGCTCAGGAAAACGAGATTGATATAATTGTTTAGTTACATTTTCCCAAATAGTGTTTATATCACTCCTAACACTTAAATGTTCATCACAATATACCACCTTACGCAATTGGTCCCTAAAAATGTCGGTAAAGAACTTAGATTTTACGATAGCTGAAAAAACACCACTAGCAACTATAATTGATCCCAACGTTCTTAACAAATCTTTCACCCAATCCTTATGTATGAATACTGCAAAAGAAAGCAGTAGTAAAATGATTCCAATTGTTAGACTATAGGTAAGGATATTCTGTTGATACTGGATTTTTACATATCTCCACTTCATATTAAAAGAACGTTTTTGGTTGGTATATGGTTTGTTCATTAAAACTGAATAATCCCGGAATCCCGTTGCTCATCATCCTAAAGCTTCAGTCTTAATTTTATTTTTCCTCTAATAGCATTGTATTTGGTTGTTTCCAAGCGGTTTTCAATAATTGAATCCATGATCTCTTTGCGTAGGTTTTCGTAGAGGTCCCCTCGAAATGGCTCAAGCTTATCTTTTGGTGGGGCTTGATCAAAACCATCATTACCGCTAAAAAGGCAACACCAAGGCCAATTTAAAAAACTACTCAAAGACTCCATTGTATTTTTTCCTGTCTGGAATTTTAAGGTCCATTACTGAAAAATTTTTAAGCTATCACAGAGAGCTTTTAAATGTCGAGGGGGGAGGAAACTATCTAATAGTCGTTAAACACTATTGCCCCGCAATATAAGAGGTGAAAACCAATTTTCACTAAACGAAAGCCTCCTTTTTTCTATGGTTTACGTTGTTAAAGCGTTATAAGAAAGATCTTATTAAACTTGATTTTTTCTTTGCAAGCCGATCGCTCACTTGGCAACCTTATCAACGACAACCTTATCAGGTCGGTTAGCCACTTCCCACGCAGTATGGAAAATCAATTGGGCCCGCTTTTGTAAAAGGTCATAATTAATCTTATCCGGGGTATCTCCCGGTTGATGATAATCGGCATGTGTACCGTTGAAGTAAAAAATGATGGGGATATTGTTCTTCGCAAAATTGTAGTGGTCGCTTCTGTAGTAAAACCGATTCGGATCATTCTCATCATTAAACGTATAATCCAAAACCAAATTGGTGTATTTGGCGTTCATCTCCTCGGAAAGCTCGTGTAAATCTGTACTCAGTTTATCGGAACCAATTAAATAAATGTAATTCCGATCACCACCTCTTTTTGGATCTATTCTCCCAATCATATCAATATTGAGATTGGCTACGGTATTTTCCAAGGGAAAAATAGGATCATAATCCGTGTAGTATTTTGATCCTAATAAGCCCTTTTCCTCGCCAGTTACGTGTAAAAAGACAATAGATCGTTGCGGTCCCTTGCCTTCATCTGCGGCCTTCTTAAAAGCCTGTGCGATTTCCAGCATGGCCACTGTTCCCGAACCATCGTCGTCCGCGCCATTATTGATTTGACCGCCTGCTGTCACTCCAATGTGGTCCAAATGTGAGGAGATCACAACGTATTCATCGGGTTTGGTGGTGCCCTTTAAGACAGCAACCACATTCTCCGAGGCAATTTGTTCATTGGCACTTGCTACTGCCAGCTGCAGTTTTGTCTTCAATACTTCCGTATTCCTCTTAGTGCTGATACCGGGCAATAAGGAGGTAACGGCACGCTTATTTAGCAGGATCAGGAACTGATCCGAAGTTTCCTCCGCCAATTGCATCCTCCCGCTATTGTTATTTTTCATAAAATCAAAATAGCGCCTGTATCGGGAAAAATTTTCGGGATCGTAGTACAAAACGCCTATGGCGCCTTTATCTATGGCCAGTTGCCTCTTTTTACCTAAGGCTTCCGACATATTACTCCAAACCGATTTTTCATCAGTTCCTGAAATTACATAGGAACCATCATCGTTCATAGGTTCACCGGATTTGATTAGCGCCACCTTTCCGGAAATATCACGGTTGTAATCGGAGTAGTTTTCTGCTTCTATACCATAGCCTAGATAAACAATTTCCTCGAACTGTCCTTCAGCTCCGGAAAAAGTAAGTACATCATCACCCAGGGTAAACGCTTTTTCCCCAATTTGCAATGTTCCCACCGGAACTTTACCTATTTCCAATGGTACGGGTTGAAAATAGTCACCATTTTTTTGTGCTGGCGGAATTCCAAGGGACTCATAGTACGCCTTGAGGTATTCAACGGCCTTTTTTTGACCTGGTTTTCCCGTCTCCCTACCCTCAAAATCATCAGAAGCATAAACAAACAGGTGGGTCTTTAACTCCTCTTCTGTAATTGTAGAAGCGTACTCCACCGGATCCGAAGTTATTGCTACTGCTTTTTCGGTATCCGCGATGGGCTTTTGATATGAATTGCATGATAAGACAGTACCGAGTACGATCAATACTAACACTTTCATAGGAAAAACAATTTATGAAGCCTTAAAATTAGCTAAAAGTGAGGGAATTCGGGTAATTGCGTTTGCATGGTTTTCAAATTGCATTATGTATCTTGTGATGCCAAGATACAAGATTACCTATGACAGTAAAATGGAAAGGCGTGATGCCGGCAGTGACGACCAAATTCACGGAAAAAGACACCCTGGATTTGGAATTGTTTGCCTTAAACATCAGGGCACAATTGGAAGCAGGTGTTAGTGCCATTATCCTTGGCGGAACATTAGGAGAAGCAAGTACACTTACCAAATCAGAGAAGCGAACCTTATTGGAACATACGGTGGGCCTTGTATCTGGCAAGGTTCCCGTAATTCTGAATATCGCAGAGCAATCAACAAAAGATGCCGTTAAAGCAGCTAACGAAGCCCAGGAATATGGAGCTGACGGATTAATGATGCTTCCTCCCATGCGTTACAAGGCTACCGACAGTGAAACCATAGCGTATTTCAAAACTGTGGCGCATAATACAGACTTACCCATAATGGTATATAATAATCCGGTAGATTATAAAATTGAGGTGACCCTGGCGATGTTTGAACAATTATTGCAGCTCAATACCATCCAGGCGGTAAAGGAATCTACGCGTGATATCTCGAACGTTACCCGTATAAAAAATACATTCGGGGAGCGGCTGAAGATCCTGTGTGGGGTGGACACCCTGGCTTTGGAAAGTCTTTTAATGGGGGCGCATGGATGGGTGGCAGGATTGGTATGTGCCTTTCCTAAAGAAACAGTAACAATTTACAACTTGATTCAGAAGGGTAAGGTAGAAGAAGCCATTGAGCTATACCGTTGGTTTTTGCCGTTGCTGGAGTTAGACATTAGTCCGCAATTAGTACAAAACATAAAATTGGCAGAAGTCGCCACGGGCTTAGGTTCGGAATATGTTCGGCCTCCGAGGCTACCTTTACAAGGCACGGAACGGGAACGTGTACTGGAAATAATCGAATCTGGGATGAGATCGCGTCCCCAAATACCAGAATACTAACGGTTATGATTACTGGAAAAAATTTGATTGGCAACGAATTGTCTACTAAAGACGGAACTGTTTTCACAACCTTTGACCCGCAGTTGAACAAAGAGAATGCATGGGAGTTTACAGAAGCTTCCCTAAAAGAAATACATGCTTCGGTGGAGTTGGCCGAAAAGGCTTCCAGGGAATACGCCCTCATTGATGGTACAAAAAAAGCGCGCTTTCTTAGAGAAATTGCCACTCAAATTGAAAACCTGGGGGATGAGCTTATAGCAATTTATTGCAAAGAATCTGGGTTGCCAGAGGGCAGGGCGAAGGGAGAGCGGGGCCGTACTTGTTTTCAGTTACAAACCTTTGCTGATCTGGTGGCAGAAGGTTCATGGGTAAATGCCACAATTGACACCGCACTTCCGGAGCGACTCCCGGTACCAAAACCAGACTTGCGTAAAATGCTTGTTCCAATTGGCCCAATTGCCGTTTTCGGAGCGAGCAACTTTCCCCTGGCGTATTCCACTGCTGGCGGGGATACCGCAAGTGCCTTGGCAGCCGGATGTCCTGTAATTGTAAAAAGTCATCCCATGCACGCAGCAACAGGGGAGTTAGTCGCCCATGCCATAGCAAAGGCTGCGGAACTAACAGGGATGCCAAATGGAGTCTTCTCCAATTTAAACAGTAAGGGAATTGAGGTCGGGCAAGAACTTGTAAAACACCCTGGAGTCAAGGGAGTAGGTTTTACCGGAAGTGTGAAAGGAGGACGCGCATTGCTGGATCTTGCAGGACAACGTCCGGAGCCTATTCCAGTTTTTGCTGAAATGGGGAGCGTAAATCCCGTAATCTTCTTACCCGAAGCCCTAAAGCAGCGAGGGGATTTCTGGGCGAAGACCTATGCTGGGTCTATTACCCTTGGAACTGGCCAGTTTTGTACCAATCCGGGCTTGCTTTTTGGGCTAGCTGGTGATGTGCTTTCTGCTTTTGCAAATAAGTTGTCGGAAGAAATTTCAGCAATACAACCGGGTTGCATGTTGCATCCTAACATCAAAAGAAACTACGATAGCAATACCTCAACAATGTTGTCACAAAGTGGAATTGAAGTTGTAGCCAAATCTCAAAATGCAGTTCCTGCCAATTATGCGCAACATACGCTTGTCATGGTTCAGGGAAAGGATTTCTTATCCAACCCAAGACTTCACCAGGAGGTGTTTGGCCCATTTTCCATGGTAGTAGCGTGCAAAAACATAGATGAACTGGAAGCGATAATTACCAATTTGGAAGGACAGCTCACCGGGGCAATTATTGCAGAAAATTCTGAAATTAAGGAATACGGTAATCTTATCGAGATCTTGAAGAATAGGGTAGGGCGATTAATTTATAATGGAGCGCCTACAGGAGTAGAGGTCTGCCCTGCTATGCAGCATGGAGGGCCCTATCCTGCCTCAACGGATAGTAGGTTTGGCGCTGTGGGAATTCATGCGATACAACGTTGGGTACGGCCAGTAAGCTATCAGAACTGGCCGGAGGATCTTTTACCGGAGGCTTTAAACGACTCAAATCCCCTTAAAATTTCCCGCTTAGTGAATGGCAGTTTAACGAACAAACCGCTATAGTTCTTATGCCAAAGCATGTTTTTAATTGTATCGATGCCCATACCTGTGGCAACCCTGTACGATTGGTCAAGACCGGAGGTCCTAATTTGGTTGGGGACTCGATGAATGCAAAACGGCTACACTTTTTGAAGGAATTTGATTGGATCAGAACAGGTTTGATGTTTGAACCGAGAGGACATGATATGATGAGCGGTAGCATATTGTATCCGCCACACGATCCACAAAATGATTGTTCCATACTTTTTATAGAGACCAGTGGCTGTTTGCCTATGTGTGGACATGGCACAATTGGTACTGTGACCATAGCACTCGAAGAAGGACTTCTGGAGCCCAAAACCCCGGGAAAAATCCATATTGAGGCTCCTGCTGGGTTGGTGGAAGCAGCCTACTTTCAGAATAGTTATGGAAAAGTGGAATGGGTAGAATTAACCAACGTAGAAAGCTATCTGGCAGCAAGTGGATTGGAGATTGAATGTGAAGGACTTGGCACCGTGGTTTTTGACGTTGCCTACGGTGGAAATTTTTACGCCATTATTGAAGCACAGGAGAGTTACTCAGATGTAAATGACTACGCAGCCAGTGATTTAATACGGCTCTCCAAAATGATAAGGGAACGGATCAATACTAGGTATCCAAATCAGTTCATACACCCGGAGAATACTACGATCCGGGAGGTTTCACATGTTTTATGGACGGGAGCCCCTAAGCAAAATGGGAGTACCGCACGGAATGCGGTATTCTATGGAGATAAAGCTATCGATCGTTCTCCCTGCGGCACCGGTACTTCGGCCCGAATGGCGCAACTTTATGCAAAAGGCCGTTTAAAGGAGGGAGAACCATTTGTTCATGAGAGTATTATCGGGTCCACATTTACAGGGCATGTTAAAATGACTACCACCCTGGGACAATACAAGGCAATTGTTCCGGTAATACGGGGATGGGCAAAGGTCTATGGGGTTAATACTATCACCATAGATACCGATGATGATCCTTACGCTCACGGTTTTCAAGTAGTTTGAGATGGCAAAGAACGTAATCGTAGTAGGTGGCGGCATCATAGGCTTATGTTGCGCTTATTATCTTCAGAAAGAAGGACATCAAGTTACTATTATTGACAAATCCAAAATGGATTCCGGTGCCTCTTTTGTGAACGCCGGATATCTCGTTCCCAGTCATTTTATACCACTTTCAGCTCCCGGTATGATTAACCAGGGGATTCGCTATATGTTTAATTCTACTAGTCCCTTTTACATCAAACCCAGATGGGATAGTGACTTTTTAAAATGGGCCTGGTTTTTTAAAAAATCGTGTACTGCAGCTAAAGTGGAAAGGGCTATTCCGGTTATCCGGGATTTGAATTTGTTCAGTAAACAATTGTTCGAAACCATAAAAGCTTCGGGAGATCTCGGCAATTTCCATCTAGAAAAGAAAGGACTCCTAATGGTGTATCAAACTAAGAAGTACGAGGAGTTAGAAGGCAAAAATGCGGAAAGAGCACGGGAATTAGGGCTTGAAGTAACGCAGTTGAGTGCTGAAGCCTTAAAGGAGATCGAGCCCAAAAGGGCTTTAAATGCGCTGGGGGCATATCACTATTTATGTGATGCGCAAACCACTCCACCTGAATTTATGAAGGCCATGACCAACTATTTATCTGAAGTACGGGTTCAAATTAGGCAGCAGGAAGGGGTAGTGGAGCTACAGCATAACGGGGATAAGATACAAGGGGTAACCACGGATAAAAACGCGTACACTGCCGATGAGGTGGTCTTGGCAATGGGTTCCTGGTCTTCTGGATTCACCAAAAAGTTGGGATGGAATTTACCTATGCAAGCAGGAAAAGGGTACGGTATTAACCTTAGGGACACTACCGGAATTACTATGCCCGCCTTGTTATGTGAAGCAAAAATTGCAGTTTCCCCAATGCGCGGGTTTACCCGGTTTGCAGGAACAATGGAATTCTCCGGAATAAACCATCATATACGAAGAGAACGGGTAGCCGCAATAGCTCAGGGTGTTGCAAAATACTATCCAGGCCTTAGTATTCCTGAAGAGGCGATCAATACTGCTCAATATGGCCTCCGGCCTGTTTCTCCGGATGGGCTACCCTATATTGGCAGATATAGCAAAATCAAGAATTTAGTGGTTGCCACCGGACATGCCATGATGGGCTGGAGTTTGGGTCCTGCCACCGGAAAATTGATCAGTGAAGTGGTTTCAGACAAAAAGCTATCCTTAGAGACCTCATCATTTCACCCTGAAAGAAAGTTTTAAACTTACCTAAACTTTGGTGAATTTTAACGATTGGCATTGCTTTTGTTTTCCCAATCTTTAAGAAGCACTTAATTTTGCAATATGTCAAAAAACTACCTAACATTTTATTGCTGTCTCTTTCTATCCGTTTATGGAGCTATTGCCCAGGAAATTGAGCAATTTACAGTAAAGGATTTTGATTTAAGAGGAAGTGTTAAGCAGTGCCAAGTGATCACTGATTATGGTAGTGAAGTGTTTGAATTTGATGAACGAGGTAGATTACTAACGGTAACTACTAAGTATAATGAAGAGGATAGGGATTTGACCGTTTACAAATATGATAACGGCACTGTGGTCGAAAAAAGGACAGAAAGCTACAAAAATAACACTTTGGACTTATCCAGTTCAATGGCGTATCTCTATACGGTAGACAGCACGGATCATAAGATTGTAAAAGAGAAAATCATTTCTTATGACAAAGAATTTCTGGAGACACAAGAGTACCATTTTGACGACAGTAATCAATTAAAACGTATAGTAATCTCCCATCAAAATGCGGTGGATGAAATTATCATAGAATATACCAGTTACAAAAATGAAACTACCAAAACGTATCTGGAAAATGGGGTGATTCAAAAGTCGATAAGGGAGTCTTATGGAAAAAGCGCGAGAGGAGAACAGCAGAAAACGATTTTGACCAAAGAATACCTGGATGGGGAATTGGACAAGGCGGTTGAAGAACGACTTGATTCGAATAACAACTTAATTGTTAAGGAATTATTCCTTTTTGACTCTGCCGAAAAACAGTTCGAAAGTCAGGAAAAACACACTTACCGTTACAATGCAGATGGTTTTCTAACTAAAGAAATCACAAAACGGGGAAATGCTGTCGGGGAAAAGGAATATATCTATCAATTTGATAATGCCCCTGAAAAGAACTGGGTAAAAAAGATCGTTACTCCGGACAACAGCTATGTTACCCGAAAAATCAACTATCATGTAGCTGCAGAAAACAAGGAGAATCCCCAGAATTAAATATCATTTGGCAATTTCCAGGAGTATTTCCGGGCGTAACTCATGCTCTCCTTTGAACGAAACAATAGTCATGGCTGGTCCAAAAAGAGCCGTCGCTTTTTCCGTTTCTGTAGCGATACGCCCCGGAGATAGGAAGGGATCATCTTCTCCATAAACTAGTATTACTTCGGTACCAGCTGCGCTTAAAAAGGCAAAATCGTTTTTGGTAAACTCATTTGGGATACCACCAGCATATAATACCAGTTTTTTACACGGAATTCTTTGTCGAGCGCACCACCGCAGGGCGATCGACACTCCTTGTGAAAATCCGAAAATTATAGGGTTGTTTATGTTTCCTGCGTTTTCCGTTTCCCAAACCTTATCTACATAATTCAGAACATTGCCAACCTCTTGCACGGTATCTTCCCGGGTAAGCCAACTGGCCCCAACATTTTTAAAGGCAGTATCAAGGTAATACTTTGAAGGTGCTTGTGGTGCAATTAGATAGTTGTCTTTTTCATCCAGTACCTGAAAGTGCCTTAAAAAGTAGCGGGCTAAATAGCCCATACCGTGAAAAGTTATCCAAACATTTTTGGTATCCTCGGAAAGCTCGTACAGTGTTTCATACGAATTGGTGCTTTGGTAGCTTATAGTTTTAGTTGCTTTTTTCATGTGTTTTGGAAATCGTTACCTAAGGTAGCCGGTTGAATCCGTAATTTTGCAAAAAAACTTGATGCAAGATCACAAAACGAAAATATTGGCGGTATGTAATCAGGTACGCCAGGGAACATTGATGGAAACACTGGATATTGAGTATGTAGATGTAGGGGAGAATTTTTTAATCGCCAGGATGCCTGTAGGGCCTAAAGTTTTTCAACCGGATGGGGTCCTCCATGGAGGGGCCACAGTGGCACTTGCCGAAAGTGTGGGAAGTGCAGCTTCTTATATTTTTTTAGATGCCAACAAGTTGGTTGTACGTGGAATTGAAATAGCGGCCAATCATGTTAAAAGTGTCAGAGAAGGCTTTGTTTATGCCAAAGCTGCCATGATTCATAAGGGCAGAACCACACAGCTTTGGGAAATAAAAGTTACGAATGAAGAAGGAGAACTTATTTCTAATTGCAAATTGACGACCATTGCCCTCCCTAAAGCATAGCGTCCTATTTGACAAAATTAGGGAACGGCTATTCCAGAACCTCCCATTTGCATTGTTCAGAGCACCGGAATCCCAAACGATTCATGCGATTTATCAAGAGGATCAAGAGTTAACAGTGTTACAGGACTATAGGCAGTCCGGTTTCCTTTTTGCTCCCTTTGATATGCAAGACAATATCGTGTTGCTTCGTGCAGATCAAATTGAAGCATACCCCTGGGAAAAATCTGAGTTCCGCAATGCCGACAATGAGCAACTTGTTAGCGACGGTAGAACGACTCACATCGAGTTACTTAAAAAGGGGATTAAGGCGATCGAGGATGGAGACCTCAAAAAGGTTGTGCTTTCGAGAAAAATTACTACCTCTTATAGGAAAGCCCCTTTGAACATCTTTGAAACTATACTGTCACGATATGATCAGGCCATGGTGTATTTTTTTCATCATCCTAAGGTAGGAACCTGGTTGGGAGCCACCCCTGAACGTTTTTTGGAAATTGGAAAAGGAAGGTTGTCTACAACTTCGCTGGCAGGAACTCTTCCTGTTGAAGGAGGAGTAGCTCCAATGTGGACGTCAAAAGAATTGAAGGAACAGCAAATAGTAACAGATTTTATCAAAAAAGAGTTGGGTAGCTACGTAGATAATCTGGAATGTTCTGAGACCAAAACTGTGAGATCCGGAAAATTATGGCATCTAAAAACCGAAATTTCTGCTATGGGGATTCCGCTTCAAGATTGGGACGCAATTATTAAGGCGTTGCATCCTACCCCTGCGGTATGTGGACTACCCAAATATGAGGCCTTGGCGTTTATTCAGGAAAACGAATCGTATTCCAGGAAATATTACACAGGGTTCTTAGGGGGCTTAAATTTGGATCAAAAAGAGCAGCTTCAACTTTATGTAAACCTTAGGTGCATGCAAATGGAAAAAGAGGCTGTCCATATATTTGTTGGTGGAGGTGTAACCAAAGACTCTGATCCTGAACAGGAGTGGTTAGAGACACAATATAAAAGTCGAACGATGCTCGACGTACTATAAGGTACAGTTGGTTTATAAACAACAGCCGTCGTACTTTTGCGCTTCATGGAATACTCAAACATACCTTCCGCAAGGAATTTAGTGTTAGCCTGCAAAAAAAGGCAAATCAAACATATCGTAATTTCTCCAGGTTCCCGTAATGCACCCCTTACCTTAAGTTTCGCCAACGATCCTTTTTTTGAGTGCTTTAGCATTGTAGATGAACGAAGCGCGGCTTTTTTCGCCATGGGTATTGCCCAGCAGAGTCGTAAGCCTGTGGCAGTAGTGTGTACTTCCGGAAGCGCATTGTTAAATTATTATCCGGCTGTCGCAGAGGCCTTTTACAGTGCTATTCCTATAGTGGTGATATCTGCAGACCGGCCTCCATATAAAATTGATATCGGTGATGGTCAAACCATTCGACAAGATCATGTATTTCATAGACATATAGGCTATTCTGCAAACTTAAAATTGGATGTCTCTCATGCTGCTGAGACCATCAGAGAATTTAGCCCAGCACTCTTGACCCATTCTCAACAAGAAGTAGAAGGATTTAATCAAAAGGAAGTTGAGAAGGCGATGAGTGTAGCGTTTGAAGAAAAATTACCGGTGCATATTAACATTCCCTTAGAAGAGCCGTTATATGGCAGAATTCCGTGGAACGAATCTCCAAAAGATATTTCTAGACCCGTTGCTGCAATCGAAAAAGAACCTGTTCAAATTTCTGAAGCCAGGAATTCCTGGAATACAGCGCAGCGCAAGATGGTTTTGGTTGGAGTGAATAACCCGGAAAGTATCAACCCGGAAGTTCTTAATAGGCTGGCCGAAGACCCTTCTGTTTTGGTTTTTACAGAAACGACATCCAATTTGCATCATCCCAACTTTTTTCCCAGTATCGACAGTATCATCTTTCCGGTAGAAAAAGCGCTGGATGCAGATGATCTGTTCAAATCGTTGCAGCCTGATATTTTACTGACTTTTGGTGGCCTAATTGTATCAAAAAAGGTGAAGGCCTTTTTAAGAAGGTACAGACCAAAACAGCATTGGCATGTGCATGAATACAAAGCCTATGATACGTACTTAGCACTTTCCAAACATTTTAAGGCAGATGCGAATACCTTCCTAAATAGCTTGCTTTCAGGAACTAAACCGCTAAAAAGCGAATACGGACCGTTCTGGGAAGTTCATAAAAACAATTATATAAACCGAAGAAAACAGTATTTGAAAAAAATCACTTTTTCAGATTTCAAAGCTTTCGATGCTATTCTTGGTAGTATCCCTCATGGTTATCACCTCCAGCTTTCCAATAGTTCTACAGTACGATATGCCCAACTCTTTGAGATTCATCCTAGCATAGCTGTTTTTTGTAACCGGGGAACCAGTGGTATTGACGGTAGTACTTCCACTGCGATTGGAGCTGCATATCATTCGAAAAATCCTACTTTACTAATTACCGGTGATCTGAGTTTTTTCTATGATAGCAATGCATTTTGGAATAAGTATGTCAGACCAGATTTTCGGGTTATACTGATCAATAATTCAGGGGGAGGAATTTTTAGAATTTTACCTGGATTTGACAACTCTGAACTTTTTGCAAAATACTTCGAAACCACGCATCAACTAAGTGCTCCTCATCTATGTGAGCAATTCGGATTATACTACGATTCTGCCAGTGATAATCAGGAGTTGGCGAATGCGCTTCAAGATTTTTATCAACCGTCTGATCGGGCAAAAGTGTTGGAAGTTTTTACCCCTAGAGAAGAGAACAACAAAATTTTGCTTGATTACTTTGATTTCATATCTTCGGACTATTGATAACTTATAAAGAACACTAACGACCATGAGTAAAAGAGATGAATTAATTGAGAAGTATGCGGCGGACATCAAAGAAAAGTTTGGAGAGACTCCGGATATGGATTTTCTTACAAAAGTCGCAATTGGTTTAGGACCGGCTATCTACAATCTTGATGCTTCTAAAGTTTCCGGGAGCGACGACAAAGAATTAGCAACGGTTAAGAACAATTTCTTGATCAAAAAGCTGGGACTTGCTGATGGCCCGGAATTGATGGATGCAATAAATAGCGTAATTGATAAATATGGAAGGGGAGATAAAAACAAGCATAGAGCTGTAATCTATTATCAGTTGGCCAAACATTTTGGTAAAGAATCCGTTTACAATTAATAGCCTCTGTCAAAATAAGTAAGATAAACCGTGCCAAGCACGGTTTTTTGTTTTTAATATCCTTGGAATGATTAAGATTGGCGATTTTAATGAACTAAGCGTGCTTCGAAGCACAAGTGTAGGGGTATTTTTAAGCGACGCTGAAGGAACGGAAATTCTGTTGCCTAACAAATACGTTCCCGAAGGAATAAAGCGCGATCAAAAAATTCAGGTGTTTTGTTATCTGGACCACCAGGAAAGACCAGTTGCCACAACAATTACACCTTTGATCAAAAGAGATGGTTTTGCTTATTTACGCTGTGTTGCCACCAGTGGTATTGGGGCATTTGTAGATTGGGGACTTGAAAAGCAATTATTTGTGCCTTTTAGGGAACAACGCGCACGAATGATGGTCGGGAAAGCATACGTTGTGCATTGCTATTTGGATGAGAAAAGCTTCAGATTAACAGCTTCCACCAGAATTGAAAACTATCTCAGAACTTTTGATCAGAGTTTGTCCAGTAACGAGGAGATAACACTTTTAATTTACCGAAAAACGGAATTAGGTTGGGAGGTAATAATCAATAACGCCTTTAAAGGGTTGTTGTATTTTGATGATGTTTTTAAAAAGATTGAGGTTGGGGATACCATAAAGGGCTACATAAAAAAGGTAAGAGAAGATGGCAAGGTAGATGTAACCCTTCAACCCATTGGATTTAAAATGTTAGGGGCAACTGCTCAGTATGTCCTTCAGAAATTAAAAGAAAGCGGTGGCTTTCTTCCACTACATGATAAATCCTCTCCCGAAGAGATTAAGGATCAACTCGAACTTAGTAAAAAGTTATTCAAAAAAGCGATTGGAGTACTATACAAAGAACGGAAAATAGTGTTGAAACCCGAAGGCATCTATCTGGTGGCTAGGGAATAGGACAAATGGTCGTAGCACCTGGTTTTTTATTATGATTTTTTTCTTTGGTCAAAACCATTACATTTGCAATTGTAGGGTTGCCTAAGTAGTTGGTTTTTATCTTCTTACTTCATTAACGATTAAATTTTCTCAAGCATGCCATTCATAGAAGAAAACGATTTGTTGGATCTACACAAGGATATCGAAAAGTCCCAAATTATCAACGAAAGATTGCTGGATCAAATAAAGTTCAAGAACAAAGACCTGCGGAAGCTTAAGATTCAGCGTAATGTTTTTATAGGAATTACGGCATTGTTATTGGTTAGTGCTTTGGCAATTACTTCTTTTACGGCCGGGGTAAGTACTTCAAAGGGCAATCAAAACGTTTTGTTTTCTATAGATAGCCTGGAGGCGATAAAAACACGAATGGATAACCTTAAGCAGCAAAATCAGGAATTAAGTTTGGTAAAGGAATTTTATCTGGCGAAACAATTTTTGGAAAAAGAAAAGATCTATTCCGTGCAGGTAAAGTCTTTTGTAGATAACAATATTACGTTGGCGTCTGAAGCTTTGACCAACACCTTGTTTGTTAAGACCAATCCGTATTATGCCTATTCCCTTGGTACCTTTGAAACCTTGGAGGAAGCACAATCCTTCCGATTACAGTTGGTGAGCCTAGGGTTTGATGATGCTTTTGTAGCGTCTTACCAGGACGGAAAACGCCTTAAAATTGAATCTGCCGAATAATTGAACAGCGTTAAGACTTGGCTAAGTGCGGCAAGACTTCGCACACTTCCCTTATCGGTTTCCGGAGTGGTGGTCGGGACAGCTCTGGCCAATCACGCTACATACCAGGATTGGTTTACATTTTTACTCTGCATTTTAGTCACGGTCGGATTTCAGATTACTTCTAATTTTGCCAATGATTATGGTGATGGCGTTAAAGGAACAGATGGGAAAGATCGTATTGGGCCTGTTCGGGCACTTCAAAGCGGTGCGTTATCTGCCACTGAACTCAAAAGAGGGATTATAGTTAGCACGGTGATCAGTCTTTTACTTGCGACGGTACTTTTAGTGTATGTTTTTGGCAAGGAACAGCTACCGCTCCTCCTGCTCTTCTTTTTGTTGGGGATCTTCAGTATTTGGGCAGCCATACGATACACGGTAGGCACCAATGCGTATGGATACATTGGCTTAGGAGATGTATTTGTATTTCTCTTTTTTGGATTGCTGGCGGTATTGGGAACTAAATTTTTGTATACACAGGAACTGACCTACTGGGATGCGCTTCCCGCCATAGGCATCGGGGTATTGTGTGTTGGAGTATTGAATCTTAACAATTTAAGAGATGTAGTCTCGGACAAAAAGCATGGTAAAAACACCATGGTCGTTCGTATGGGTTTTGCCAGTGGAAAAAGGTATCACACTTTTCTGATTGTGATGAGCTTCTTGTGTTTTTTGATGTATAGTGGTGTTCAAATGCCTTCTCTTTTTGGGTTTGTCCATATGCTATTGTATGTACCTATTTTTCTTCATTTGCGTACGGTGGTCAACACTGAAAATCCCTCTCTATTGGACCCTGAATTAAAGAAATTAGCCTTAAGCACATTTTTCCTCTCCCTTTGGTTCTACATCTCGATCAATTATTTTTTGTAATTTTGATTGTTAAAAATTTCTAAATTAAGCCATTTTGGAACACCCCATCAAAATTCTTATAGTTGAGGATAATGTCATCATAGCCGATGATATGCAGTCTATGCTGGAAGAAATTGGTTATGAAGTGGTTGACAATGTAATTGTTTATGAGCAGGCCATAGAGGTGCTCAAAAACAACCATGTAGATCTTGTTTTGATTGACATTATTTTGGCCTCAGATAAAACTGGGATTGATTTAGGTAAACATATCCGACAGAACTACAACATTCCGTTCATTTTTGTGACCTCAAACTCAGATAAAGCTACCGTGGAAAATGCAAAAACGGTTAAACCAGACGGCTATTTGGTAAAACCCTTTGAGCAACAGGATTTGTACACTTCTATTGAAATTGCATTATCCAATTTTAATTATTCCAAGAAAAATGCCAGTACCGATATCGCGGAAACAGGAGGAGAAAGTTTTACCTCCAATTCCGTCTTAAAGGATTCCATTTTTGTAAAAAAACAGCACTTGTATTATCGCATCCAATTTGGAGACATTCAATTTATCAAAGCGGATAATGTTTACCTGGAAGTGAATACGGTTGACAAGAAATTCCTGGTACGTTCTCCTTTGAAGGACTACCTGGAGAAATTACCAAAGAACAAGTTTTTTAGGGCCCATAAGTCCTACATAGTTAATGTAGATCATATAGATGCCATTAACTCTAAGGATATTATGATAAATAACACGCTAATCCCAATTTCAAAAGACTTTAAGGAATTTATCATATCCTCTATGAATTCGTAAAAAGGGTAGTGCCTAATTAACATCGAAACAAATAGGTGCCGTAATCACGGCACTTTTTTTTGTCCTCAACTGAAATTCTAAACATTCACCACAATTTAAAGGAGCTTCACAACAATAGTTTCCTTCGGAATAGCTCCATGAGTAGATTTGAAGTGTTTAAAAATGATATTAAATTTTAAAGGGTAATTTTTTCATTTTCATATAGTGTTCTCGTAAAAGGGCCTTGTTTTCGGACAGGGCTCTTTGTTTTTAAATATCCTACTCCCTAACCCTCTTCCATGAAATGCACAAAACCACGATAAAATGCACTTGTGCATTGGTTACCCCTTAGTTCACAACAAAAAAATACACTTTCACAACAAAACGGCAACTTGCACCCGCTTTCCCTCTATTTTTGAATCGGACATTGTTGCCCCCCAAATCTTACATCCATATAATGTCTTAAAAAGACTGTACAAAGATTAAGTGCGGTCTTTTTTTTAATTGTGGACCATCTTTACGGTAATGAATACATTGCTGTACAGGTAGTTGTAGCATTTTTGCAATTTTCACCACTTAAGCTACTGGATTTACAACAAAAATTGATTACACAGCCAGGAGGATATTAATTTTGTAATGACAAGCAGAAAGACTGCATTTTTAAAATGGATTCGTCCCAAGAAAGGACATGAAGTAATGGTTAGGCCGAAAAGAAAAACGCTGATTTTTTTTGCATTCCTTTTTCTGGGATTAGGGGTGCTACAGGCGCAATTTGTCCAGGAAGAGGAAGATCCTTTCAAAGCATTTCAGGAAACCAACGGTGCAGCAAATAAATTAGACTTTTTCTACGATACCCCTAACCGATATAAAAATAGCTCGGCCTACGATTGGTTAGAAGTGGTGAAAGTATATCTGAATACTGCAGAAAAATCAAAAGACACTTTGGGTATTCAGGCGTACAGATTAATGCAAGCACAGCTGTATAATGATATAGCTGATCATTATAAAAGCATAGCCATCGCCAATGAACTTTTCAAGGAGGTAGATAGTTTGGACAGTACTTCCGTGAAGTTAATCCTGCAGCTTTTAGACCTCAATTACGGAAAGCTTCAAATGTATGACAAGCAAATTGAGATTCGTGAACAAATGCAAGCACTCGGTATTACTCAGAGCGTTCCGTTTTATGATATTTATGCAAACATGGGGCTCTACAGGAAGGCGATGGAACAATATATACTTGCGGTAAAGCCCACAATTCCGGATAATGATCATTTGGCGTTGGCCAAACACCACAATACGGTAGGCCACTACCTTTACCTGGATAAATCCCCGGAAACCGCTACTAATGAGTTTAAAAAGGCTTTGGGTTTTCTGGAAGTCTATATCAACGACATTTCCAAACAAAAATCCGATAAAGATATTTTTGAAAGTGAAGCGCTAAAGGCAGAGATTGAAGGAAACATTGGCAAATGTCATGTGCAACTTAAAGAGTATCCGGAAGCAGTACCTCTTTTGACCAATAGCCTTAGTGTTTTGGAAGAGTTCAATAATGGAAGCTATAAAAAGCAAATTATTGACAACACTCTGAATCTGGCAGAAGCACATCTCAAACTGGAGAATGACGAAACTGCAAAAGCGCTTTTGGATAACGAATTTGAAAGTATAGCCATTAAACAAGAAATCAAGCGAAATAAACTGTTGGCGGACTACTTTGATATACAAGAAAACTTCAGAAGTAGCTCAGGCTTTTACAAGCGGAACGAATATATTATGGATTCCTTAAAAGCGAACGAAAGATCTATTTTGCAACAACAGTTGGTAGCTATAGTTGGCACCTCTGATTTAGAAAACTCTAGACGACTTATCAACGAACAGAAACTGGCGAACGAAAAAATTAGAAGTGAAATACAGGCAAAAGACGAAAGGATAAATCTGGTTATTATTTCCTTGATTTTCACCTTACTGGGTTTCATGGGGTTGGTATATGCTTATCTTAAAAGTATCAAGAATCAGCGCCTTATTGCAGAACAAAAATATATTATTGAAAACTCGCTTAAAGAGAAGGATTCCTTGCTAAAGGAAATTCATCATCGTGTAAAGAACAACCTGCAAATGGTCTCGAGTTTGTTGAGCCTTCAAACCCGAAATACGAAGAGCAAAGCTGCAATTGAAGCCCTTGAAGAAGGAAAAAGCAGGGTTAAAGCAATGGCCCTGATCCATCAAAAGCTGTATCAAAATGAAGACCTGTCGGTTATTGAGATGCAAGGATATATAGAAAGTCTGATTAACAGTGTGCAATCCGTTTACAAAAAGGGAGGACACAATATCAGCATTACGGTAGATGCCGAAGGTACAGAACTGGATATCGACAGAGCCATTCCTTTCGGGCTTATTTTGAATGAATTGGTGTCCAATACCTTTAAATATGCATTTCCTGAAAGTGATGATAATGGGAAAATTTACATCCATCTAAGGAAAAATGGCGATGAGGGTTATTTTGAGTATTCGGATAACGGAGTAGGCCTACCCGAAGATACCGACGAACGAACCAGTAATTCTATGGGGCTACGTTTAATCAATCGGCTTGTAAATCAACTACAATCCAAGTTAAATGTTGATCGGGCAAACGAAGGAGTCCGTTTCTGGTTTAATTTTAACTAAGCTGGTCTTTTGTGTTGTGAGACTACACTAAACGTTAACTTTTTTTCACCTTGCACCTCCTGCTGTATACTAAACTGGAATAGTAGTATTTTTGCCGATCAATGCAAGCGAGCCATTCAAAGCATATTCTCAATTTCAAAAGGCCAAGCGGCACCTCCAGGGGGATCTTAAAACAAAAGGAGACATGGTTTATCATACTTCGGGATGGGAACCGCTATGGGATAGGAGAATGTGGACTTTTACGGGGTTTAAGCATAGATGACAAACCCGATTATGAAAGGCAATTGTTATGGACCTGCAAGAACATCCATTTAGATAAGCAAGAACTTCTGCAGAAATTAGAAGACTTTCCATCTATAAAATTTGGATTAGAACAAGCATTGCTATCTTTTGAAGGCAGCAGCACCTTTGAACTCTTTCCCTCCCGCTTCACTTCATCAGAAGCAGCTATTCCTATCAATGGCCTTATTTGGATGGGAGAAGAGTCATTTATGTTGGACCAAATTCAACAACGTTTGGAACAGGGATTCCGATGTATTAAGATGAAGATCGGAGCCATTGATTTTGCGGTGGAATTGAAACTCCTGAAAAATATTAGAAGGCAATTCCCCGAAAAAGAGCTGGTGCTACGTGTGGACGCTAATGGCGCTTTTTCCCCTTCAAGAGCCATAGCAGTCCTGAACCAATTGGCAGAACTAGGGATACATTCCATTGTACAGCCTATTGCAAAGATGCAATGAAAGGCAATGGCTGATTTATGCCGGAAAACTCCTGTTCCTATTGCACTGGATGAAGAATTGATTGGGATTCACAATACCATGGAAAGAAAGGAGTTGCTGCAGATCATTCGTCCGCAATATATCATTTTAAAACCCAGTTTACTAGGAGGATATACCTCTTGCAAAGAATGGATTACCCTGGCTGAGCAATTTGGAATAGGATGGTGGGTGACCAGTGCGCTGGAAAGTAATGTGGGGTTAAATGCCATAGCGCAATGGACCTTTACGCTGAACAATACAATGCCACAGGGGCTCGGTACGGGAAGCCTTTTTACCAACAATTTCACAAGCCCGCTCGAAGTGGAGAATGGAAATTTATATTATAGAAAACAACTATCTTGGCAGCACGATATAATTCAACAACTATGTACATAGAACAGGGGTATAAAGGCGATATAGGTCTGTGGAAGTTTTTTATCATTCCTACTTTATTTGTTGGTTATGTGGCCTTTAACGCAGTGGCCATGTATTTATCTCCTATGGACACCACGGCCATGATGAATACCATGATCGAACAACTGGGACCTTCGATAACGTTAATTTTTTTACTTCTCCCTTTTGCCGTTGGACTTCTGGTGGTAATCGGTTGGACGTATCTGGTGCATCCTCAGCCACTAACCGCCTTAACTACCTCTCGGAAAAAAGTAGACTGGAGACGTATTTTTTATGCTTTTTTTCTTTGGGGAGGGATCACTGCAATTTTCACCCTTGGGGATGTCTTTGCCTCACCTGACGACTATGTATGGAATTTTGATTTGGAGAAGTTTTTGATACTGGCAGTAATAGCCATACTTCTTATCCCACTGCAAACTAGTTTTGAGGAATACCTTTTTCGGGGTCATCTTATGCAGGGCCTTGGGTTATTGGCAAAGAACAGATGGGTACCCTTAGTGGTTACCTCAATACTATTTGGACTGTTACATGTGGCGAATCCCGAAGTGGAAAAGTTGGGCTATGGAATTATGGTGTACTATATTGGCACCGGGTTTTTTTTGGGGATAATGACATTAATGGATGAAGGCCTGGAACTGGCTTTGGGATTTCATGCAGCAAATAATTTGATCACAGCCTTATTAGTTACCGCAGATTGGACCGCCTTTCAAACAGACTCTATTTATCGAAATGTTGCTGAGCCAACTTTAGGTTGGGATGTGATCATCCCCGTATTTGTGGTATTTCCCATCCTGTTGTTCATCTTTAGCAAAAAATACCGTTGGACTAACTGGAAAGAGCGTTTATCCGGAAAAGTACTGACCAAAGAACAATTTGTTGCTTTGCAAAATGAGGATACACCCGCAGTTCAAACTTAACGGCTGCTGTTATGACAGCGAAACCTTAAAGGAGGTTGCCGCCACCTTATCTAAAAATGGAAAACCTTACGAGAAAGCTGTGGGTGATTTTTTGCAGCATTGGTTCAATGCATCAAAGACAATTGCAGTAACCACTTCCGGCTCTACAGGGGCACCTAAGAAAATCTCCTTGCAAAAGGAACACATGATCAATTCCGCCTTGGCTACTGGAAGTTTTTTAAGTACTAAGCCGGGAGATTCCGCCTTGTTATGTCTTTCCGCTGAATTTATAGCTGGAAAGATGATGCTGGTAAGAGCCCTGATACTCGGATTGGATTTGGATGTGGTCGCGCCTACTTCTGAACCTTTGCAATCTGTCTCAAAGACTTATGGCTTCTGTGCTATGGTACCCTTACAAGCACGGAACTCCCTTTCTGAGCTAAATAAAGTCAAGACCCTTATCCTTGGTGGCGCTCCGGTATCCTCCAGACTGGCGCAAGAATTAAAAAACCTAAACACCAATATTTATGAAACCTATGGGATGACGGAGACCGTTTCCCATGTAGCTGTAAAGCAAATCGCATCAGCGGGGCCACTTGAAAACACTACCTACTTCCAAACGCTTCCTTATGTTAGTATCACCACTGATACTAGAGGCTGTCTGGTGATAATAGCGCCAAGAATAAGCGATAAAAAAGTTGTGACCAATGATCTGGTAAGGTTAAAGGGTACTACCCATTTTAAGTGGTTAGGGAGGTATGATAACATTATCAATTCGGGAGGGATCAAATTGATTCCGGAGGAAATAGAGGCAAAGCTGGCCTCCAGCCTTAATTGCCGATTCTTTATCGCCGGAGTACCGGATGCCGACCTGGGCGAAAAAGTAGTCTTGTTTGTAGAAGCACAGCTGGATAAACAGCTGCTATTGGAAAAGTTGAAAATGAACAAGGAACTCACTCAATTTGAAATTCCTAAAGAGGTGGTGACGGTTGTATCGTTTAAAGAAACCAAAAATGGCAAAGTAGACCGTAAGGCAACACAGAAATCTTTAGGGAAAACCTAAATTTGAACAACACCATAAATCTTTAATGATGACCATCCGATTATTATTCTTTTTGGTACCGTATTTTGTTTTTTCACAACAAATCCTTTCAGAACGGGAGCAGGCCAAAGTAATAGACGAGATCCTGGCAGAACGTTTTACAAACCTGTTGCCCCAATTGATGGATGAGGCAGGTATTGATATGTGGGTGCTGATATCCCGGGAATACAATGAAGATCCGGTGTTGCGCACCATGTTACCTGCAACCTGGTTAAACGCAAGGAGGCGCACAATCCTCTTGTTTTACAGGGATAAAGAAAGGGATAGTATCCATAAACTCGCAGTGGCCCGCTATAATGTTGGTAAAAACATTACCTCTGCCTGGGATAAAGAAAAGGAGCCGGATCAATGGAAACGATTAGTACAGCTTATAGAAGAACGGAGTCCTGATAAGATCGGACTTAACTTTTCCAAGGATCACAATATCGCGGATGGATTGGTAAAAACGGATTATTCAGAATTCGTGCAACGCTTACCAAAAAAATACCATAACAAAATCGTTTCTGCGGAGCAATTGGCCGTTCGATGGATAGAGACCAGAACCGAAAGGGAAATGGTCATTTATGATCAACTGGTCAATATTACGCACAACATTATTGCCGAGGCCTTTTCGGAAAAAGTGATCACTCCCGGAATAACAACTACCGGAAAAGTGGAATGGTGGATGCGTCAAAAAGTTACGGACTTAGGCTTAAAGACCTGGTTCCATCCTACTGTTGATGTACAACGTACCAGTGAAAACACGGTAGCAAATCTTTATTCCTTCTCTGACGGGCCCGAGGACGTGGTTATTTTACCAGGAGATCTGGTACATTGCGATGTCGGCATTACCTATTTGAGACTGAATACGGACTGTCAGGAGCTAGCTTATGTCTTAAAACCGGAAGAGACAGAAGCCCCGGACTTTTTGGTTAAAGCACTGGAAGCAGGGAATAAGGTTCAGGACTTTTTGACAGCTAACATGATTGAGGGTCGAACTGGTAATGAAATATTGGCAAAGTCTTTGGCTGAGGCTAGAGCGGCAGGGTTTAAACCTGTGATTTACACCCATCCGTTGGGTTTCTATGGGCATTCAGCAGGGACTACTATCGGCATGTGGGATGCACAGGAAGGGGTAATGAAAGACGATGGGGAAAGGTATCCATTACGGCCTAACACGGTTTATGCCATCGAATTAAATACCACAGTCACCATTCCCGAATGGAAAAGGGATATTCGGGTGATGTTAGAGGAAGCCGGCTTTTTTGGGAAGAAGGGATTTCGCTACGTAAACGGACGACAGACGAAGCTTTTGCTTATTCCAAGGGTAAGAAATTACCAGGGGAATTAGCCTTGTTAAAGTTTTCCTTAGGAATTCTTAAATAGGAGTACTTTTTAGTAATTTAATGAAAATTAAAGGATTAGCTATGAAAAAAACAGTACTTCTTTTCTGTTTCTCTATCTCTTTTTTAGGATTTTCTCAAACGAGTCCCAGGATTATTAGTGGTTTTATTTCCGATGGAGACAATCCTATGCCCAATGTTTCTGTTAGTGTAACCGGCTCCACTAAAAGCACTTTTTCCGACAGCACTGGGAGATACAATTTAACGGTAAACACTGGGGATGTCGTGAGTTATTCCCACCGGGGTATGAAAACCTTCAATATTATGATTGAAGATGTTACCCGGATTTTGAACGTAAAAATGGTACCCGATGTGAAGGAATTAGGAGGGGTCACCGTGGTGGGGAATAGGCTGAAATCTCAAGAAGAGCTTAAGAACGAATATCTATTACGTGACGATATTATAAATACTGCTTTCGGTTATATGGACGCGAAAACTGCGCCTGGTAGGATCCGAGTATTAGATGAGAAAGATATTCCCCAAATTTATATCTGCGTTCTCGAATTACTGCGCAGTCGTTTTGCAGGTTTTGCCAGTATGAGAATCGTTGGGGATTGTCTGAATGGCGGAGCGGTATTTATAAGGGGGGGGAGTAGCGCTTTCACCTTTGGACCTGCTATTTTTGATATAGATGGGGTAGTTGTTACGGAAGTTCCGCTTTGGTTGGATGTCAGCGTTATCAAACGCATTGCTGTTTTAGGAAGCGTCTCCTCGGCAACTCGCTACGGATCAGTTGGATCAGGGGGTGTTGTTATTATTAATACATTGTCGAGCTACCCAAAAACGGAGACAATAACCGACACCGCAAGACTTCGTAACAATTTTGCAACCGGAAAGGTATTAAGCTCGGAAGAAATACTGGAGAATTCCTCCACCTACCTGAAGGAACTGGAAACCAGTAGTTCCTTTGCTGCAGCTAAAAAAGTCTTTGAGCGCTTCGAAATTAGCTTCTCAAATTCTCCTTACTTTTATTTGGATGCCTATCGGCACTTTTCGGAAAAATGGAACAAGATGGGATATGCAGACGGCATTCTTGAAGAAAATTTTGAGCAATTTGAAGACAATGCCGTTCTCCTGAAAGCCTTAGCCTACATCTATGAGGCGCAGGGAAGGCTTGAAAAGGCAAATGAGATGTATAAAGAAACGTTCATACTACGTCCAAGTTATGCACAGAGCTACAGAGATATGGCGAATAGTTATAGCAACCTTGACAAAACCAAAAAAGCTGCATCCATGTACGCCCGGTATTACCATCTTTTACAAGAAGGCTTTATGGAACTAGATTCTATTGGTTTTGCACCCATACTACGTCAAGAGGTTGATAATTTGCTGCTCACTAATAATACACTACCGGGTTACAAAAAGAAACGAAACCGAGCCGGTAAAAAATTAAAACAAACCCGTTTGGTTTTCGAATGGAATGACGGAGAAGCGGAGTTTGAACTACAATTCGTTAATCCTGATAATCAGTACTACAAATGGAAGCACACCCTGGCGGATAATTCGGAGATAATCCAGCGGGAAAAGGAATATGGCTACAGTGTAATGGAACAGGTTATAGACGATAATTTTCCGGGATTGTGGCGTGTAAATGTCAACTATTTTGGAAACAAGAGCCTAACTCCAACATATCTTAAGGCCACTGTATATCATAATTTTGGTACCGATTTGCAACAAAAAGAAACCATGGCGTTTAAGCTAAGTTTAAAAAATGTGAACCAGGAACTCTTTACCGTACAGATCAGTGAAAATAACGCAACTCGGTAACAAGACAATGAGATCTTGGCTTTGGGTCATTTTGGCCATCTTCCTGTTTCATATGAATGCATTTGGCCAAAAGGATTACAAGGGCCAGGTAATTGACACGGAAACGAGGTTGCCTATTCCCTACGTAAATATCGGTATTTTGGAAAAGGGCATAGGGACCGTAAGTGACGAGGAAGGAGAATTTCACTTGTACATTGCTCCAGATACCCAAAATCCAAATACAGAAGTAGTTTTCTCAGCCCTAGGGTATAAAACGCGTAAGATCCCCTTAAGGGCCATGCCATTGGTATATAATGAATACCCGAAGTTCAGAATGGATCCTACTGTGGTAGCATTGGATGAAGTGGTGGTTTCGAATAAGGCCGAGCGATTTATAACGAATTTTGTAGGCTTTAAGAATTTTGGGGAAAGGACGTTTGGGTATTGGAAAGATAATGTTGCCTTAGGTGGAGAATTAGCGACTTGTATATTAGCCGCGAAAGGCATTCGGAGATTAGAACGATTTAATTTCGAAGTAAGGCAAAACCAATCCGATAGCCTTTTATTACGTGTAAATGTTTATGAGGATGATGGCCCCGGAAGTAAACCCGGAACGAATTTAAATAGGTCCGGGAAGAATGTGTTGGTTACGGTTAAGAAAACGGACAAAATGGTTTGGGTGGACCTTACACCTTTTAACATCTATGTGAATGGGGACTTTATTATATCCTTGGAATTACTCAGGGTATACGGTGATCAAAGGTTGGAATTAGTCTTGGCGGCCGCGTCTGAATTCAATCGTTCCGGATCCTACCGTAAATATGCAAGTCAGGGCAAGTGGGAGCGGGTGGCAGATCAAAGTATGGCCTATTATTTGGAAACTTCCCTTATGGTAACTGAGAAGAGAGCGGAACGTTATGAGCGCAAAATAGCGCGAAGAAAACTAAAAGCAGAAACCATTTCGGGTTTTGCTATCCTCAAAGGAAAGATGGTAGAGGGGGTGGAGGTTACGAATAGCCGAACACAAGAAACCGTGACCACAGATGAAAACGGGAGATACCGTATTCCTGCACACAAAAATGATATTCTCCAATTCCGCAAGAAGGGGTATAAGGTAATGGCTTTAAAGGTATCCGATAAACCTACAGCCAATATTATCATGAAACCCGAGGAAGCGCCTTAAACCTGTAAAATGCCCATATTAAATTGCCGGGTTATAGGGGCACAATTGGCCGCTTCAATGCCTTTGGAGATCCAATTTCGAGTTGCCAGGGGATCAATGATCGCATCCGTCCAAAGCCGGGCGGCAGCATAATAGGGTGATATTTGTTGGTCGTAGTTGGTTTTGATCTTTTCAAAAAGCGCCTGCTCTTTTTCTGCATCAAAAGTTTCCCCTTTACTTTCCAGGGTGGCTTTTTCGATTTGTAAGAGCACCTTGGCAGCCGAATTTCCACTCATTACCGCTAATTCTGCACTGGGCCAGGCAATAATAAAGCGGGGATCATACGCTTTTCCACACATGGCATAGTTACCTGCTCCATAGCTATTCCCAATGACAATGGTAAATTTAGGCACCACAGAATTGCTTACGGCATTCACCATTTTTGCACCGTCTTTTATAATACCTCCGTGCTCACTTTTGCTACCCACCAT
>JANQHL010000102.1 GCA_028277085.1 Flavobacteriaceae bacterium
CATAAATATTATCCCCACCCCAGATAAAAACATCCGGTCGTAATTCGAGAATATCGTCCCAAAACACATTTTCCTCATCGTGTTTGTTACAGGAACCAAAAGCAACCACAATTTTTGCGGAATCTATACGCCCGCTGTCAATGTTGGAATTCGTTGACAAAACCAAGGCGTCCTTAGATTTACATCCTAACGCCAATACCAGGAAAAAAGGTACAAGTCTTTTCATTATTGCAGCTAATTAATGGCATTAAAATTAATGGACTCTAAATTATGCTAATGTTATATTATTGTATCTTTGCGCGCATGAATTTAGCAGATGCCGCCCAGCTAAAGGAATTGCTTTTACAATCCCGTGATATTGTAATTGTACCTCACAAAAACCCGGACGGGGATGCCATAGGAGCATCTTTGGGCTTGCAACACTTTCTAAGTACTCTTGGTAAGAATGCCATGATCATCGTCCCCAATGAGTTTCCTAAATTCCTAAAATGGATGCCCGGCAGCGATGCTATTTTGAACTTTGAGAAGAAAAATGGGGTTGCCCTGGAACTGTTGGAAAAAGCAGATTTGATTTTCACCCTGGATTTTAACGAACTGTCCCGAACAGGAAGAATGGAACCTTTCCTTACCAAAGCAACCGCTAAGTTTGTGATGATTGATCACCATCAACAACCTGATACCTACGCCGATATCACCTACTCCGACGTAAGTATGAGTTCTACCTGTGAAATGATATACAATACTATTGAAGCTTTTGGAGCTGCCGATGTAATGACCAAGGAAATTGCAACCTGCCTGTATACCGGGATCATGACAGATACCGGTTCTTTTAAGTTTTCCGCTACTACAAGTAGAACACATCGTGTGGTAGCGCATTTGATCGATAAAGGAGCAGAGAATATGCGGATCCATCAACAAGTCTTTGATTCTAATTCCCCTGCACGACTGCGACTTTTGGGGGTAGCGCTTAACAACCTGGTCATCCTGGAAGAGTTCCGAACTGCCTATATTACACTGCGCCAGGAAGAACTGGACCAACATAATTACAGCAAAGGAGATACCGAAGGCTTCGTAAACTATGGCCTCACCCTAGAGGGCATTGTTTTTGCCGCAATTTTTATTGAAAACAAGGAGGAGGGGATCATAAAAATATCGTTCCGCTCTGCAGGCGATTTTTCAGTGAATCATTTTGCACGATCCCACTTTGAAGGTGGGGGGCATACCAACGCGGCCGGAGGGCGAAGTACAATAAGTATGGAAGAAACCACGGGAAAGTTTATCGCTTTGCTACCACAATACAAACAGCAGTTGTTCCAATGAGAAAGCATGGTTTTCTCTTAATCGGATTGATCCTATTCTTTGCTTGCGGAGAACCTGAACCCAGAAGGCCTGTACAAGCAAGATCGGGAAGCTTTATTGCAGAATCTGTGGCCCGGAGTAAAAAGATTTTGGAACAGGAACAAAAGCAGATTCAGGGAATTATCCTAAATGACAGCCTTCGAACGTATTTTTCTAGCCCTTACGGTTTCTGGTTCTACTATGAAGTGAAGCAAGATACCTCGGGTTATACTCCTAAAACCAACGATATCGTATGGTTGTCCTATAATCTTATGACCTTTTCAAGGGATACGCTTTACAAAACTGAAGATTTTGGATTAGTGCAGCACGCCGTGGATAAATCACAACTGTTACCCGGACTAAGAAATGCAGTGAAACTCCTACGCAAAGGCGAAAAAGCCACTTTCCTGTTTCCCTCAAGCCAGGCATACGGCTATAGAGGTGATAACAACAAAATTGAACCCAATCAACCCCTGGCTTCAAGCGTTAGCCTATTAGAAATACAAAAAGACAGCAGCAACATAAATTAAATTCCATGAAAAAATTCCTTTTTGGCCTTAGCGCCCTTTTCCTATTCCTATCCGGTTGTAAAACGGGTAAATATGCCGATTTGGGAGAAGGCATTTTTGCAGATATTCAAACTTCAAAAGGTGATATTGTAGTTAAGCTTTACCATGATACTACCCCCGTTACCGTGGCCAATTTTGTTTCCCTGGCAGAGGGTACTAATCCGTTTGTTTCGGAGGAATACAAGAACAAAAAGTACTATGAGGGGATTATATTTCATAGGGTGATCAAGGATTTTATGATACAGGGAGGTGATCCTACCGGTACCGGAAGTGGCAATCCGGGCTACAAATTTAAAGATGAGTTTGTAGACTCCTTAAAGCACAGTAAAAAAGGACTACTTTCCATGGCGAATTCCGGCCCAAAAACCAATGGCAGTCAATTCTTTATTACGCATAACCAAACGCCATGGCTGGATGGTAAGCATACCATTTTTGGAGAGGTTGTTAATGGGTTAGAGGTGGTAGATTCTATTGCCAATGTGAAAACAGTACCTCAGGATAAACCCGAAGTGGATATAGTAATGAAGGCGGTAGAAATTATCCGCAATGGAAAAGTCGCAAAGAAGTGGGATGCCGTTCAAATTATGACGGATTATTTTGAGGAGGAAAAGGCGGTTATTGCTGCTATGAAAAAAATGAAAGAAGACCTGGTGGCAGAGTTTACGGCCCAACAAGCACAGGCAAGGGAATTGGATAGTGGCCTTCAAATATATCCCCTGAAAGAGGGCAATGGAGAACAACCCAAAACAGGTCAAAAAGTATTGGTTAACTACGCCGGATATTTTATGGATGGTAACCTATTTGACAGTAATATTCCGGAAATAGAAGAAAAGTTTGAGAAATTTAATGCTGGCAAAAGGGATCAAGGCTTATATCAACCCTTACCCATGGACTACAGCCCGGAAGCCAGACTCATTCCAGGATTTCGGGAAGGATTACAAACCATGAAAGTTGGAGATAAAGTGCGATTGTTTATCCCCCCCCACCTGGGCTATGGCGATAATGATTATGGCCCAATTCCCGGAGGCTCCACCTTAGTTTTTGATTTAGAGATCACCGGAATTCAATAATACACCTGATTGTACGAAAAACTCCGACAAAGAATCGGAGTTTTTAGTTGTAATGCTGAGAATCGCTACTTTAGGAAAGTGAATGCACGGGTAAAAACAATTTTAGCGCTATCGCTACTTCCTCAGATTGTACTGGTAAAATGGCTGGGTAGCCATCCCGAATGGATCGAATTGTATTACTCCCAGGGCATTTACCCCTACATTTCCAGGTTTTACAGGTTCCTTTTTGGGTGGGTTCCATTTTCTGTTGGAGATGTTTTTTACACACTTCTAGCCTTTGCAGCCATACGTTACCTCTACCTACATGGTAAGACGATCTGGAAAAAGCCAAAGCAATTTTTGATTGAACTTGGCATCGTAATTTCCCTGGCGTATTTCATTTTTCATCTTTCCTGGGGCATGAATTACTATCGACTTCCTCTCGAAGAAAAATTCGGCATTCAACGGGAATACACCGTAAAGGATTTGGAAGAATTTACGGATTACCTGATCCAAAAGACAAATAGGATCCAATTGCACATTACCAACGATTCTTCCTTAGCAGTTCAACTCCCCTACAGCCGGAAGGAGATTTTTCAAAAAGCGATTACAGGTTATGACAAAATAGAACGCTATTATCCTGATTTTGGGTATCATCAACCCAGCCTCAAAAAATCCATTTACAGTTTGGCCCTCACCTATATGGGGTATGGTGGGTATCTCAACCCATTTACCGGAGAAGCGCAGGTAAACGGTAAAATTCCAATTTTACGGTACCCCACGGTAAGCACTCACGAGATTGGACATCAAGTTGGCTATTCTTCGGAAGCCGCTACCAATTTTATTGGATTTTGGGTAACCTCCAGGAGTGATGATCCTTATTTCAAATACGCCGCATACTCCCATGCTCTGGGGTATTGCCTGTCCGATCTCAAAGCTAAAGACCCGGACAAGTTCAACCTCCTTTGGCAAAAACTCAACACCGGCATCAAAAAGAACTACGAAGAACTTAGGCGGTTTTGGCAACGTTACCAAAACCCAACAGAGCCCATCTTTAAATCTATGTTTAATGCTTTTCTAAAGGCCAATAACCAAGCTGATGGTATTCAAAGCTACAACCGGGTGGTAGGGCTCCTTGTCAACTACGATAAACGCTACGGGTTTTAACAGCGCTTTGTAAAATCCTTTCTATTCTACTTACCTTTAGCATTCATTTGACAAAACTGCATTTTACCCCCTTTCAATTGAATTTCACGCTAAAAATACGATGCTTCCTTATCCTTACAGTGGTGTTTTTTGTAGCCTGTGGCTCAAAAAAAGATGCTGAAAAATTAACTATTGCCACGGCGGCAAACATGCAGTACGCCATGGGGGATCTCGTAAAAGCGTTCTCCCAACAATCAGACATCCCATGTGAAATGGTTATAGGTGCCTCAGGAAAACTTACCGCTCAGATCATAGCAGGTGCGCCCTTTGATCTTTTTGTGGCTGCAGATACCAGATATCCGGAGGAAGTCTACCAAAACGATCTTGCTTTAATGCCTCCCAGGATTTATGGCTATGGCACGCTGGTATTGTGGACCACAAATCCAGATATTACACCAGAAGTAAGCATTTTGGACTCGGATAGCGTAGAGCATATCGCGATTGCTAATCCTAAGATAGCCCCTTACGGTATTGCGGCTATGGAGCTTATGCGTAACCATAACCTACTGGAAAAAGTACAGCATAAATTTGTGTACGGGGAAAGTATTGCTCAGACCAATCAGTTTATTGTTTCGGGCAATGCCGAAATAGGATTTACCGCTAAATCCGTGGTGCTATACGACGATTTAAAAAGGTTGGGAAAATGGGTAGTTCCGGATACTTCACAATATACGCCTATTGCACAGGCAGTGGTACTCTTAAAAAGCACAGAACTACAGGAAAAAAAGGCTAAAGAGTTTCAGGAATTCCTGTTTTCCGATGTAGCAAAAAAAATTTTGGAGAACTTTGGATACTCCGTTGTCAAATAAGCTATGGACTGGAATCCACTTATTTTAACCTTCAAACTAGCATTGTTTACTACTGTGCTCCTTCTTATTATTTCAATTCCTTTGGCCTATTGGCTGGCGTATTCAAAGTCCCGGAGCAAACCTGTGGTTGAAGCCATAGTAAGTATGCCTTTAGTACTCCCTCCAACGGTACTTGGTTTCTATTTTCTCATTGCCTTTAGCCCCAACAATTCTTTTGGAAATTGGCTAGAGCAGTGGTTCGGGATCCAACTGGTATTCTCCTTCACAGGATTAGTTATCGCTTCTATTATCTATAGTTTACCCTTTATGGTACATCCCATCCAATCCGGACTATCCGGCATTTCCCCTTCGTTAAAGGAGGCCGCTTATGTTATTGGAAAATCGCGCTGGGAAACCCTAATCAAAGTACTACTTCCCAATGTTAAGCCTTCCCTGCTCACAGGAATAGTACTCGCGTTTGCCCATACCGTAGGGGAATTTGGGGTTATTTTAATGATCGGCGGAAGCATTCCCGGGAAAACCAAAGTGGCCTCTATTATGATCTACGAGGAAGTAGAGGCGCTGAATTATGGAAGTGCCAATTTCTATTCAGGAATACTTCTTCTGATCACCTTTGCGATTTTACTGGTAGTGTATTTGGTAAATGGCGGTTATTTAAAACGATTTTTGAAATGATCGTCCTCCAAATCCAAAAGAAGCTACATGGCCCCGAGGGGGAAATGGTTTTAAACCTTGACCTTACCATAGCGAAGAACCAATTGGTTGCACTCTATGGAGCGTCGGGTGCTGGAAAAACCTCCACACTGAGAATTTTAGCAGGCCTCATGCGCCCAGATGTCGGAAAGATACTTGTGAATGACGAAGTTTGGTTTGATTCACAAGAAGGGATCAACCTAAAACCACAAAAACGAAAGTTAGGTTTTGTTTTCCAGGACTATGCCCTTTTCCCGCATATGACCGTACAAGAGAATTTGGAATTTGCTGCGGCCAAGGGACAATTGAAGCATGTACAGGAACTATTAGAAATTATGGAACTGGCCCGGTTAGCAGATCAAAGACCAGGTTCACTTTCAGGAGGTCAGCAACAGCGGGTGGCATTAGCCAGGGCCTTAGCCCAACGCCCGAAGGTATTACTCCTGGACGAGCCTTTGTCCGCTCTGGATCGTAAGATACGGTTACGGCTGCAAGACTATCTATGGGAAGTCCACCGCAAATTTGAATTGACCACAATTATTGTGAGTCATGATTCCCACGAAATTACCAAATTAGCCGACGCTGTTTTTGTGTTGAAAAATGGAAAACTTACAGCAACCGGGGCACCGGTGGAAATACTTTCAAATTCATCCGACAGCACCGGTATAGTAATTGCCATTGAAAAAGCGGAAAATACAGCAACAGTCACCTTAGAAGTAGAAGGTCAGATTTTAAAGATTTCCTTACCTGCTTCCAGGGCAAGTAACCTCCGGTTGGGGCAGGTGCTAACTATAAATTTGAATACCCCAACGTGACATCCCACCCTTTGGTTTTTATTATTTTTAGCACATGACGCATGGTACCATAATAACCAGTCTTCAAAACCCGTGGATAAAGAAGGTTCGGGTACTTAAGGAAAAAAGCCGCGAACGAAAAAAAACAGGATTATTTGTCATCGAAGGTCGCAGGGAGGTGACCTTAGCCCTTAAGGGAGGATATGCCGTTGAAACGATACTCTTATGTCCTGAAATTCTAGGTAGTTCGGATTTTTTGCCCCCCCATCATCAAATAATCCAGCTATCCAAACCACTATATGAGCGAATCGCTCACCGTGGATCTACGGAAGGGATTCTGGCTATCACAAAAGCCAAGGAACATGGTTTACAGCAGCTAAAACTTAAAGAAAATCCCTTAATATTAGTAGCAGAAGCTCCCGAGAAGCCCGGAAATGTTGGTGCCCTACTCAGAACAGCAGATGCTGCTAATTTGGATGCCGTTTGTATTGCCAACCCTAAAAGCGATTTATACAATCCCAATATCATACGTTCCAGTGTGGGATGCGTCTTCACCACTCAGATTGCAGCGGGAAGCTCAGAACAGGTCATCCGTTTTTTAAAGCAACATGAAATCAAAATTTACTGCGCGGCGCTTTCCGCAGCTAAGGACTATATTTCATGTGATTTTAGGGGGGCTACAGCCCTTATCGTTGGAACAGAATCTGAAGGCCTGCAACCCATTTGGCTGGAACAAGCCGACCAGAATATTCGTATCCCGATGCGCGGTGAGATAGACTCCATGAATGTATCCGTATCTGCGGCAATCCTTATCTTTGAGGCTATTCGACAACGGGAATACTAACAGCATATGTCCACTATTTTGTTCTATTGTATTTTGGGAATATTAGTCATCCAGTACGGTATTGATACCTGGCTGGATTATCTGAATGCGAAACGGTTTTCCACTACGCTGCCCCAAGAACTGGATGACATTTTTGATGCCGCAGAGTACCAGAAAGCAAGGAACTATCATCGTGAAAATTACCGGTTTGGTATGATTAAGGACGGTATTTCCCTTGCCTTACTTCTTATTTTTTTGATCGCTGGAGGATTTGGCTGGGTGGATAATTATGTAACTGTGCTAACCGACAATCCAATTGCCCAGGCGCTCGTATTTTTCGGGGTACTTGTATCCGCAAGTAGCAGCATAGCCATTCCTTTTTCCTACTACCGCACCTTTGTTATTGAAGAAAAATTTGGCTTCAATAAAACTTCAAAAAAGACCTTTTTTGCCGATCTTATTAAAAGTGGGCTGCTCTCAGCACTCTTAGGCGGTGGGCTGCTGGCATTGATCATTTGGTTCTTAGAACAGACAGGTGCCAATTTTTGGTGGTATGCCTGGGGTACCTTTGCGCTTTTAACCGTTTTCATTAACTTGTTTTACACCAAACTTTTTGTTCCGCTTTTCAACAAACAAACCCCGCTATCGGAAGGGAATCTTAAAACTGCCATAACGTCCTATGCCACAAAGGTCGGATTTGATCTGAAAAATATTTTTGTGATTGATGGCTCTAAACGATCAACAAAGGCCAATGCCTATTTCTCCGGATTTGGTGCACAAAAACAGGTCACTTTATTTGATACCCTTATTGACGATTTGGATGAGAAAGAGATTGTTGCAGTGCTTGCGCATGAGGTTGGGCATTATAAGCGAAAGCATGTTATTTTAAATCTTCTGATTTCTATACTATTTACCGGCATCACACTCTACATTTTGTCGCTTTTTATCAGCAACGCCCAACTTTCAATGGCTATTGGCGTGGACCGGCCTAGCTACCACGCTGCACTATTGGCCTTTTTTCTTTTATACAGCCCAATTTCTACAGTAACCGGGCTTCTTATGAACTTTATCTCAAGAAAATTTGAATTCCAGGCGGACGACTACGCAAGGGAAACGCATAGCGCCATAGCTTTGATCAGTTCCTTAAAAAAGTTGTCCAAAAACAATTTGAGCAATCTTACGCCCCATCCTGCGTATGTTTTTGTGCACTACTCCCACCCTCCGCTTCTGGAACGGATCAAAAATCTTAAGGCATAGTTTTTGTTGTTTTCAATAAAAGATTATGGTAACTTTAATTTACTATGACCCAAACGGCAATAGAAAAAGAAAACAAGGAAATTGCCAAGCAATACAAAGAATTGCTTCGCATAAGCTATCAGATGCTGTCCAAGGAGGATAAGCAACTGATACGCTCTGCCTTTGATGTTGCCGTTGATGCGCATAAGAACCAAAGGCGAAAATCCGGAGAAGCCTATATCTTTCATCCTATTGCAGTTGCTAAAATTGTTGCCTCGGAAATCGGCCTCGATGCGGTATCCATTGCGTCGGCCTTGCTTCATGATGTTGTGGAAGACACCCCATATACCCTGGCAGACATTGAGCGGATGTTTGGAGAGACCGTTGCCCGCATAGTGGATGGTTTAACCAAAATTGCACATTTAAAAAAGGATAAAAACATCAGTCAGCAGGCAGAAAACTTTAGAAAGATGCTGCTGACCCTCCATGATGACGTGCGGGTAATTATTATCAAGATCGCAGATCGTTATCACAATATGCTCACCATGGATGCCATGCCAGAGCAAAAACAGGTAAAGATTGCTTCGGAAACCCTTTATATCTATGCTCCACTTGCTCATAGGATAGGACTTTACAATATCAAGTCGCAATTAGAAGACTTAAGCTTGAAGTATACAGAACCGGAAGTATACCAGGATATTTTAAGCAAGATTGAGGATACTGAGGAGGAACAAATGGCGTACATAGATGCTTTTTCCAAAGTGATCGAAGATTCTCTGGATGAAGAAGGATTGAATTACAACATCAAGGGGCGGATGAAATCTATATTTTCTATCCGAAGAAAGATGTTGGCACAAAATATCACTTTTGAGGAGGTCTATGATAAATTTGCCATTCGGATCATTTACAATTCAGATCGAAAAAACGAAAAGTTCCTGGCGTGGAAGATCTACTCCATCGTTACGGATCATTTCACCCCAAATCCAGTACGGTTACGGGACTGGATCACTTCACCTAAGTCCACAGGATACGAAGCACTGCATATCACTGTCATGGGCCCTGGTGGAAAATGGGTAGAAGTGCAAATACGAAGTGAGCGAATGCACGAGATAGCAGAAAAGGGCTATGCAGCGCATTTCAAATATAAACATGGTGATCAGAACGAACAAGGTATAGAAGACTGGCTCAATCGTTTGCAAGAGGCGCTGGAAAATGCTAACGGTAACGCTGTAGACTTTGTCGAAGAATTCAAGCTTAACCTGTACTCCAAAGAAATCTTTGTATTTACTCCCAAAGGGGAGTTGAAATCCCTACCAAAGGGGGCTACTCCACTGGATTTTGCCTTCCATATCCACACTGAAGTGGGAATGAAAACCCGTGGCGCCAGGGTGAATGGAAAATTAGTACCACTAAACACTCCCTTAAATAGCGGTGATCAGGTTGAGATTATTACGTCGGAAATCGCCAAACCCAATCAAAACTGGTTGGATTATGCCCAAACGGCCCGGGCACGAGCCAAAATAAAGTCATCACTACGGGAAGAGAAGAAGGAAATTGCCATGGAAGGCAAAGAAATGCTACGACGTAAACTCAAATCTCAGAAAATCAAGCTTGATGAGGATGTGGTAAACAAAATGGTCAATTTCTTTAAACTGAAGACCAGTCTGGATTTGTTTTACCGTGTTGGGCATGGAGCAATCGACAACCAAAAGATCAAAGATTTTGCCTCTTCCTACAACAACGCTTTTATCAGCTTTTTCAAGAACAAAATAAGAAGACCCCAGGTTTCTGATGATCTGAATAAAGAGGAGATCACCCAAAACTACGACATGCTCGTATTTGGCAGCGAGGAAGAAAAGTTAAGCTATAAGCTCTCCAAATGCTGTAACCCTATCCCTGGAGATGATGTTTTTGGTTTTATCAGTGTGAATGACGGTATAAAAGTCCATAAAAAGGACTGCCCAAACGCTATTCAATTGCAGTCCAATTACGCTTATCGCATCATTTCTGCAAAATGGATAGACTCTACCCAGGAAGAGTTCACCGTAGATATTAAAATTACAGGAATTGATAATTTGGGACTTGTAAATGAGATCACCAGTATTATCTCAGACAATATGCACGTGAACATGCGTAATCTTAACTTTAGTGCACTTGGGGGAACGTTTACGGGAACTATTACTTTAGTGGTTAAAAATAACAACATCCTCAAAAAGTTGATCAACAACCTCAAACAAATTGCCGGGATAGAGAAGGTGGTTCGGGTATAATAAATTTCGATGTACCTTTGTGTCTTACGATTGTATTGCCACAATGGATAGAGATAAGAATCAAGAAATCGTCAAGAACGTTTTTACCGCTTTCTTGGAAGAAAAGGGACATAGAAAGACCCCGGAACGCTATGCCATACTCCAGGAGATTTATGATAGTGATGAGCACTTTGATGTGGAATCGCTTTATATCAAAATGAAGACGAAAAACTATAGGGTAAGTAGGGCAACCTTATATAATACAATTGAATTATTGTTAGAATGTAAGTTAGTACGCAAACATCAGTTTGGCAGCAATCAGGCACACTACGAGAAGTCGTATTTCGATCGCCAACATGACCATGTCATCCTGACAGATACCGGGGAAGTAGTAGAATTTTGTGATCCTAGGATACAATCCATTAAGAAAACCATAGAAGAAGTTTTTGACATAAAGATCAATAATCACTCCCTGTATTTCTATGGTACCCGAAACAAAGAAGAAAAGGTAACCGACTAAGCCAGAATTGAATGGTAGATTTATTGCTTGGGCTCCAATGGGGCGACGAGGGGAAGGGAAAAATTGTAGATGTTTTAACAAAGGATTACGATATCATAGCCAGGTTCCAGGGCGGCCCGAATGCAGGACATACCTTGGAATTTGATGGGATTAAGCACGTGCTGCACACTATTCCTTCCGGAATTTTTCACAAGAACGCCATTAATATTGTGGGAAATGGTGTGGTGATCGATCCTGTTATTTTCAAAAAAGAATTGGATAATCTGGACCAATTTGATATCGATATTACTTCTAAACTCTTAATATCCAGAAAAGCACATCTCATATTGCCTACACATAGATTATTAGACGCTGCATCGGAGGCTTCCAAAGGAAAAGCGAAGATAGGTTCCACTTTAAAAGGGATTGGTCCTACTTATATGGATAAAACAGGAAGAAATGGTATGCGTGTCGGT
>JANQHL010000120.1 GCA_028277085.1 Flavobacteriaceae bacterium
ATCTTCCTGGCAAGAGTCCAGGTAGGCCATGGCTGTGGAGCGTGCAGTATATCGTCCGGAACGGTCATGGTCGTCCCAGTTTTGAAACGCCATGAGCAAGGGTACTGCCAGCAGGCATAGCACCGTTATGATGGGTGCGGCTATCCTGGGTTTGAGCAACTTTTTGGCTTCTTCGAACAAGCCGTATACCCCAATACCAATCCAAATGCAAAAAATAAAGAAAGAACCTACCAAAGAATAGTCCCGTTCTCTGGGCTGAAAGATGTACGGATTGGTGTAGAACTGAATGGCAAGGCCGGTAAACATAAAAAAGACAAACAGTACCCAGAACTGTTTCGGATTTCTGGAGATCTGAAAGACGATACCGATAATACCTAAGAGCAGTGGTAAAAAGAAATAAGTATTACGCGCCTTGTTGTTTAAAACTTCGCTGGGGAGGTTCTCCTGGCTTCCCATCCGTATACTATCCACAAAGGGAATACCACTGATCCAGTGGCCATTGTTGTCATAGCGGCCCTGGGTATCGTTTTGTCGCCCGACAAAATTCCACATAAAATACCGCATGTACATATAGCTCCACTGAAATTCAAAAAGGTAGCTTAGGTTTTGTCCCAGGGAAGGGGGTTCCACTTCTATATATTCCGAAAAGCTTCGCAGAAATTGCATGTATTGTTCGGTGTCAATCTCTCCCTGGGCATCCAACTGCTTGAATTGGGTGACCGCATCCCGTAGTTCGTTGTTGGAAATGTATGCTGCTTTGACACGAAAATCGAGCCGACCAAAATACCGCATATAGTTTTCCGCATGTTGCTCACTCCATAGTCGGGGTAACAGCCCAACATGTTTTGTATTCGGGCCCTGTAAGGCATTCTTGTAATTGTTGACAATGACATATTTGCCCAGCTTTTCATCTTTTTCATATTTGGGCTTGTCATCCATATCTTCTCCCGGCTCCGCAAAGGCATTGGAAAAATAGGCGCCATACACCGGGCTGTCCACACCAGGATATTGTTCCCTGTTGTAATAGGCAAGCAGGGATCGGGCATCTTCCGGATTGTTTTCGTTGACCACCGTTTTCGCATTAGCGCGAATGGGTAACATGAGCCAGGAAGAAAAGCCGAGAATGAGAAACATCAGGCAGAGAACAATAAGATTACCGGTTTCAAAACCGTTCTTTCGGGTATACCGCAACGCAAAATAAAACACCGCGACAAAGATCGCTCCCATAATAAGGGTCCCGGAATTAAACGGTAGCCCTACCTGGTTAATAAAAAAGACTTCGCTCCAACCAAATAGCTTGAGGACATAGGTGAGTGAAAACTTATAGACCAATAGCAAAATGCCAATTACAATGGCATTAGCGATCAGGAAGTTCTTGACCGTGACCTTTTTATGTTTTTTGAAGTAGTACAACAGGCCGATTGAAGGAATAGCCAGGAAGCCCATAAACTGGATGCCAAACACCAAGCCGATCATAAAACATATGAGCAACAACCATTTGTTTCCCCTGGGATCGTCCAGATGATCTACCCATTTTAATCCCAACCACAATAAAAGCGCCATAACAAAACTGGCCATTGCGTACACCTCGGTTTCCACAGCGTTGAACCAAAAACTATCGGAAAAGGTAAAGGCCAGAGCGCCAACTAAACCACTTCCCAAAATGGCCATGGCTTTGCTTTCGGACAGTTTCGATTTTTTAACGACTAATTTTTTCGTGAGATTAGTAATGATCCAAAAGGTAAATAGCACTGCAAAAGCACTGGAAACCACAGAAACAATATTGACCATCAGGGCAATTTTGGAAGGGTCTCCAAAGGCAAACAAGGCAAAGACGGCCCCTAACATTTGCAACAAAGGAGCTCCTGGGGGATGGCCTACCTGCAGTTTGGAAGAAGTAGTGATATATTCCCCGGCATCCCAAAAACTTCCTGTGGGTTCTACGGTAAGTAAATAGGTAATTAGGGCAATGATAAAGGAAAGCCACCCGAAAAGGGTGTTCCATTTTTCATAGTTTTTAGAAAACATGCGGTAGGTGTTTTACCAATCGGGGCGAATTTACCAAATTAAACACAGACGCTTCCCAATTTTAATGAAAGGTTTAACAATGGGAAAATGGGATTGTCCCGAAAATAATTTGCTTGGATTAAAGTTTGTCTTAAATTTGCACGCTCAAAAGTGTATCGCTTTTGATATTGGTACTGGCCTATGGTGTAATTGGCAACACTACTGGTTTTGGTCCAGTCATTCTAGGTTCGAGTCCTAGTAGGCCAACGGAGTTGGACAAATCCCATCAGCTGATGGGATTTTTTTGTGCAACAAAATCTAGGCGAGAGGTTTATGCCGAGCGAAGCCGAGGTAAGTCCTAGCTTGCCCGTCCGAAATGGAATAGAGGCGGGTAGGCCAACGGAGTTGGACAAATCCCATCAGCTGATGGGATTTTTTGTGCAACAAAATGCAGTTCGCTGAAGTTCCTGCTGAAGCCAAGCAAAGCGAGTTTTTCAACTTATTCCGGACTGTAGGGTAAAGCTGATTTGTGAACAACAATTCGCAACTTTCCGGTAGCATCTTTAATGTATCCTAGAGTATATTCGACTTTTACTTCTTCGCCATCTGTTTTAGTGAAATAATAATTCCCCATGGCAATGGCCATAGTACAACTATTGTTTATTATTCCGCTATTTTCCCAACGGACTTTTGTATATGGGGCTAAAGCAAACCCTTTGTCCTCTTGATAGGTTTCGTTTCCACCAACAAAGTAGGATAAAGCTGCGTCAAACGTTCCTCTAAATTGTTCTTCAGACGCTAGAGTGGGTTTAAAGAGCACTGAACTAAAGTCATACCCATATAGATTTTGAATATGTTCTATGGCTGCTTGTTTGTGGTTGCCTCCGTCGGAATACACCTTTCCAATTTTAACGATTCCAGCCCCCCATTCTTGTTGGGCCTCAACAACTTCGGCTTCCGTGATACATTCAGATGAAAAAAGAGTCTTGCTGTGCTCTTGATCGGATTTTTGTTGGGAAGTGCTTTGATTATCTACTCGATCGCAAGAAACTCCGGCCATTACCGATAGTAGAATAAATGCTGCTTTTTTAAACATTTTTAAAACCTTTTGATTTGCCTACTTTGTAAAATGGTGTTCGGCTCGTCCATGTTTTTCCCCAGATACAATCTAAAATTTAAGGATGGGGTTCGACTGGTTTTGAGTTGGCTAAACCGTAGAAACAAAAATAATTGTCTTTATTGTTTTATTTATGAAATATATCATGTGACCGGTTTGGCACACGGGTTAAAAAAACCGCATTTAGTGTTCTGAGGTTCCACCCGTCCGCCTCTTGCGGAAACTTCTGCTAGTGGGAGTTTATTACCCCTAAAAAATAACCTAAAATTGATTTGACCTTAGAAAGTGTACCGATGAAAAATGGTATTTTCAAAGTTTTAAATTGATCGAACGCTATGACAAAAGCGCTTTATATTGCTACCCTGGCCTCTCACAGTGGTAAATCGTTGGTTGTATTGGGATTGATGCGGCTGCTCCTTGGAAAAATGGCCAGGGTAGGCTATTTCCGACCTGTTATAGATGATATCAAGTCGGAAGGCCTCGACAACCATATTCATACGGTGATCTCCCATTTTAATCTAAATCTTAAACCGGAAGATGTCTATGCCATGACCCAAAGTCAGGTCGTTGAATTGTTCAACGACGGCAAGCCGGGGGATATTCTGGATATCATTATCGACAAGTACAAACGGCTTGAGGAAGCATTTGATTTTGTCCTGGTGGAAGGAAGCGATTTTGCCAGTGAGGGCAGTATCCTAGAGTTTGACCTCAATATTGATATTGCCAAGAATTTGGGCATTCCGGCTATTCTGGTGGATAACGCAAAAGGAAAAACACTGGAAGAATTCTGTGGTAATCTTGAATCCGCAGTAAACAGTTATGAACAAAAGGGAATTGATGTATTGGGCGTAGTGGCCAATAAAGTTCGGCCGGAAAATCTTCAGTTGGTAAAAAACCGACTGCTGGAGGAACTAGAGGGGAAAACCATCCCATTTGTAGTGCCCCGGGTAAACAATTTATCACATCCTACCATTAAAGAAATCGTAGACGCGTTAAAAGGAGAGGTCCTTTTTGGCGAAGAGAGTTTGAACAACCAAACGGGGAGTTTTGGGGTCGGTGCCATGCGTTTGCACAATTATTTGACCTATCTGCGGGACAACTGTTTGGTCATCACCCCGGGTGACCGTTCCGATATTATTCTGGGAGCACTGCAGGCGAACCTTTCTGAAAACTATCCGACGATTTCCGGGATTTTGCTAACAGGCGGGATCGTTCCGGAGGAACCCATTCTACAATTGCTTAAGGGTTTTGAAGCCAAAGTACCCATCATTTCGGTACAACAAGCCACTTTTGAGGCTACCTATGCTGTGGGTAATATTCGGTCAAAAATATATGCCGAAAGCAAACAAAAAATAGCAACTTCGATCGCCCTCTTTAACCAACATATTGATGGCGAACTGCTGTTACAACGACTAGATACCTATGTGCCCAACGGGTTGACGCCGCGAATGTTCCAATACAATCTCCTCCAGCGAGCGAAAAAGCATAAAAAACATATTGTGCTCCCTGAAGGAGAAGATGCCAGGATCCTGGAGGCGGCGATTGAACTGAAGGCTTTGGACATCGTGGAGATCACCCTCTTGGGAAATAAGGAGCAAATCGAAAAAAAGGCGATGACCCTGGGAGTGGATATTTCGAATTTAGCCATCATCAACCCGGCTGAAGCCGAACATTTCGAAGCCTACGCGACGACCTTTTACGAATTGCGCAAACACAAAGGCGTCAATATGGACATGGCCAGGGACAGCATGCATGATGTCTCCTATTTTGGAACTATGATGGTCTACCAGGGGCATGCCGATGGTATGGTGTCAGGCGCAGTGCATACCACGCAGCATACGATACGACCTGCATTGCAATTTGTAAAGACCAAGCCCGGGATAGGAGTGGTCTCCTCCATATTCTTTATGTGTCTGGAAGATCGGGTCTCCGTTTTTGGTGATTGTGCCATCAATCCGAACCCTACAGCGGAACAGTTGGCAGAAATCGCTATTTCCTCCGCGGCTTCAGCAGAAGCTTTCGGGATAACGGCTAAAATTGCAATGCTGTCCTATTCTTCGGGTAGTTCCGGTCAGGGTGAGGACGTGGAGCGAGTCCGAAAGGCTACGGAAATTGTGAAAGAAAAAGCACCCCAGTTGCAGATTGAAGGCCCGATCCAATACGATGCTGCGGTGGATCCATTGGTGGGAAAAAGTAAGCTACCGGACTCCCAAGTGGCCGGGCAGGCCTCCGTATTGATATTCCCGGATCTGAATACGGGGAACAACACCTATAAAGCGGTGCAACGGGAAACCGGTGCATTGGCTATCGGTCCGGTATTGCAAGGACTAAACAAACCGGTAAACGACTTAAGCCGCGGCTGCACGGTAGATGATGTATTTAATACTGTTGTTGTTACCGCCATCCAGGCACAAGGAAATTAGACAAAATGAATGTATTGGTCATTAATACCGGTAGTTCTTCCCTAAAATTTCAAGTTATTGAAATGCCCGCAGAACGGGTTTTGGCGAAGGGGATGGTGGAACGCTTAGGGGAACCACAAAGTAAATTGTACTATCAAAAAGGGGAAACGTCCGTAGCTCGTGAAGCAGCTTTTAAAGACCATGCCGAGGGCCTACAGGCTGTAATTGCACTACTGACGGATGAAGCACTGGGAATCATCCAAAAGCTGGAGGATATCCATGTTGTGGGGCATCGTGTGGTACACGGCGGTGACGCATATGACGCCCCTGTAAAAATTGATCCTACTGTTTTAAAGACAATCAAAAGCCTTTCCGCCCTGGCGCCATTGCACAATCCCGCCAATGCCACAGGCATCGAAATTTCACAATCCTTGTTTCCCCATGCCACCCAGGTCGCCGTTTTTGATACGGCTTTCCATCAGACCCTTCCAGAAAAAGCCTACACCTATGCCATCCCTAAGAAGATGACCGAACAACATCATATCAGGGCGTATGGTTTTCACGGTACCAGCCATAAATATGTAACTGAAAAGGCCATTGCCCATTTGGGGAAAGCAAATTCCAAGATAATTACCCTGCATCTCGGTAATGGCTGTAGTATGACTGCTGTCAAAAATGGAAAAAGTGTGGAGCATTCTTTGGGCTTTGGCCCATCTAACGGATTGATCATGGGTACCCGAAGCGGTGATATTGACCAATCCGTCATCTTTTTTCTGATGGACGCCTTAGGAATGGATTCCAGGGAAATTAACACCATGCTCCAAAAGGAGAGCGGGCTTCTGGGATTAACCGGTCATTCCGACCTGAGGGATATTCAAAAGCAGGCGGAACAGGGCGATAAGAATTGTCAATTGGGGTTACAGATGATGGCCTATCGCATTAAAAAATACATCGGCGCCTATAGCTCCGTTCTCAATGGGCTGGATGCCCTGGTTTTTACCGCGGGGATTGGTGAAAATTCCAGTTTACTCCGCCAGATGGTTTGTACGGATATGGACTATTTCGGAATACAACTGGATGCTGCTAAAAATGAGCGTGTTGCTCCTTCGCATGCGGTTTCGGAAATTCAAACCTCCGATGCCGCTGTTCGGATCCTGGTTATTCCAACCAA
>JANQHL010000226.1 GCA_028277085.1 Flavobacteriaceae bacterium
CTAAATTCCTCAAAGTTAGAACCTTCTGGATTGCTGGCGTCCAAATTATCCGTAAAAGTGTATCGCGCACCGATTTCTGCTCCTAAGATCAGGAATTGGTTCAGCCGTAATTTCGCCCCAACGGTCATTGGAATCGCGAAACTACCATCTTTTTGGTTAATATCCTGAACTTGTTGTGCATCAATATAGTTAAAGTCGTATCGGAAGTAGGTGACCCCGGTATATAAATAAGGAGTAAATGCCGGTCCTAATTTGTGAAGATTGTATTCCACAAAATTAAATTCTAAGCCCGCGGAATACTCCAAAACCGTATTTTCTACCCGATATCCCCGTTGCTCACGGGAAGGCTTGCTGGATTTACTATCATCGGCGGTAAACTCACCCCTGTAAACACTTGCCCGCCATGCATACCGTTTACTCTTATTCCATTTGAAAACCCCACCAAAGGCTAATCCGGAAGGCAGAATATAATTGGTTCTTCCCACATCCCCAATAACATTAGTTCCTCCGGCAAACAACCCTACCTCATACGTTTGTGCGGTACTACTTCCAATGGCAAACAAACACACCAAAAAAACTGTTCTCATAAAAAAACTTGCAAATATAACAATACAAGGCGTGGCCTCTTTCATTGTCATACAGTTGTTCTCTTTGTAAAACAGTTTTTACCTCTATTTATTGTTATTCCACCACTTAGTTCCTACGGTCTTCCCCCCACAGCAGCTTATTCCTTAGGGTTTTGAGAAAGCTTTCGGATTTGTACTCAATCATTTTTATCCGAAAAGGGGATTTTTGTACAATAATCTCTTTCCCATTGGGAATGGTGGCAATTCTCGAATCCAACGATACCAGGTGATTTTCTTCCCTACCGGACACTTTTAGTCGAATACGGGTATCATCGGAGATCACAAAAGGACGTGCGTTCAAATTGTGTGGTGCAATGGGAGTAAGTACCAGCGATTTCGCATTGGGTGCAATTACCGGTCCGCCACAACTTAACGAATACCCTGTAGAGCCCGTCGGCGTGGAAATGATCAAACCATCCGCCCAATAGGACGTCAGATACTCGTCATTCAGATAGGTCGCTACGGTTATCATGGAAGTGGTATCCTTACGGCTTACCGTTATTTCGTTCAACGCAAAGTTTAAATCGCCAAAAGCCGCAATATTGGAATCCAGGCAAATTTCTACAAGACTTCGTTCTTCAATACTAAATTCACCTGCCAAAAATTCGGTAACTACTTTCCGAATGTCCGTTTTCTTAAAAATAGACAAGAAGCCCAATCGACCCGTATTTACCCCAACCATCGGGATCCCTAAATCGCGAACATAAGTGACTGCCCGCAACATAGTACCATCTCCTCCTAAGCTGATGAACATATCAAAAGAGCTGTCTAAGCCATTTTTCAAGGAAAATACGGAACAATTTTTTCGACTCGAGAACCCGGGAACCCGTTTTGAAAACTCGACTTCAACGGCGATATGAGCATTGTTTTTGTCAAGCTCTTCCAAAAGCTCCAAGAGATAGGGGACGTCTTCCTCTGATAGTAGCTGACCAAAAATGGCGACCCGCATCTTATACGTTTAGGTATTTATCCAAATAATCGGATCGCTGCTTTAAATCCTCCATAAACTGATCGTCATTGGTACCGGATAGTATGGTGTACCCATATCTTCTGAACGTCTGGATCACCTCGTTCAAATTTGTTCCGTTCACCTTTAGTGTAACCTGAATAAGATCGTTCTGATTGTCTGTAATAAAGGCACCTAACAATCGGCTGTTGTTGCTTTCCACGATCTGGGATATCTCGCTCATGGAATAATCCTTAATCCCTTTGGAGATTATCAAAATACCACCGGGCTCAGTGAAAAAAGGAGTAGCTATGAAAAGAGCAACAATACCGTTGAGGTCGTAATAGCCCAACACCCTGTTGGCTTCATCCAATACCGGAAGTAGGTTGGCCTCATGCCTGGCAAACTTTTCCAACACATCCAACCACAGGGTCTCGTTAGTTACGGAAAACGTCTCTAATTGATATCGGAACTCTTCGATCGATGTTCCGGGTTCAAAGCATCCCAGGTCATTTTCAGAAAGCAGCCCCAAAAAAACACCATCTTCAATTACGGCAACATGCGAAAAATGGGTCTCCTCAAAAAAAGTAATTACTGCACCCAGGGTATCCCCTACCTCGAAAACCGGCAAGGCAAATAAGATGTGATCCTGAATGTTGATTCCTTCCATACGGTGACAAAACTACAAATTATAGCTCGCAAAAGGTATGCCCTTTTTGTATTTTTGCAGCTTCTTAATTCGAAAAAGGATGACCAAACTTAGTGTCAACATTAATAAACTGGCCACTTTGAGAAATTCAAGGGGGGGAGACCTCCCTAACTTGGTGAAATCTGCCCAGGATATTGAGGCCTTTGGGGCCCAGGGAATCACCATTCATCCAAGGCCGGATGAACGGCATATCCGATATCAGGACGCCAGGGATCTAAAAAAGGTGGTGCAAACGGAATTGAATATTGAGGGCAATCCCATCCCCAAGTTTATTGATCTTGTCCTGGAAGTTCAGCCCACCCAGGTAACCCTGGTGCCGGATGCTGAAGATGCCATCACCTCCAATGCCGGATGGGATACCGTAAAGCACAAAGATTTTTTGTCGGACGTAATCGGCATGTTCAAGGAAAAAGGAATTCGCACTTCAATTTTTGTGGATCCCAATCCGAAAATGGTGGCTGGGGCCGTAGCAACCGGAACAGACAGAATTGAACTGTACACAGAAAGCTATGCCAAAGCCTTTTCCCAAGGAAATACCCAAGGGATTCAACCGTATATTGCAGCAGCTCTTGAGGCAAATGCATCAGGGCTTGGCCTTAACGCGGGCCATGATCTAAATCTCGACAACATAAAACACTTTAAAGAAAGTATTCCAAATCTGTTGGAGGTGTCTATTGGCCATGCTTTGATCTGCGAAGCTATCTACCTGGGCCTTGAAAATGTGGTCAACATGTATTTACACCGATTACGATGAGCAAAATCCTTCATTCAACAATTCTTGGTGAAGGGGCACCGTTGTTGATTTTACATGGGTTTTTGGGTATGTCCGACAATTGGAAAACGTTAGGGAACCGATTCGCAGAACATGGTTTTCAGGTACATTTAATAGACCAACGGAATCATGGCAGAAGTTTCCACGATGTTATCTTTAACTATGATACCCTGGCGGCTGACGTTAACAACTATATATCGTATCATCAATTGGAAAAAACCCACCTCCTGGGGCATTCTATGGGTGGAAAAACAGTCATGCAGTTTGCTGTACAAAACGGAAGCCAGGTAAATAAACTTTTGGTAGCAGACATTGCGCCAAGATATTATCCCCCCCATCATCAGCGAATCATTGATGCCTTGCTTGCTTTGGATCTGGATAGTATTCAAAGCAGATCTGAAGCCGACAGGCAACTTTCCAAACAAATTGAAGATGTTGGCGTCCGTCAGTTCTTACTTAAGAATCTCTATTGGCAAGAAAGAGGGAAATTGGGTCTTAGATGTAATCTGGACATCCTGCAGCATCGGTTGGACGAAATAGGAGCTCCCCTTGCTGCGAACAGTACTTTTGATGGGCCAACACTGTTTCTACGTGGCGGCCGGTCCGACTATATCCGTCCTGAAGATCAAACACTCATTGAAAAACACTTCCCAAATGCCAAAATCAACACCGTAGAAAATGCGGGACATTGGTTACACGCCGAAAACCCGTCACAATTCTTCGAAAAAGCCATGGCTTTTTTGGATTCATAAAATAGTCCCCTTTTTATTATGCATGCATAATTTTTTTAGGCCTTTCGTTGCGTGACTAACAAATTTCCGCTAGTTTTGGCAATACTCAGTTAACTTTTATTTCAACTTAAACTAACATAATCCTTTTACACATGAAAAAGTTGCTTGCATTGCTGCCTGTTGTTGGGCTTTTACTAGTTGCTTGCGAAGATGATGAAGGCCCGATAGTGGATGATATGCAAATGGATGATCCTATAGTGATCACGAATGGGTCAGCAGATTTTACAAATTACGTTGCTCTTGGCAATTCCCTGACAGCTGGATTTTCAGATAACGCACTTTTCCGTATGGGGCAGGAAGCTTCTTTTCCCAATATGTTAGCGAGCAATTTTGCGCTTGCAGGGGGAGGTAGTTTCAGTATCCCTTTTATGGCGGATGATTTAGGAGGCGCCACTTTAGGTGGTGAACCTATTCTGGGAAATCGTTTGATTCTTTCTTTCGCCTCAGGTTCTCCAGCGCCTGTTCCTGTGGACACCTTAACGTTTGCCACAGAAATTTCACAAACCCTTTCGGGATCCTTTAACAATATGGGAGTTCCCGGAGCAAAAAGCTACCATTTGTTAGCACCGGGCTATGGCAATGTTGCAGGTGTCGCAATAGGAGCAGCAAATCCGTATTTTGCGCGCTTTGCCTCCTCCCCGGATGCTACAATACTTGGAGACGCCGCAGCACAGAATCCTTCCTTCTTCTCCTTATGGATCGGAAACAATGATATCCTGGGATATGTTACCGCCGGTGGGGCTGGAGTGGACCAAACCGGAAACCCGGACCCCAGTACCTATGCCGGTCCGGACATCTCAGACCCTAATGTAGTGGCAGGTTCTATCGATGCTATATTGGATACCATGGAATCCATTGGCGCTCAAGGAGTAATTGCCAATCTCCCGGACGTAACCAGTATCCCATTCTTAACCACGGTTCCGTATAATCCGGTTCCATTGGATCAGGCAACAGCCGATCTGTTAAATGGGGCTTACGCCGCCTACAACGGGGGATTACAACTGGCTGCCGCTCCTGTCGCTGTTGGCGGCCTGGGATTAATAACTCCTGAAGAAGCTACGAGAAGAACCATTGTTTTTGAAGCAGGGGATACCAATGCTGCTGTTATCATTGATGAAGATCTGACCGATTTAACCGTTGTAAACCCGGCTTTGATTAATATGCGACAAACTACTCCGGAAGACCTCATCGTACTTCCGGCCAGTACTTTTATCGGTACCCTTGCGAATCCCATGGATCCAACTTCCATCAACGGTGTTGCAGTTCCACTGGCAGATCAATGGGTGCTCACCCCGGAAGAACAAGCTACCGCCAACGCTGCTTTAATTGCTTATAATACAGTGATTGAAGGGTTGGCAACACAATATGATCTTGCTTTTGTTGATGCTAATGCACTACTTGTTGAACTACGTGACTCTGGCATTACCTTGCCGGATGGTAGTGTAGTTACCGCTACTTTCGGTACCGGTGGAGGCTTCTCTTTAGACGGGGTACATCCTTCTCCAAGGGGATACGCAATTCTGGCCAATGCCTTTGTTGCTGCGATCAACCAAAAATACGGGTCTAACCTGCCTGGGGTAAATCCTTTGGATTTTACAGGTTTATACCTCAATTAAAAGTACAAAAAACGTATCTTGAGGCACCGGAATTCCGGTGCCTTATGTATTTGAAATCAAAATGAAACTAATTCTGCGTGTCTTACTAAGTGCATTGGCTGTGGTCATCCTTGCCAAGGTACTACCTGGCGCTTCAGTAGATTCTTATGTCACGGCAATCATAGTAGCCATAGTATTGAGTCTATTAAACTTCCTGGTTAAACCCATCCTGATCATTCTTACGCTTCCTATTACCATTATTTCCCTGGGGTTGTTCCTGTTATTTATCAATGCAATAATTATCCTTCTGGCGGACTATTTCATTGCCGGGTTTCAGGTGCAAAATGTATGGTGGGCCCTACTGTTTAGCCTTTTACTCTCCCTGTTGCAATCCATCTTGTTCTCTTTGCTAAAAGAGGATAAAAAAAAGTAAGTTTTCTCACTGATATACAACTTATTAAAAAGTTGTTGAACAAGGCAAATTGTAGTATTTTTGCCAGCCATTACAATCAGGAGTTTTTATGAATATTTCTAAAGAGCAGATAGACAACTTGAATGCCGTGGTCAAGGTGGCCATCACTAAGGAAGATTACGAAGATAAAGTAAATACGATCTTAAGGAATTACCGAAAGCAGGCAAATATCCCAGGGTTTCGAAAAGGACAGGTTCCTATGGGGCTGATTAAAAAGCAATACGGAAAGGCCGTTTTGGTAGATGAAGTGAACAAATTGTTGCAAGATCACCTGAACAAATATCTCACAGAAGAAAAGCTGGACGTCCTGGGAAATCCCCTTCCAAAGGCACAGGACGACTTTGACTGGGACAACGAGAACTTTGATTTCGAATTTGAGTTGGGGCTGGCTCCGGAATTTGAAGCGAAATTAAAAACAAAGAAACCAATCGTCCACTACAAGATTGTTGCAGACAAGAAAATGGTTGACGAACAGGTAAGCCGTTTACAAAAACAATACGGTAAAATAGTAGCCAAGGATACCGTTGCCAAGAATCATGAACTTACCGGGAAATTTGAAAACGCCGAAGCGGAAATTGACAATACGGCGACCATCGAATTAGAAAAAATAAAAAGCAAAAAAGCGGTTGAAACGTTGCTTGGGAAAAAGCCCGGGGATACCGTAAGCTTAAAGACCAAAGGGCTTTTTAAGGAAGATTACCTCCTGGCTTCAAGTCTGGGCATCCAGTCCGAGAAGGCGGAGAAGCTTACTATTGAAGTAGACTTCACCATCCAGGAAATCAATGAACGGGAGCTGGCTACATTGGACCAGGATTTCTTCGATAAGCTTTTCGGAAAAAATGTGGTGGCATCGGAAGCGGAAATGAAAGAAAAAATAAAAGCCGATTCTGAAAAACAATTCGAGCAGCAGTCCGATCAAAAACTGTTAAACGATATTACCGAAAAACTGATTGAAGAAACCAAATTTGACCTTCCTGCCGAGTTTCTTAAAAAGTGGATCCAATTAAGTGGAGAAAAGGAAATGACCGAAGAGGAGGCAGCCGAAGAGTATACCAAATCTGAGAAAGGACTTCGTTATCAGCTTATTGAAGGAAAGATCATCAAAGAAAACGATCTCCAGGTACAATTTGACGAACTAAAGGAATTTGCCAAGGGTTTTATCAAATCGCAAATGGCACAATACGGGCATATGGATCCTCAGGAAGAAGAACTAGAGAATATCGCTGCCCGGGTTTTAGGAAATCAGGAAGAAGTAAAACGCCTCTCCGAACAGTTAATGAGTCAAAAGCTCCTACAATTGTATAAGGAACAGTGCAACCTTAAAACAAAGGAGATCAGTTATGAAAACTTTGTAAAAGAGGTGTACGGATAGCGCACCAAATAATTGTATCTTTACCGTTCTGGATTCGCTGTAATCCAGAACTTTTTTTTGTAAAAAAATCTAGGATAAATCCAATGGATTACGGAAAAGAATTTGAAAAATACGCTACAAAGCACCACGGGGTCAACAGCATGTACTACGACCAGATTATCAGCAGCATGTTGCCGGTAAATATGACCCCGAATATTATCGAAGAACGTCAAATGAACATTGCGGTATTCGATGTGTTTTCCAGGCTCATGATGGATCGCATTATCTTCATGGGTACCGGAATTAACGACCAGGTAGCCAACATTGTGCAAGCCCAGTTGTTGTTCCTGGAAAGTACCGATGCCTCCAAAGACATTTCCATTTACATCAATTCCCCCGGAGGAGGGGTCTATGCAGGTTTGGGAATTTATGATACGATGCAGTTCATTAAACCTGATGTAGCCACCATTTGTACAGGGATTGCCGCCTCAATGGCTGCGGTACTACTATGTGCCGGGCAAAAAGGAAAACGCAGTGGTTTACCGCATTCAAGGGTAATGATCCACCAGCCGCTTTCGGGAGTGCAAGGCCAGGCCAGCGATATCGAAATTGCAGCTCAGGAGGTACTGAAGATCAAAGACGAATTATATCATATTATTGCCAATCATTCGGAACAGTCCTTCGATAAGGTATATGAAGATAGTGACCGGGATTACTGGATGAAAGCAGAAGAGGCCAAAGCCTACGGAATGATTGATGAAATATTGGTAAGGGATAAGGCATAATTTCGAACCAAACGGATAGAATTTTATTGCCCTTTTAACGTTATAAGGGTTCGCTTAAAACCAATTGACCATGGCAAAGGAAGAACTGGAGTGTTCGTTTTGTGGCAGGAAAAAATCGGAAACCAATCTATTGATTGCCGGTTTGGATGCCCACATTTGTGATCGCTGCATCGAACAGGCGTATAGTATCGTTGCTGAAGAATCCAAACAAGCCAAAAACAATGACCTCTCTTCGGAGTTGGTGCTTAAGAAACCTATTGAGATCAAGGATTTTCTGGACACCTTTATCATAGGGCAAGAGCGCACCAAAAAAGTGATGTCTGTCGCGGTCTATAACCATTACAAGCGCTTGCTACAGCCTAAAAGTAAGGACGACGGCATAGAGATTCAAAAGAGCAACATCGTCATGGTGGGGCAAACCGGAACCGGGAAAACCTTAATAGCAAAGACCATTGCCAAAATGTTGAACGTACCGCTTGCCATCGTAGATGCTACTGTACTTACAGAAGCTGGTTATGTTGGGGAAGATGTGGAGAGTATTTTGACGCGGTTGTTACAGGCGGCCGATTATAATCTTGAAAAGGCGGAACGAGGCATAGTTTTTATCGATGAGATCGACAAAATCGCTCGTAAAAGCGATAACCCTTCCATTACCCGGGATGTTTCCGGCGAAGGGGTACAACAAGGGCTTTTAAAGCTTTTGGAGGGAACGGTGGTTAATGTCCCTCCTAAAGGAGGACGCAAACATCCGGATCAAAAGTTTATTGAGGTCAATACGGAAAACATTTTATTTGTCGCGGGTGGCGCTTTTGATGGGATTGAACGTATTATTACCAAACGTCTTAATATGCAAGCGGTTGGCTACAGCGCTTCTAAGGCGGAGGATAGACTGGATGCCGAAAACATCCTGCAATATATTATTCCAAAAGACCTGAAAGAGTTCGGTCTAATTCCCGAGATTATCGGCCGATTGCCCGTACTTACCCATATGAATCCTTTGGACGAAAAGGCCTTACGAGCCATTTTAACAGAACCAAAGAATGCGATTATCAAGCAATATGAAAAGCTTTTTGCCATGGATGGCATTACCTTTAGTATAACCGAGCAGGCGTTGGGGTATATTGTAGATAAAGCAGTAGAGTACAAATTGGGCGCTCGTGGATTGCGTTCCTTGTGTGAGGCTATTTTTACCGATGCGATGTTTGTGCTTCCCAGCAGCGAAGAGAACGATTTTAAAGTGACCAAAGCCTATGCGGAAGAAAAGTTGTCCGTGGAAACCATGAACAAACTAAAAGCCGTTTCTTAAAACATCAACCCGGTTTAAAAATTTGCCGCCCTACTCGGCAAATCAATTTTGGTAATTTACACGGCCGTCTTTGTTACTTTATGTAGCATGTTCATGCACACCTCATCAATAATTTTCTCATCGGAATAGAGTTCGTGACCAAAATTGGGGATCACCTTTATGTCAACTCCAAGATCATTGGCCCAGTGCAAGCCTGGCTTAAACATATCGTACTCTCCGTAGATTAAGTCAAGATCGCAATCCGGACGTGCGGTCTCCAACCGAATTCTTGTGGCTGAAATAGCCGTTAGGGATTTCATGGGCCAACCTTTTAGACCCGCTTTCCACGCAATGGTGCCTCCTGTGCTAAAGGCTAATACGCGGACAGGTTTGGTTTCCCTTTTCAACAAATGCGCCACAGCTACATCAATACCGCCTTCCACAAAGGCATTGTGAACGTTTTCTTCCGTCTGTACCGGAATATCTAAGGTAGCCAGCTGTTGTATATCGTAAAACTGAATGTTGTAGTACTGTTGTAGGTAGCCAAAATAGGAGGTAATCCATAGTCCTTTTTTTATACCCCACATGTCGGAAAGGACCACTAATTTCTCTGCCATAATTTTAAAGTTGTAAATTTTTGGTGATTCAAAAGTGTTTACAAAACGCTGTTTTCCCCAAAATATTGGTTCATTGGAATTTTTTGTTCGATAAACTACACAAACCTACGAAAACGTTTTCGTAAAACTACATTTCGCTGTACAAATGGTGGTAATTAGTGTACAACTTGCCGATTCAATTGAAGTAATTCTTCCAAATGTTCCCTGGAATTGGACAAGCGGGGAATCTTGTGTTGGCCGCCCAATTTGTTTTTGGATTTCAACCAATCATAGAAAAGATTTTCCCTCGCTAGGTGCACCGTAGGCATTCTTAAGGTCATATTATTGTAGCGTTTGGCCTCATAATCCGAATTCAGGGATTTCAAGGCGTTGTCCATAAGCTCCGTAAAGTAACTTAGGTTTTGTGGAGGGCTGCGAAACTCAATCATCCACTCATGGGACCCTTTCTCACTATCTCTCATAAATATAGGTGCCGCAGTGTAATCCTTGATCTCTGCCCCGGTCTTTTTACAAACCTGCTCCAAGGCTTCTTCCGCATTTTCAATAATGAGTTCCTCCCCAAAGGCATTGATATGGTGCTTGGTTCTGCCCGTAATCCTTATCCTGAACGGGTGCAACGAAGTGAACCGTATGGTGTCTCCGATTTTGTAACGCCACAGCCCTGCATTGGTAGTGATAACCAGGGCATAATTTACTCCGGTTTGCACCTCCCACAGGGGTACTGCCCTTTCAACTCCAGTACCGTTGCAATCCACAGGGATAAATTCGTAAAAAATACCGTAATCCAGCATCAGCAAAAGGTCTTCGGAATTGTTTCGATCCTGAATCGCAAAAAACCCTTCGGAAGCATTATAGGTTTCGTAGTAGTTAAAGCGCTTACGTGGCAGCAGTTTTCTATACTGTTCCCGATATGGTGCAAAACTGACCCCGCCGTGAAAGTAGACCTCCAGGTTTTCCCACACCTCAAACAAATGGGTCCTTCCCGTTTTCTCCAAAACGTTGTTTAGCAATACCAGCAGCCATGAAGGCACACCCGCAAGGCTTGTCACATTTTCCTTGATGCTTTCTTCTATAATGGCATCCATTTTAAGCTCCCATTCACTCATTAAGGACACCTTACTACTTGGCGTACTGCTGTATTCCGCCCACAAGGGCATGTTGTCTATCAGGATGGCGCTTAAATCTCCAAAAAAACTGCCGTTGTCCTCGTACAATTCTTTACTCCCCCCCAGACGAAGTCCTTTCCCAGTAAACAACTGGGAGTTTTCGTTGTTATTAAGATATAAACACAATAGATCCTTTCCGGATTTGTAATGGCAATCCTCAAGCGCCTCCGTGCTTACCGGGATAAATTTGCTTTTGGCATTGGTAGTGCCGCTGCTTTTGGCAAACCATTTGATCTGTGTGGGCCAAAAAAGGTTTTGTTCCCCTTGTCGGGTGCGTTCTATTGTTGGCGAAATGTCCTCATAGTTTACCAACGGTAAGCGTTCGGTAAAATCAAGGTAGCTATTGATCGTTTCAAAACCATAGTATCTTCCAATTTCGGTGTTTTTGGCATAGGTGAGCAATTGTTGCAACACTTCCTGTTGTACGTCCACCGGATATTTTAAAAAAAGTTCTATTTGATGGTACCGCTTTTTAAGCAACCAGGAGGCAATGGAATTGAATAACGGTATTGGCATTTTAGGTATCTTTAGCTAGGCTATAGCCAACCACTAAAATAACCTTTATTTCAAAAACCCAGAATAGTATGCTTTACGAAGGGGTATTGCGAAAAATGCGAACCACTATAGGTCCACCGGTACAATATTATCTGGTCTTTGATAACGATTTTATACACTTGAACCAGGCCCTGGACAAGAGGTTGAAAATCCAATTTATCAAATACCAGTGTCTAAATTGCGGCAAAGACCTGCCCATTTATCGTCAGGGGTTTGATAAGAAGTGTTTTTATGAAACCCCGGCTGCAGGAGAATGGATCATGAGGCCAGAGCTGAGTACCGCCCATCTGGACAAAGAAGACCGGGATTTGGAATACGAGAAAAAAATGCAACTGCAGCCACATATTGTGTATTTAGCGAACAGCAGCAATGTGAAAGTGGGCGTCACACGCAAAGTACAGGTCCCTACCCGTTGGATCGACCAGGGGGCCCATGAGGCTATTGCCATCGCCGAAGTTCCCAATCGTTATCTGGCCGGTATTACGGAAGTAGCCTTAAAAGCCCATGTAAGCGATAAAACCAGCTGGCAAAAAATGTTAAAAAACGATTTAGAAGATGTGGACCTGGTGGCCTGGCGGGAAGAATTACAACCGTTTATTCCGAAGGAAGCGGCCGAATATTTCCTGGACAGCAATGGCGAAACCCAGTTGGAGTTCCCGGTGTTGCAATATCCTCAAAAGGTAAAAAGCCTGAACCTCGAAAAAATTCCCAGTTATGAAGGGGTGTTAAAAGGCATTAAGGGGCAGTACTTGCTCTTTGAAGACCAGACCGTGTTCAACGTTCGGGGGCATGAGGGGTATTATGTGGGGATTGATATCCATTAAGCCTGTAAAAGAGATTAAAGATCACAGCGTTTATTCCTATGTAAGGCGCACTCCCCTATTAACTAACTTTGGCTACTTCATGCTCCGCACTCCATTCCCAAAAGAAATGTACCCGTTACAAAAAGCTGGTTGGCCACCTTACTACCCATGACCTGAAATTTGGAATGCTCAGAACACCACAATACCTTCGCGAATACCCCATAGGATAGCACCAATTCTTGGGAAAGCATTGTGATTTCAGCAGAAATATTATACCGAACTTTGTTAAAAACAGGGGAAATGAAAAAAACGATGCGATTAGAGGTAATGGAGGCGCTAGAGCCAAAAGTTGCAGGCTATATGAATGATTTCCTGATTCCCATTGATGAAATTTGGCAACCTTCCGATTTTCTTCCAAATTCGCAAAGTGATGATTTTTATAGTGAGGTAGACCAGCTAAGAGAGGCATCCAAGGAATTGGGTTATGATTTTTGGGTCACCCTAGTAGCGGATACCATTACGGAAGAAGCACTTCCCACCTACGAATCCTGGCTTATGGATGTGGAAGGGATTTCACAACAAGAGGAACCTAATGCCTGGTCTAGATGGGTACGAGCCTGGACAGCAGAGGAAAACCGACATGGCGATGTACTCAATAAATACCTATACCTGTCTGGTAGGGTGAACATGCGAGAGGTGGAAATTTCTACCCAATACTTGTTGAATGATGGTTTTGATATAGGGACCGATCGGGATCCATATAAGAATTTTGTGTATACCACTTTTCAGGAACTGGCTACTAATATTTCACATAAAAGGGTTGGGCAAATGGCCAAGAAAAAAGGGAATTCCCTCTTGTCAAAAATGTGCACCATTATTGCTGGTGATGAAATGCGGCACCACCTTGCCTACAGGGAATTTGTTAAGGCAATCCTGGAATATGACCCCAATGGGATGGTGCTCGCTTTTAGCGATATGATGAAGAAAAAAATTGTAATGCCAGCCCACTTCCTTCGTCAATTCGGGGGAACCATAGGAATGGCTTTTGAGAATTTTTCTAACTGTGCCCAGCGATTGGGAGTGTATACAGCACAAGATTACATTGATATCCTGAGGAAGCTGAATGATTATTGGAAAATAGACGGCC
>JANQHL010000164.1 GCA_028277085.1 Flavobacteriaceae bacterium
ATGGAACTGGGCACATTACCCAAAGGATAGGGAGGATGTGGTATCTCCATGGTTACAGGCATTTATCAACGCCCGGGAATGGTTGGAAAAATAACGGCCAGAAGGGCTCATTGGGAAAATGGAGATTCGAAAAGCAACAAAAGAGGATGTCCCTAAGATCGTAGCACTACTAGCCGATGATAAACTAGGAAAACAACGGGAGCATTTCAGCCTCCCACTACCCCAGGAGTATGGGGAAGCTTTTGAACGCATACATCGCGATCCTAACCAGGAATTAATGGTTATAGAAGATCATCGCGGTCAAATAACCGGTACACTACAACTCTCTTTTATTCCGTATCTGACCTACCGTGGAGGCATACGTGCACAAATTGAAGCAGTCAGGATCCATAAAGAGCATCGAGGGAAGGGCCTTGGAAGAAAACTTTTCGAATGGGCCATCCACCGGGCAAAAGAAAGGGGAGCGCACCTGGTACAATTAACCACCGACAAAAAACGCCCGGAAGCCCTGCAATTTTACGAACAATTGGGTTTTACGGCTTCACATGAAGGAATGAAACTGCATCTGAGCACCTAGTCTTCACTTAAAGAAGCTATTGCGTTTCTGCAAGTTTCAGGTCCTCTTCATTCCTTTGATACGCCTTATTAACCGTTCGTTTCATCAATAGCGAAACGATCAACGCAATGACAAACAAGCCAGCAAACACGCCTAAGGTAGTATCCAGGGAACCGGTGGCCTTTTTTACCATATCATAAATGGTAGGACCTACCACGCCGGCAAGCGCCCAGGCCGTTAACACCATCCCGTGAATAGCGCCCAATTGTTTGGTCCCGAACAGGTCTCCTAAGAAAGCAGGAAGTGTAGCAAATCCGCCACCATACATGGTGATCACCACGAATAACACGGTGAGGAATAACAATTCTATCGCGATTTTAGGCAAAAAGTAGAAGGCTAATACCTGAAAAGCGAAGAAGATGATATAGGTAGTGGCCCGACCTAAGTAATCGGAAAGCCCGGACCATATAATTCTTCCAAAACCATTGAACACCCCGATCAGGCCAACAATTCCAGCAGCTTCCATAGGAGAATACGCCAGTTTTTCCTGCATCATTGGGCTGGCTGCAGCGATGATGGCGATTCCACAGGAAATATTAATAAACATCATGATCCAGATGTAATAAAAACGGGTTGTTTTTAAGGCAGCATTCGCGTCAATATTGGCGAGATCAGCTTTTACCTTGTTACCTTCTCCGGGGACAAAGCCTTCCGGTGCATAACCTTCCGGGGGCTTTTCCATATAGTTTGCAGAGGCGATTATCAAAAACATATAAACCGCTCCCAAAATGTAGAAGGCCGTGGACACCCCTACCCAATCGAATAAGGCTTGCATTACCGGACCAAACAACAAGGCAGCAAAGCCAAAGCCCATGATGGCCATACCCGTTGCCAAACCCCGTTTATCGGGAAACCATTTCACCAAAGTGCTAACGGGGGTAATATACCCCAGACCCAATCCAATTCCTCCGATTACCCCGTAGCACAGGTAAAATAGGGTAAGCGACTCCAATTGTACCGCCAAACCGGAACCCAAAATACCAACACCGTAGAACAAACCTGCCGCGGTACCACTTGTTTTAGGTCCTACTTTCTCTACCCATCTCCCTAAAAAGGCCGCTGAAAGCCCCAGTAACAAAATCGCGATCTTAAACGCCCATTTTATGACACTTCCTTCTACCTCAAATATATCCTTCACCGGATTCGTGATCACGGAATAGGCGTAAACAGACCCGATGGAAATATGGATGCCCACTGCAGAGGCGGCAATCCACCAACGGTTTTTAAGTTTTTGTGTATTCATAGTGTTGTTGATTTGTACTGTGACTTAACCTCTTCAGAATCCGATCAGTTAAGGGTTACTTCCTTAAAGTATCGTTTAAGAATAGCTACAGCCGTTTGTAATTCTTCCTGGGTGTTCTCCCGGGTATTCTTTAAGGGATATTCCCATCCCAGGGCCTCCCATTTATGCACTCCAAGTTGGTGATAAGGCTGGATTTCCAACCGTTCTATGGTCTTATACGCTTTAAAATACCTTCCCAACGCATGCAGTAGCTTTGGGTCGTCAGTGATTCCTGGGATCAGCACATAGCGAAGCCACATTGCCTTACCCGATACTTCCCGGTATTTAGCAAGATTAAAGGTAGTCTCCTTGTTACGCATGCCAGTAACAGCCTCGTAGCCTTCTTCTGTCATATGCTTAATGTCCAGCATAACAAGGTCTGTATAATCATCCAACAATGCTTTGGTAAAGTGATTCAGGATCCTGCCATTGGTATCAAGATTGGTATGTATCCCTTCTTCTTTCAATCGTTTAAAAAATGAGAGCAGTGCCTTCGCTTGTAATAAGGGCTCGCCTCCAGAGACGGTTACCCCTCCTTTTTTGCCAAAATAGGGCTTCATCTTCACAGCCATCGCGACCAACTGTTCTATATCGCATTCCATCCCTCCATCCATGGCAATGGTATCCGGATTATGGCAATAGATACATTTTAGCTTACATCCCTGTAAAAAGATCACCATCCGAATCCCCGGGCCGTCATGTGTGCCAAAGGATTCAACAGAATGCACCCGTAATATTGTTGGGGTAGTTGTAATAGCGCTTGTTTTGTTGGGAAAGGGCATCTGAATAGTAGTGTTTGGTTGTTGTTCAGATGCCCTTACCATTAGAAAATAATTACAAGGATTCGTGAAAGGAGCGTGTAATCACTTCCTGCTGTTGCTCCCGGGTTAGTTTGGTGAAATTTACGGCATAACCCGAAACCCGAATCGTTAACTGCGGATATTCTTCCGGATGCTCCATGGCATCTATTAGGGTTTCCTTATTCAACACATTAACATTCACATGTTGTGCGCTTCTGGAAAAATAACCATCTAAGATAGTTACCAAATTTTCAATACGGTCCGCTTCATCGGCACCTAGCGATTTTGGTACAATGGAAAAGGTATTTGAAATACCGTCCAGTGCATCCTCGTAATTGATTTTAGCCACTGAATTCAGCGAAGCTATTGCCCCATTGGAATCCCGGCCATGCATTGGATTAGCACCAGGAGCAAAGGGAACTCCCATGGCTCTGCCATCCGGTGTGGCTCCCGTTTTTTTACCATAGACCACATTAGAAGTGATGGTCAATACGGATAAGGTGGGTCGGGCATCTTTATACGCAGGTAATTGCTGTAATTCGTAATTAAAATCTGCCACCGCCTGTGCTGCGAGCTGATCCACACGATCATCATCATTTCCGTATTTGGGGAAATCTCCTTCAATCCTAAAATCAACCGTTAGTCCCACTTCATTACGTATAGGTAGCACTTTGGCATGCTTAATCGCTGAAAGTGAATCGGCCAATATGGACAATCCCGCTACACCATAAGCGATATCGATACTTGGATTGGTATCTATTAAGGCCATCTGTGCTTTTTCGTAATAGTACTTGTCATGCATATAATGAATGATGTTCATTGTATCATTATATACCCGGGCAATCGCCTTAGAAGCAATTTTATAATTGACCATTACCCTGTCAAAATCCAAATACCCTTCTTCCAATGCTGGTATGCTGTCAATTACCTTTTTACCGGTAATTTCACATCGGCCTTCATTAAGGGCCAACAACAAGGTTTTAACCAGATTGGTACGGGCGCCAAAGAACTGAATGGATTTCCCCAGATCCTGATGGGAAACACAACAAGCAATACCATAATCGTCGGATCCCCTTAGCGTTCGCATCAGATCGTCATTTTCGAACTGAAGAGAAGACGTAGCGATAGCCACTTTTGCACAAAAGGCCTTAAAATTCTCCGGTAGATTTTCTGACCACAATATGGTGAGATTGGGTTCCGGAGAAGGTCCCAGGTTATAAAGCGTGTGCAAAAACCGGAATGAAGTTCGCGTTACCTTGGAACGCCCATCGTTAAGCATTCCTCCAATGGCTTCGGTAACCCAGGTAGGGTCCCCAGCAAAGATTTCATCATAGGCAGCCATACGCGAGTGGCGCACCAAACGAAGCTTCATCACAAATTGATCAATCAGTTCCTGGGCTTCAACCTCGGTAAGTATCCCTTGCTCAATGTCTCGTTCGATAAAGATATCCAGGAAAGAGGATACATTGCCAAGTGACATCGCTGCTCCGTCCTGTTCCTTTACTGCGGCCAAATAGGCCATGTAGGTCCATTGCACTGCCTCCCGGGCATTACACGCCGGACGCTTTAGGTCCAGATCATAGGTTTCGCCTAAAGCTATCATTTCTTTCAAGGCCCGGATCTGATCTGAAACCTCCTCTCGCAGACGGATCACCTTATCTGTCATGGGACCCTGAAGCTGTTCTAAATCCTTTAATTTGGATTGTATTAAAAATGATATTCCATAGAGGGCCACACGACGGTAATCTCCAATAAGGCGCCCTCTGGCGTAGTTATCGGGTAGCCCTGTTAATATCCCCAGGGAACGATATTTTTTAATTTCGGGGGTATAGGCGCTAAATACCCCGTCGTTGTGGGTTTTAACGTGTTTTGAAAACAGTTCCGTCAGTTTAGTATTCGGTGCAAGCCCTTGTTCTTGCAATGCCTTTTGCACCACCTTGAACCCGCCGAAGGGCTTCATGGTGCGTTTTAGCAATTGATCGGTTTGTAAACCAACAATTACCTCGTTTTCCTTATCGATATAACCCGCGTCAAAAGCGCTTATTGATGATATTGTTTCCGTATCTACGTCCAATACCCCATTTTTCTCGCGCTCTTCCTGCATCGCATTTTTACATATCTCCCATAATTTTTTGGTTTTGACACTAGGCCCCACCAGGAAATCTGCAGTACCATGATAGGGTCTGATGTTATTTAGGACAAAGTCCCTAACGTTCACTTCTTTGGTCCAAATACCTTCTTTAATTTGCTCCTTTACCACGATATATTCTTTGTTAGATTAACACTTGCGTATTTGTTTCGAAGGCCGAAATTATAATCAACCGGGAACTAATAAGATGATAATTGTCAGTTTTGAGAGTTAAATTTTCATTAATGAAAGTATTACTATTGATTTGTGCTTGCAGGTAAAGCAAACAAAGGGCTTGTGGAAGTGTGTTTTTTTATGGTTGGATGTTCCTGCGCGTCAAAATTATGGTGGATTATTAAAAATTCCCCTAATATTTTACTAAATCCATTTTAAGATATAGCCCGCATTTCATATTTTGCAATTCCTTTACAGTAACTTAATATGCATCCCGTAACCAGACTCTTTGATTTTCCCTACTACCAGTTGGAAAATCATAACCTTCAAACCACTTTTGCCACCAAGTATGACGGAAAGTGGGTTAAAACTTCCACCCAGGAATATATAGATCAGGCAAACGCCATAAGCCGCGGGCTATTGCGAATGGGGGTAAAACCCGATGATAAGATCGCCGTAATTTCCATGACCAATAGAACCGAATGGAACATTTTGGATATTGGGGTACTTCAAATAGGGGCGCAAAATGTCCCCATTTATCCTACCATTTCTGAGGAAGACTACGAGTACGTTTTAAATCATTCTGAGGCAAAATATTGTTTTGTTTCCTGCGATGATGTACTCAAAAAAGTATTGGCCATAAGTGGGAAGACCAAAAAGTTGAAAGATGTTTTTTCTTTTGACGAATTGGAGAATTGCAATCATTGGAGTGAAGTTTTGGAAAAAGGGAAAGACGGCTCCAATCAGGACGAAGTGGAGGCCAGAAAGACCAATGTACAACCCGACGATTTGGCCACCCTTATTTATACTTCTGGAACCACGGGAAAACCAAAAGGGGTTATGCTCACTCATGACAATATAGTTTCTAATGTTATCGCCAGTGAACGCAGGGTTCCGCTAACGGGTGGAACTACTGCCCTGAGTTTCTTGCCAGTATGCCACATTTTTGAGCGAATGATACTGTATTTATACCAATATTGTGGTATTCAGATCTATTTTGCGGAAGGATTAGACAAAATAGCAGTCAACGCCAAAGAAGTAAATCCCCATGTGATGACTGTGGTACCACGGCTCCTTGAGAAGGTTTACGATGCCATAGTTGGCAAAGGTGAGGAATTGGAAGGTATAAAAAGGAAACTGTTCTTTTGGGCAGTCGATCTTGGATTAAGGTTTGAACCTTATGGCAAAAACGGATGGTGGTATGAAAAGCGATTAGGAATCGCCAGAAAATTAATATTCAGTAAGTGGAAAGAGGCTTTGGGTGGTGAAGTTGAATTGTTAGTCTCTGGAAGTGCTGCATTACAGCCCAGATTGGGTCGTGTTTTCGGCGCTGCCGGCATGCCGGTTATGGAAGGCTACGGCCTTACAGAAACTTCTCCGGTTATTTCAGTCAACGAACAGGCTAATGCAGGGTGGAAAATTGGCACGGTTGGCCGGGTTATTGATGGCGTAGAAGTTAAAATTGCAGATGACGGGGAAATCCTGTGTAAAGGGCCTAATGTAATGAAAGGCTATTACAAGGACAGCAAAAAAACGGCGGAAGTCTTAAAAAATGGTTATTTCCATACTGGGGATATCGGTGAAGTCGATGCTGATGGCATCCTGAAGATCACCGATCGTAAAAAAGAAATGTTCAAAACCTCAGGGGGAAAGTATGTAGCACCGCAATTGCTGGAAAACCGCTTTAAACAGTCCCGTTTTATTGAACAGATCATGGTCGTTGGAGAAGGCGAAAAAATGCCCGCCGCACTGATCCAACCCAATTTTGAGTTTTTGTATTCCTGGGCGGAAGGACACAATATTACATGGGGAGAGAACTCCGATATTTGTGTTAATGACAAGGTAATCGCCCGTTTCCAGGAAGAGGTAGACCTTGCCAATGAGGATTTTTCCAAGTGGGAAAAGGTTAAGCAATTTCGGCTTACCCCTGATGTCTGGAGTGTAGATGACGGGCATTTGACCCCAACTATGAAACTACGTCGTAAAGTGGTTAAGGAAAAGTACGTCGATTTATATGACGACATCTACGGGCACTAATCGCTGCGCACTAGCTCGCAGAGGATTGTATTTGAAAAACGGCACTGCACAACTGAAATAAACCTATAAATTACTGAAGATCAATGGTATTAGGGCGTTAGACAGTACCGCATTGCATTGGTATGGATAGGCTCAGAAAAAGGATTCCTCCTTGCTTTTTTGATCCTTATTTTTTTGGTCCTTTAGCGATTTTCCCCGCTATGCTATTCACCAATGTAGATGATGAGATGAAGTGCCCTTAACCGGGAAACCGGAACCAAGAAGTGCTGGAGAGTCTAATCTACTCCATCCTTTAGCAATCTAAAATTTATTATGCATGCATAATAAATTTTGTTATATTTGGAATCCAAAATAGCGCTATGAAGGATGTAACCATCGACTGGGCCCTACGAGCAACCTGGCAGGCTGTTGCCAAAATGTATAATGAAGAAGCCAAAAACTACGGGCTTACCATGGCTATTGGCTTTACTTTGCTCAGTATTGATGCGAAGAAAGGGACCCCCAGTACTGCCCTTGGTCCTAGAATGGGAATGGAAGCCACTAGTTTGTCGAGAATCCTTAAGACTATTGAAGAACGTGGGTATATTGAACGTAGGCCCAATCCAAATGACGGTAGAGGAGTACTGATCCATCTTACCGCATTGGGATTGGAAAAACGCAAAGATTCCAAAGAGGTAGTAATGCGCTTTAATGAAGTGGTAAAGCAACATCTGGACGAAAAAAACCTGGAAGGCTTTTTTAAAACGGTTGAGGTGATCAACAAATTAATACAGGACAAAAAAATATACAGCAAAACAACATCAGATTAACTAAACTCAAATCGCAACATGAATAGGCATATTAATAAGGTTGCCGTAATTGGTTCAGGAATCATGGGTAGTGGCATTGCCTGTCACTTTGCCAATATTGGGGTGGAGGTGTTATTGTTGGACATCGTCCCCCGCGAACTCACGGAAAAAGAAGCCGCAAAAGGGTTAACCCTGGACGATAGAACGGTAAGAAACCGATTGGTAAACGACGCACTTGCCAAAGCCTTAAAATCCAAGCCATCCCCTATTTACCATCAAAAATTCGCCAATCGCATTACGACAGGGAATTTAGAAGATGATATCGCTAAAGTGGCTAAAGTAGATTGGATTATCGAAGTGGTAGTGGAACGCCTGGATATTAAGAAAAAGGTGTTTGAAAGTTTAGAAAAACATCGGACCCCGGGCACATTGATCACCTCTAATACCTCGGGAATTCCCATTCAGTTTATGAGTGAGGGGCGAAGTGAAGACTTTCAGCAACACTTCTGCGGCACCCATTTTTTTAATCCTGCGCGCTACCTGAAACTCTTTGAAATTATTCCAGGACCAAAGACGAATCCGGAAATACTGGACTTTTTAAACGGGTATGGTGAAAAATTCCTGGGAAAAACTTCGGTAGTTGCCAAGGACACTCCTGCTTTTATTGGAAACCGGATCGGAATTTTCAGCATTATGAGCCTTTTCCATGCGGTAAAAGCGTTGGACATGACGGTGGAGGAAGTAGATAAGCTTACAGGACCGGTAATCGGTCGGCCCAAATCCGCCACCTTCCGAACTGTTGATGTTGTTGGGCTGGACACTTTAGTCCATGTGGCCAATGGTATTTATGAGAATTGTCCCAAGGATGAACGCCATACTTTATTTCAACTTCCAGACTTCATTAACACCTTAATGGAGAACCAATGGCTGGGTAGCAAATCCGGACAAGGATTCTATAAAAAAGAGAAAAATAAAGAAGGTAAAAGTGAGATTCTTACCCTGGACCTGGGTACCATGGCATATCGCTCCAAGAAAAGTGCCAAATTCGCCACCCTCGAACTCACCAAAACCATTGATAAGGTAGTTGACCGCTTTAGCGTACTATGCGGCGGAAAAGATAAAGCCGGGGAGTTCTATCGCAAGAGTTTTGGGCAATTGTTTGCTTATGTGTCCCATCGTATTCCCGAGATCACGAATGAATTGTATAAGATCGATGACGCTATGAAGGCAGGGTTCGGATGGGAGCATGGCCCTTTCCAGATCTGGGATGCCATTGGGTTAGATACCGGTTTGGAATTCATAGCTGCTGAAGGGCAACAAGCTGCTGCTTGGGTGGATGAGATGAAAGCTGCCGGAATATCCTGCTTCTACACGGTAAAAGAAGGTGCTACCTACTACTATGATATCCCCAAGAAAGCAATGGTTAAAGTGCCGGGGCAGGATGCCTTTATCATTCTGGATAATATCCGGAAAACCAACGAAGTATTCAGGAACAGCGGCGTGGTCGTAGAAGATCTTGGCGACGGTATATTAAATGTAGAGTTCCAGTCAAAGATGAATACCCTGGGAGCTGATGTGGTAACCGGGCTCACAAAGGCAATAGATTTGGCCGAAAAAGACTTTCAAGGACTCGTAGTAGGGAACCAAGCCGCCAATTTTTCGGTTGGAGCGAACATCGGTATGATCTTTATGATGGCTGTGGAACAGGAGTATGACGAGCTTAACATGGCAATAAAAATGTTCCAGGACGCCATGATGCGAATGCGGTATTCGGCAATCCCTACGATCTCTGCCCCCCATGGGATGTGCCTGGGAGGGGGATGCGAACTCACCATGCATGCCGATAAGGTGGTTGCAGCCGCAGAGACCTATATCGGATTGGTTGAATTTGGCGTAGGGGTCATCCCAGGTGGTGGGGGATCCAAGGAAATGGCCATGCGGGCATCGGATTCCTTTCGAAAAGGGGATGTGGAACTCAATGTCTTGCAGGAATACTTCTTAACCATCGGAATGGCCAAGGTGTCCACCTCAGCGTATGAGGCGTATGATCTGGGTATTCTGCAAAAAGGAAAAGATATCGTGGTGGTAAATAAAGATCGCCAGATTGCTACGGCTAAGGCGTATGCCAAGCTTATGGCAGAACAAGGGTATACCAAACGGCCGAAAAGAAAAGATGTAAAAGTACTGGGAAAACAAGCATTGGGAATGTTCCTGGTAGGAACGGATGCTATGGAGGCCAGTCATTATATCAGTGAGCACGATAAAAAAATAGCCGACAAATTGGCCTATGTAATGGCGGGGGGGGATCTGTCCGAACCTAGTTATGTTAGTGAACAATACCTGTTGGATCTGGAACGGGAAGCCTTTTTATCGCTTTGTACAGAACGAAAGACCCTGGAGCGTATACAGCATATGTTGAAAACTGGTAAACCTTTGCGGAATTAATATGGCAAGTACCAGAACTGATCGCCTTCAGAGTATAGGGACCATTTTGGCATTAGTCATTAGTATCATCGCAATGGTTACTTCTATTTATGAGGCCGGCATAATGCGATCACAACAAAAATCTATGGTTTGGCCCTATTTAAGTTTAACAGAACACTATAATAATGAAGGTTTTGGTATTAAAGTTACGAACAAAGGCACTGGGCCGGCGATAGTGACTTCAGTGCAGTTGGATTACAAAGGAACCCCTATCGAAAACATAGATGTGTTAATGGATTCGTTAAACCCGGACAGGACTTTTGGCTATAACATTTTACGAAACAACACCATAGGAAATCATGTGTTTACTTCTGGGGAGGAAATTATGCTATTTGGGCTTCCCCATAACGAGGAAACCGAGGTGATTATGGAGAATATCCCAAAAGTTAGAATGCGAATAGGCTATAAATCCGTGTTAGACGAATACTGGTTTTACGATACCGAAACAGATGTGCACCTTAAAGAGGAATTTAAGGCGACAACAGAATTTAAAAATTAAGGAATGAGAACAGCATATATAGTAAAAGGATACCGAACCGCGGTGGGTAAGGCGCCCAAAGGGGCGTTCCGATTTAAACGTGCCGACGAAATGGCCGCAGAAACCATCGAGCATTTGGTAGGACAGTTTACCGATTTCGATAAAAAACGAATTGACGATGTCATTGTAGGTAACGCCATGCCTGAAGGATCACAAGGATTAAATATGGCACGCCTGATCTCTTTAATGGGATTGGATATCGTGGATGTACCAGGGGTCACCGTTAATCGATTTTGTTCCTCCGGATTAGAAACCATTGGTATTGCAACAGCCAAAATCCAGTCCGGGATGGCAGATTGTATCATTGCCGGAGGGGTGGAAAGTATGAGTTCCGTTCCCATGACAGGGTTTAAAACGGAATTGAACTATGACCTGGTCAATTCAGGTCACGAAGACTATTATTGGGGAATGGGGAATACTGCCGAAGCCGTGGCCCAGGAATTCAAAGTATCGCGTGAGGACCAGGACGAATTCGCCTATAATTCGCATAAAAAAGCATTAAAAGCCCAGTCAGAAGACCGATTTCAGGATCAGATTGTTCCCATCGAGGTAGATCACACTTATGTAGGTGCCGACGGCAAAAAAGCCACCAAAAAATATTCCGTTGCCAAAGATGAGGGTCCTAGAAAGGATACTTCCCTGCAGGCCTTAGCCAGGTTACGTCCGGTTTTTGCAGCGAACGGTAGTGTAACTGCGGGAAACTCCTCTCAAACCAGTGATGGCGCAGCATTTGTAATGATCATGAGCGAGGATTTGGTGAAAGAATTGAATTTGGAACCTGTAGCACGGTTGGTAAGCTATGCTGCGGCAGGGGTAGAACCCAGAATTATGGGTATCGGCCCCGTTAAAGCGGTGCCAAAAGCCTTGAAGCAAGCTGGGATGAAACAAGACGACATTGAACTGATCGAATTGAACGAGGCTTTTGCCTCACAATCCCTGGCAGTCATTCGCGAGTTGGGATTAAATAATGATATCGTTAACGTCAATGGGGGTGCCATTGCCTTGGGACATCCTTTAGGGTGTACCGGCGCAAAACTCTCGGTGCAACTCTTTGACGAGATGCGCAAACGCAATATGCAAGGCAAGCATGGCCTTGTTACCATGTGTGTAGGTACCGGACAAGGTGCCGCAGGCATATTTGAATTTTTGAATTAGTGTCTAGAAACTTGAAAAAAGAATCAAGACTATGAAGAGACATAATTTTAAAAAATTAAAGATTTGGGAAGAAGGAATGCAAATCGTGGATGACACCTATGAATTAGTAAAAGGTTTTCCCCTGCTCGAAAAATTCAGTCTTACGTCTCAATTGCTTAGATGTTCAGTTTCTATTCCTTCAAATATTGCCGAAGGAACTAGTAAATCTACGGACCGGCATTTCAATAAATACATTGAGCATAGCCTCGGTTCAGCTTTTGAATGGGAAACACAGCTAATTATAGCCAGGAGAAGAAACTATATGGAAGAAAATCAATTTTCACATTTATCTGACAAAATTCAACAATTACAAAAAATGATTTCAGGTTTCCAAAGCGGACTAAATTAGTCTTGTATCTGGATTCTTGAGTCTTAAATCTTTAATACTATGAGTACAGAAACCCTAAATAAAGAAATCCTACGCGGAGGTCAGTTTCTAGTCAAGGAAACCCCGTGTGAGGAGGTATTCACCTTAGAAGATCTTACCGAAGAACAGCAAATGATGCGCGAAAGCACCAAGGAATTTGTAGACCGAAAGCTTTGGGCGCATTGGGAACGTTTTGAAAAAAAGGACTATGCCTACACAGAGGAATGTATGCGGGAAGCCGGTGAACTCGGTTTGTTGAGTATCGCTGTTCCTGAGGCCTACGGAGGCATGGGAATGGGCTTTGTGTCTACCATGTTGGTATGCGATTATATTTCCGGTGCCACCGGGTCGTTTAGTACCGCTTTTGGGGCCCATACCGGAATTGGCACCATGCCAATTACGTTATATGGTACGGAAGCACAAAAAGCAAAGTACGTACCAAAATTAGCTTCCGGGGAATGGTTTGGGGCCTATTGCCTAACCGAGCCTGGTGCAGGGTCTGACGCGAATTCCGGAAAAACAAAAGCGGTCTTGTCGGAAGATGGAACATACTACAGCATCTCAGGGCAAAAAATGTGGATCTCCAACGCAGGCTTCTGTAATTTGTTAATTGTATTTGCCCGAATTGAAGACGATAAGAATATTACGGGCTTTATTGTGGAATACGATCCTGAAAATGGGATTACGTTAGGAGATGAAGAGAAGAAGCTCGGCATCCACTCCTCCTCTACCCGTCAAGTGTTTTTTAACGAGACCAAAGTCCCCGTTGAAAATATGCTTTCCGAGCGTGGGAACGGTTTCAAGATCGCTATGAATGCGTTAAATGTTGGACGAATAAAATTGGCTGCAGCTTGCCTGGAGGCACAACGTAGGGTAATTAATGAAGCTGCAAAATACGCCAATGAACGGGTACAGTTCAAAACCCCAATTGTCAATTTTGGAGCGATCAAAGCGAAGTTAGCCGATATGGCTACCAATGTTTATGTAGATGAGGCAGCTTGTTACAGAGCCGCCAAAAACATCGAGGACCGCATTGCCTTACGAGAGGCCGACGGAAACTCGCATCAGGAAGCAGAATTGAAAGGTGTTGAAGAATACGCTATTGAGTGTTCTATTTTAAAGGTCGCGGTGTCAGAACACGTACAACATACTTCGGATGAAGGTATTCAGATCTTTGGAGGTATGGGCTTTAGCGCCGATACACCTATGGAATCAGCCTGGAGGGATGCCCGGATTTCACGGATTTATGAAGGAACCAATGAGATCAATAGAATGCTTTCAGTAGGTATGCTGGTCAAAAAAGCGATGAAGGGTCATGTAGACCTCCTGGGGCCAGCTACAGCGGTTGGTGAGGAGCTTATGGGGATCCCATCTTTTGAAACTCCGGATTTTTCCGAACTCTTTGCTGAAGAAAAAGATTTGATCAAACGTTTGAAAAAGGTATTTTTGATGGTAGCCGGTAGCGCAGTTCAAAAATTTGGACCGGACCTGGAAAAGCATCAGCAATTGCTCTTAGCTGCTTCGGATATTCTGATTCAGATCTATTTGGCCGAATCCGCACTATTGCGAACCGAAAAGAATGTGAAGCGATTTGGTGAAGAAGCACAAGCTGCTCAGATAGCAATGTCAAAATTGTATCTTTACCGCGCCGTGAACATCGTGAATGATAAAGGTAAAGAAGCGATAATCTCCTTTGCCGAAGGTGATGAACAGCGCATGATGCTTATGGGATTAAAACGATTTACAAAATATACGAACTACCCCAATGTAGTAGCACTTCGGACCCAGATTGCCGATAAGGTTGCTGCAGATAACGGTTATACTTTTGACTAATTCAAATACTTCTACAGGAAGTGATAAAAACCGCCCCTGGTTTGGGGCGGTTTTTTGTTTTGCCCCTGCAACCTAAACGGGCTATTTTTATCCAATGGAAGGGACGCTGTTAAAGAAATTGTATTCGCCAGAAGCCTTCAATGCATTGGGGAATACCGTAGTGGATGTACTTACGGAACATCTGGATCGAACTGTAAACCAAGTAAATTCAAAACCCATACATTGGACCCCTCTGGAAGAGGAAGTCCGGTTTTGGGAGGCGTCTATGGAAGATGCTACTGCAAGTGATTTCTTCCCTGAAATCCTACGTCGTACCACCCACACGCATCACCCAAAATATGTAGGGCACCAGGTGGCCGCAACCGCCCCTATAACGGCACTTACCGGGATGGTAAGTTCGCTTTTAAATAACGGAATGGCGGTTTACGAAATGGGAATGGCCCCTTCTGCTATTGAACGGATCGTCATCGATCGTATCTGCAAGCAAATAGGGTATGCCGGGGACTCAGGAGGGTTTTTAACTTCCGGGGGGAGTTTGGCCAACTTAACGGCGCTGCTCTCCGCAAGAAAGGCAATTGTAAAACACGATGTTTGGAATGAGGGGAATTCCTGCCCCTTGGGGATAATGGTTTGTGAAGAATCCCATTACTGTGTGGATAGGGCGGCTAAAATCATGGGACTGGGAGAAAAAGGGATCATAAAAATTCCAGCTGCACAAGATTTTTCCATGGATGTGTCCATGCTGGAAGAATACTTTAACAAGGCAACTTCAGAAGGGATTGAAGTCTTTGCCATCATTGGTTCTGCCCCCTCAACCGCCACCGGTGCTTATGATAACCTACAGGAAATTGGGCAATTTGCCCGTCAAAAGAACATTTGGTTTCATGTGGATGGTGCACATGGGGGTGCTGCGATTTATTCTAAAAAGTACAAAGCACTTCTCCAGGGTATTGAAAATGCTGATTCTGTAGTGATCGACGGACATAAAATGCTGCTGATGCCCACAATTACTACTGCTTTACTCTTTAAAAACAAAGCCCACGCCCAAAATACGTTTAGCCAGCAGGCGGATTATTTACTGGTAGAAAACCAGGAGGATGTCTGGTATCAAAGTGGTAAAATGACCTTCGAATGCACCAAAACGATGATGTGCCTGCATTGGTTTGTATTACTTAAGAATTACGGCGAGCAGTTGTTTGATGAATATGTCACCCGCCAATACGATCTGGCGCAGTCATTTGCTAAGCTGCTTAAGGATGATCCTCGTTTTGAACTGGCGACACCGCCACAATCCAACATTCTCTGTTTTCGATGGATTGTCCCTGAAAAATCCAATAAGGAATTAAACCAGTTGAACGCCGCAATCAGACAACAACTCCTAGAAGATGGAGAATTCTATATTGTACAAACCCAACTACGGGGGATTCATTATTTACGAACGAGTCTGATGAATCCCTTTACTACACTTGAACATCTGGAACATTTGCTAGAAAAGATTGCCAAAATTGCGCAGCACAAGTAGTACTAGTTGCCAATCGCATGTTTTCCGCTTACAGGAACAACCAGCAAAGATATATCGCTTATTTTCTTTGTAGTAAGTAAGAAATTACGGTAAACAAAAACCATAGTTTCTTAATGGATTTCAGGCAATAGAGGTATTTTATCGTAAAAATAGGATGCTATACCGATTTTTATTTTTTTGTAGAAAAAATTCATATGATTTTTATAGAAAATAATCATAAATAACGCATTATGAATCCCACTGCACACCTGCCCCGTATTTTATGTACTCTTCTTCTACTCATTGTGGTTTCCTGCTCTACCGCTATAGAAGAAGTCTCACTCGAGGAAAACCTGGAACAACAGGAATTGAAAGAGAAACAACTTCGGGCAGAACGCATACCTTCAGAACAGATTACACAAAGCGCAACCCTTACCCAACTATTAGAAAAAAGTAAGGTTTTTGAGGCGAGTACAAGCTCCAAAACCGTTTACAACCCGCAATGGGGTTTTAGCGTGAATACGGAAGAAGCAATGTTTACCACCTTTGGAGATTATCACTCCTATACTTTTGAAATTTTCAGGGACAATCCCAACGGCCTTTTAGAAAACCTCGTCATCAGTCTGCAACGGGATGGTGCCTATAAAAGCTGGCTTATTGCCTATGATTTTGATGATGAAGACTACGCCAAAATTGCCCGTAAAGAATATATAGCTGGATTAGGACAAAGAGCCTCCATAACGGAAATTGATATCGAGGCCGGTATTATCCTTTCGGACCTGGCTGCTAACGGGAATGATCCTTGCAAGAAGAAAGAAATCAGCAGAGCCACGGGGTGGACAATAGAGATTGCAAGTGCGGACTGCGGTGAAGGGGGTTCAGGAAGCGGTGGCGGATGGGACAGCGGAGGTAGCGGCGACGGGGATTGGAACGGGGCCTCGGACGACCCCAACTACCCCGGGAATAACGAGGGCTACAACAATGATCATGGGGACACCTTCGGAAGTGGAAGCGGAAGCGGCCAGAGCGATGGTAATGGCCCTGCCTGTTTTGACTGTAATGGGGTGGATTACTCAACCCTAATTTATGGGAGCGCACATTTTAAGTTGATCAATAGATTAGGTTATGGGTATTTGTCTGAAGAATCCCAATGGTTCTTAAATGCTCAAAACAAGGACGCTACCGTATCCATTGTTAACTATTTAAATGGTAATACCTCTTCCACCGCTACACAAGTTGTTCAATGGGTTATGGAATTACAATTTCTCCCGGATACCCCATGCGGTGTTGGACACGATTGTGTACAATCAATACAAATAATGGCAGATGGATTGCGAAAATTTCATGGTGAAGATGGCCGATTAATGGCCGATTACTTCGACGGCCTTGTAAATGATTTTAATTCTTTCACAAGGAATGACTTACAAGAGTTTTACGATTTGGCTAAATCTGTTACCGATAGGTTTAACAATTATATGTTTTCCAGTATATCAGGGGCATTTATAGAAGGTACTGCACAGGTTTTGGCCATAGTCCTATTTGAAGTTGGGGGCTCCGCGGTAATAAAACTATTGCAAAAAATTCCATTAGGATGGGTATACCGGGGTCTTCGATTAAACAGTATCGTTAAGCAAGTAGGGGTATTAGGCAAACAAGGGTTTAACAACAGTACAAGGGAAGTGGTTACCAATTCCCCTATAACTAAAGCAAAAGAACTCTTTAATTCCTTAACCAAACATGCTATATCGAAAAGTACCAAGGCCGATGGTGCTATTGTTGCTGATATGGGAAATGGGAATTTTATTACTTTTAGACCAATTACCGCGTCCCAAAGTAATACGCCTGCTACAATTTCATTAAACTTTAAAAATATTTGGTCAAAACCAAGGGATGTTAAATTTCTTTACCCATAAAACATGACAAAACGTGAGTTATTTGATAAAAAAGATAAAGACCTCTTTCATCCCGAAGGCATAGAGCTTATTTCAACTATTTTATTTGCTCTAGGTTATACATATGACAATATAAGTTCTAAAGAAGCTAGGGAAGAGGGCATAGCGCTACTAAAACTACTTCTTGATTTAGATTTAATTGAAGTTTTTCATTGGGGAAAGTTGAATGAAAAATTGAAAGATACTTCACTTTCAAAAAAGGAAATATTGAAACATATAGAAGAGTTATGGTTTAAAGGAGCAAATATTCAAGATTTCTACGGCATGATTATTTTTAAGTACAAGGATTGGTATATAAATGCCCTAAAAAGAGAGGGGCTGAGATTTAGGGGTATGAATTGGAAAACTTTTGTAAAAAACAAAATAGGCGATTTAGAACGATGGATAGAAGAAAATAGGCCGAAGAACACCACCTAACCACTATCTTTTCTTGAAAAAATAGAAGAAGATCTTTCAGATTCATGTTAAAATAACGGAAAATAACGCAATGGGTATACCGCTTTTTGATGATAGCTATCTTGATTTCGTCGGGTTGCAAAAATGCTGGCAAAACTAAGGCGGAGAATTCCGGGTCTAAAGAAAAATCCGAAACTACTAAAAACTGTTTCTCCAAAATAGAAAAAGAAAAAGCTCTCGAAACAATTTTAGGCACTAATGATTTTCAAATGTTTTTACATCCGGAAGTTGAAGGAAGATTACCCGTTAAAATGGTAGTCAACGAATTCGTAACTCCCGATCTTAAAATAACTTCTCATGAGCGACCAGTTGTTTTTAAGGACAGTTTGATTCTACCCTATGGAGATATTCTGAGGTTACGGATCACAGAAATGGATTGTACCAAGATGGTATTTTCATATTCTATTTTTTATCCCATGGAGGGAGCTGTTTTAACGGGGACAGCTAAGAAAGTTAAAAGTGAATGGGAAGTGCAGGATACGAATTGGGGAATAAAAGATTAAAAATCAGTATAGCTAGAGCGCTTATTAAATGTGTCAAAATAAGAATGTTATCGGAATATTTGTATCCATAATTAGTTGCACGTCCTCCTTTTGCTAATCCGTCACCTCAATTTCGATACATCGCCTTCAAAAGATAAAGAAAAACGAAGTCAAATAACCTATTCCCTGGAGTACCTGGATTCCCTACCCACAGTTTTAATTGAAACTATTGTGCTACTGCGATAGCGCTACAGGATTACTAAGGAAAGAAGAATTCCCCCAGCTATCTTCTTGAACAGCACAATACTCCTGGATTAGCTGATAGATTCCAATATTCGCTCCTCGCTCTGCTTCCGGGAAAAGTTAATCGCACATTCTATCAGTGCCAAATGGGAGTACGCTTGCGGAAAATTCCCTAAAAGTCTTTTGCTCTTGAAATCAATATCCTCGCTAAACAACCCCAGGTGGTTGCTATAGCCTAATAAACGTTCAAATTGTTGGAGCGCTTTTTCCTCTTCCCCAATTTTGAACAAGGCGTTGATAAACCAAAACGTACAGATGGTAAAGGAGGAAGACGGCAGGCCAAAGTCGTCTTCATTCTTATACCGGTACAGCAGTCCGTCATTGCTGAGGTCTTTCTCAATGGCCTTTACCGTGCTGATGTATTTAGGGTCTTTAGCATGGATAAATCCGTAAGACTCCATCAGCAGCACGGAGGCATCCAGATGATAAGAACCGTAGGACTGCGCAAACGCCTTAATATCTTCGTTCCAGGCATTTTCGATAATATCGGAACGTATTTCCTGTTCAATAGCAGACCACTTTTCTATTTTGCGATGTTTTCCAAATATCTTCGCCACCTTGATTGCTCTATCCAACGCCACCCAACACAGCACCTTGGAGAAGGTAAAATGACGGTCTTCTCCCCGAAATTCCCAAATCCCCTTGTCCGGCTCTCTCCAGTGTTTTTCTACGATCCAAACAATGCCCTTGGTAATGCTCCAAAGTTCTTCCCCATTTTCAATGTCGTTGCTGAACTTGATTAGCTGTTCATAAATGACATCCATGAGAATCCCGTAAATGTCATTTTGCCGTTGTTTATAGGCCGCATTGCCAACACGAACAGGTTTTGACCCTTTATACCCTTCCAAATGATCCAGGGTTTTTTCGGTTAAGGTCTTCTCCCCGTTAATACCGTACATGATCTGTAGTTTTTCATCTTTGTCCGGCATCAGATCGATAATAAACTGCAAAAACCGCTTGGCAGAATTTTTATGTCCTAATTCGGAGACCACCTTGATTACCATGGAAGCATCCCGAATCCAGCAAAAGCGATAATCCCAATTCCGTACCTCCCCTATCGTTTCCGGCAGGGAGGTGGTAGCCGCAGCCAGGACAGCCCCGGACTTATCGTAAGTAAGCATTTTTAAAGTGATCGCGCTTCTAATAATCTCCCTGTTAAATTTTTTATAGGTGGGTGTACGGTCCACCCAATCTAACCAATAGATCTTGGTACGCTCCAATTCCAAAGCGATCTTTTCGGTCGTAGGTCGTAAGATCTTTTCATTGTAGCATACTAAAAAATACCCGTCCTCCTTAAGTGTAATTTCCTCCCCACTTAGGACGTGGTTTTTGTTGAAGGAAGTGTAAAGAAACAAGGTATCAAACTGTATCCTACTAGTAATACTTACGATAAAATTGGCTTTTACATGATGCGTGGTCTCTCCCCTGGCATATTCCAGCCTTGGATCATACAAAATGGTAAACTTGGGCGATCCGGAAATGTACTTTACGTACCTAATGATCTCAGGGGGAGCATTGTACCGCTTATTGGGCTTGTAATATCGCGGCATAAAGTCATGTAGTTCGAAAATGTTTTCCCCATCTGAGAAACGCGTTATTAATAAAGCAGTGTTCGGATGGTATTTCTGGGTGATCTCGTAATTGTATTTCGTAATAATCTCAAAACTTCCCCCCTGTTTAGCGTCCAAAAGCTTTGCAAATACCGAGGAAGCGTCAAATTGGGGTAAGCAACACCAATCCAATGATCCGGTTGCTGAAATAAGCGCCGCACTTCTGCAGTTGCCAATAATTCCGTAATTTAGGTTATCCATGTAAAGGTTCTTATCTTTTGGTAGTTTTGTAAGTATTTTCTTTCTTGATAATCGAAAAAATCTGCCAGTTTATTACATTTCCGTTAAAAACTAACCGATGAGTAAAACTATAATTATTTCTAATAGGCTACCAGTACAATTGCAAATAAGTGATGGTGGGCTTACAGCAAAACCCAGTGTTGGAGGATTAGCCACTGGAATGAAGTCTGTGCATCACGGCGGAGAAAGCCTTTGGATTGGATGGTCCGGATTGACCAAGGAAGATACCCCTCCTGAACTGGAAGAAGATATTGACAAGGCGTTGCGTGTTCACGGATGCTTGCGGGTGCCTTTGACAACCGCTGAGATGGAAGGCTTTTATTTTGGTTTTAGTAATCGCACAATATGGCCCTTATTTCATTATTTCCTGGAGTATACCGAATTTGAGTTAGATTTTTGGGAGACGTATAAAACTGTAAATCATAAGTTTGCACAGGCTATTTTAGAACAATCCGAGGATGAGGATATCATTTGGGTTCATGATTACCAACTCATGCTGGTTCCTCAAATGGTGAAAGAAAAGCGTCCCAATGCCACTATTGGTTTCTTTTTGCACATTCCCTTTCCTTCGTATGAAATCTTCAGGACCTTGCCCTGGCGGGAAGAGGTCTTGGAAGGGCTTTTAGGGGCAGACCTCATCGGCTTTCATACCTATGATTATGAGCGTCATTTTTTAAGTTCCGTTAGGCGATTGTTAGGGCTAGATGTTAGTTTCAATGATGTCTACCTGGAAAATCGTGTAATCAAGGTGGATTCCTTCCCCATGGGAATTGATTATGAAAAATTTCACAGCGCCGCAAAAGTCAGCAATGCACTTAAAGGAAAGGAACGTACGGATCTGCAGCAAAAGCTTGATGATCACAAAGCATCAGCGCCGGGAACTAAATTGATTGTTTCTATTGACCGCCTGGATTATAGTAAAGGTATTGCCAAACGCATTAATGCTTTCGAGTATTTTTTGAACAAGTACCCGGAATACAAGGAGCGGGTACGATTAATTATTTTAGCTGTCCCTTCGCGCTCCAACGTTCCCCAGTACAAATTGCTGAAGCGCGAGATCGACGAACTTGTTGGAAGGATAAACGGAGAACTCTCCACAGTGAACTGGACACCGATCTGGTATTTCTACCGATCGTTGCCGTTTGAGAACCTTATAGATCTCTATACTTCCTGTGACATTGCCTGGTTAACACCATTACGAGACGGTATGAACCTGGTAGCTAAAGAATATATTGCCACCCGAACGGATAAAACCGGAGTGCTCATCTTAAGCGAAATGGCAGGTTCTGCCAACGAAATGAACGAAGCCCTGCTCATCAATCCTAACAACTTTGAACAACAGGCGGACACCTTAAAAATGGCCATCGAAATGCCCGCAGAACAACAAATGGCGCGAAACATCTTTTTGCAAAACAGGTTACGCCGCTATAATGTAGAAGTCTGGGCCAATGAATTTATGAACTCACTGAAAGCTAAAAAACAAGGAGCAGATCCTTTTGTCTCTCAAAAACTAAATCCAGGGATCCTGAATGGAATGCTGGAAGACTATAAAGTTGCCAAAAACCGTTTGTTATTCCTGGATTATGACGGGACCCTGGTGGGGTTCCATAAAGACCCGCAAAAAGCCGCTCCGGACAAGGAGTTATATGATTTGTTAGATAGGCTCCATCACCAGGAAGGAACAACACTATTTCTAATTAGCGGACGGGACAAGGAGACCTTTTCCAAATGGTTCCTGGACAAAAAATACAATATGATCGTTGAGCACGGGGTATGGATTTCCAGAAATGGGCAAGCGTTCCAACTTTTGGAAAAGGTGAAAAAAGCCTGGATGGATAAGATCATACCGGTCCTGGAATCCTTTGTAGACAGGACTCCCGGGTCCTTTATAGAGGAAAAAAATTATTCCCTGGCATGGCATTATCGGAATACCGACCCAGATTTTGGCGAAAAGCGTGCCACAGAGTTAAATACGGTACTTACCAGCCTAATTGGAAACGACGACATTAGCGTACTCAATGGCAGTAAGGTCATGGAAGTAAAAAGCAGTAATGTCAACAAAGGAAGGGCAGCAGCTCGAATGCTCAGTGAAAAAGAGTATGACTTTGTCTTCTCCATTGGAGATGATTGGACGGACGAATTTATGTTCCAGGAGCTCCCTAATTCCGCCTTTACGGTTAAAGTGGGATTAAAAAAGACCAAGGCAAAATACCATGTCGAAGGCGTAAAACGTGTTCGCGAACTCCTTGCAAATTTTGTCAATCCCTCCTAGCATGAAACAATATCTCTTGATCATTAGCGTCCTTTTAGGATCTCTGGCCTATGCGCAACCTAATACCGAAATTTATTTGTTTGATCTGGAAATCACCGAAGGTATCCCGAAACTCACAAACAAAACCAACATTTCAAATAATGCGGGGTACGATAACCAACCGTCATTTTATGACGATACCACTTTGATTTTTTCAGCAACGCGAAACGGGCAAACCGATATCAGAAGTTATGATATTACAACAGGTCAATCCAAATGGATAACGGACACCCCCGGCGGGAGCGAATATTCTCCGACACGAATTCCCAATGGTTCCGCAATTTCTGCAATTCGACTGGATACTACCGGTTTACAGCGACTGTATCGTTATGATAACACAACGGGAAAGTCCTCACCTATTTTAAAGGATGCTAAAGTAGGGTACCATCTTTGGTATTCCGATGACATCCTGATAAACACAGTTTTAATAGAAAACCGTATGGACTTGGTAGTAAGCCATTTAAAAGAGAACTCCAATTATACCTTCCAAAAGCAGGTGGGGCGTTCCCTTCTGAGCATCCCCAACTCCAGGAAGATCAGTTTTCTTGACTTCTCCGAAGGGGGCTCTGTGCTTAAAGCTATGGATCCGATCTCAGGCGCTACAGCGCCCATAATCAGACCTGATGGTGCTCAAGATTTTTGCTGGCTTCTGGACGGTATCTTATTGACTGCAAAGGGCAACAGGCTACTAAAATATCACCCTGAAAAGGACACCACATGGCAATTGGTTGCACAATTTGAGGACCCGGATATGTATACAATTACCCGAATGGCGGTGAATTCTGACGGAACACGTTTAGCCATAGTGGCGGAAGCATCTCCTGAACCAATTATCACAAAGCAGGTAGCCACATATAACGCCAGGGACCTGGAGGGTTTTGTGTCCTGTTATGCCCAAAACGTAGTGGTAAAACGATTTCCCGGAGATACCCTGTATGTTGGGCGCGAGCAAATGCGTAAAAATTACGGTGACTACTTTCTGCGAACAGATTCGACCAGCGTTACTGTTCAAAAAAGAATTGTTCTTGGGAATACCGTAATAGATGAGGAAAAGGCGTTTGACGATGGTGTGGAAAATCACCAGGTGGCTATTTACCAGATCCGTAACGGGGAAATTGCAAGTATGACCTTTCTTTTTGAACAACCAGATTCCGAAAACCCGGTTGATGTCGTTCAAGCGCAATTAGACGCTTATAATAACAGGGATATTAATGCTTTTTTAGCGACCTATAGCGACGGGATACAGCTGTTTGACTATCCTGGAATTAAAGCCGGGGAGGGACAGGAACAGATGCGAAAAATGTACCAGGGTTTCTTTGAAAACACTCCGGATCTTAATTGCGAGATCAAAAAACGTATCGTCATCGGAAATAAAGTCATCGATGAAGAGTATCTGACCATAAACGGGCAAAACTATTCTGCAGTGGCCATCTACGAAGTGGAAAACGACAAAATTGCCAGAGTCACCTTTATTCAATAATTTTTCAGGATGAAATGGCCGCACAACAGTAGTCGTATTGAGGCATTCAGCGATGGCGTTTTTGCTTTCGCAGCCACCTTGATGGTGGTGAATTTTGACATGGACAACAACCTCACTTTAACCAAATCTGCCGGCACCGGATTTCTAAGTTTTTTTGTCACTTTCTTTGTTTTAGTAGCGCTATGGTGGGTACATTACAATTTTTTCAGGCGCACCAACTATGTGGATAATTGGATCATTGCCCTCAATGCTATCCTATTATTTGTTGTACTCTACTATGTTTTCCCTTTAAAAAATCTGGTCATATCCGGAATGGGAGAAGGGGTAAAAACACGTGAAGGTCTGGCCAATCTCTTTGTGATGTACGGTATTGGTTTCTTATTGATTTTTCTGTGCCTTTCCCTAATGTATTACCGCGCATTCCGAAAATCCCATAAGGTTGAAAAATCGCTATATCTGTTTTTCTATGCGAGGCATTTTGCCATTTTTGTTGTGGTAGCCACCATTTCGGTGTTATTGGCCTATTTTGAGGTGGCTGTAGATTTTGGATTTCCCGGTGCTTTCTATGTAGCTCTGGGGCCCTTATGTTATTGGCATTCTCGCCATTTTTCCAAAAAATATGAACTCGATTAATATGAAAATTACTTTTATAAAGCAATTCATCTTCTTTTGTGGTCTTATTGCGAGCTGCTACACTTACGCACAGCAAGACTTGAGTTTCACCCAGGAGGAGTTTCTAAGGGGCAGCATTACTCCTGAGCGGGAGTGGTGGGACCTGACCTATTATCACCTGGAGATCACTGTAGATCCCGAAAACAAACATATTTCCGGGCAAAATACCATTCAATACAAGGTGCTCGAAGAAAAGAATACGCTACAGATCGATCTGCAACCTCCGTTAAAAATTGAAAAAATCACCCAAAACGACACAGAACTTTCCTATCGCAAGGAAGGCCGTAATGCCTACATGGTGTTGTTAGATCAACCGCAAAATAAGGGTGCCATAAACGAGGTTGTAGTGCAGTATTCCGGGCACCCTAAAGCAGCGGTAGGCGCGCCTTGGGATGGAGGGTTTTCCTGGAAAGAAGATGCCAATGGCAAGCCCTTTGTCGCTACCTCTTGCCAGGGATTGGGAGCAAGTATCTGGTGGCCCAACAAAGACCATATGTATGACGAGGTAGATAGTATGCGCATTAGTGTTAGCTTTCCCAAAAACCTGATGAACGTTTCTAACGGCCGGTTGGAAAAAATTGAGGAAACCGAAACCATGAAGACCACCCATTGGTTTGTAAGCAGCCCTATTAACAACTACGGGGTAAATGTCAACATCGGGGATTATGTGCATTTTGGTGAACAATATCAAGGGGAAAAAGGCTCCCTCGATCTCGACTATTGGGTACTTCGGGACAATCTTGAGAAAGCAAAACGTCAATTCAAGCAAACCCCCAAGATGTTGGAAGCGTTTGAGCACTGGTTCGGGCCCTACCCTTTTTATGAAGATGGTTTTAAATTGGTAGAGGTCCCCTATTTGGGAATGGAACACCAGAGTTCCGTGACCTATGGTAACGGGTATCAGAACGGGTATCGCGGAACAGACTTATCCGGTTCAGGATGGGGATTGAAGTTCGATTTTATCATTATCCATGAAGCCGGCCATGAATGGTTTGCCAACAGCATTACCTATAAGGACATCGCTGATATGTGGATCCATGAGAGCTTTACCGCCTATTCCGAAAATCTTTATCTCGATTATCATTTTGGTACGGAAGCCGCCGCAGATTATGTTATTGGTACGCGAAAACGGATTCTAAACGACAACACAATTATTGGACGATACAATCTCAATCGAAGGGGCTCCGGAGATATGTACTACAAAGGAGCGAACACCCTACACACCTTAAGACAATTGGTTGAAGACGACGAAAAATGGCGCCAAACGTTACGAAAAATGAATGCCACCTTTTATCATCAGACTGTAACTACTAAACAGATCGAAGACTTTTTAAGCAAGGAAACCGGGAAGGACCTTTCCGCTTTTTTTGACCAATATTTAAGAACTACGGATGTACCCCTACTGGAATACCAATTCGATGGAGAAACCCTGAAATATCGCTACACAAATGTGGGACAAGATTTCGATATGCCGGTTCGGGTGTTTGTGGATGATAAAGAAAAGTGGCTGTTCCCGAAGAAAGACTCCGAATGGAAGACAGAGCCTGTAAAGGGTAAAGAATTGGTCATTGACCGGAATTTCTATATTGAAACCAAGCCCTTGCAATGAAGCTATTCTTTCCGCAATGGCAAGGCTCTGGAAACGGGACATCGATTCAAAACGGTGCTCTTGTCATTCGCGATCATTTTGGAAAGCATCTGTTTCAGGAGATTTCCTTATCCAACCTTCCTGCCGGAGGAGATGGACAACAACGTTTTAAGATTAACAACTACGATGCTATTACCCGGCAACTATCCCGATTTAAGACCTTTTTGGAAGAGCAGCAACCGGAAACACTAATCGTCCTGGGCGGAGATTGCGGATTGGAAATTGTTCCGGTCTCTTATTTGAATGATAAATATCCCCATTTCGGGGTGGTCTGGTTTGATGCCCATGCCGATATCAATACCCCTTTTGATTCCCCTAGCAATAATTTTCATGGTATGCCTTTGCGAACGCTTTTGGGAGAAGGCACCCCGGAGATGGACTCTTTGCTATTCAGCAAACTTCAGGACCACCAGCTCCATTATGTGGGACTGCGGGATGTGGATGTCGCGGAGCAAGAACGTATCCGTTTAGGAAACATCTATCATTCCAAAGAAGTGGACGCTCCTGCCCTTATTCAAACCCTGCAGGCGAAAGGCATCCAACAGCTCTACCTCCATTTCGATGTGGATTGCCTGGATCCCGGGGAATACGGCAAAACCTATTACCAGGTACCTGACGGAATACCAATTGCGGCTGCGCAACACTGTATTGCAGCACTAAAAGAGAACTTTGAAGTAGTAGGGCCGAGTATCCTGGAATCTGTGGCACTAAACACTGCGGAGTTAAAATCTATTGTTAACATCTTGGAAGCACTGCTGGAATGAAAGTAAAAGTAGGACTAATACAAGACCATCCCATTTTCTTTGATAAAGAGAAAACACTCCAAAAGATGGAGCAGCTTGTTACCACGTATGCCGGAGCAGGATGCGAGCTCCTGGTATTTCCGGAATCCTTTTTACCCGGGTACCCCAGAGGCTTTGATTTTGGAGCCACCGTTGGAAGTAGGACATCCGCCGGAAAAGCATTATACCGGGAATATTATCATAACAGTATAACGCTGGATGGTGCTGAAATGGAGCACCTTGTTGCCCTTTCCAAACAGCATAACTGTTATTTGGTAATTGGATTTACCGAAAGGCAGGAAAACAATGGGAGTTTGTATTGCAGTATGGCCTATATTTCTCCTACAGACGGCCTGCTTGGGGTACACCGTAAAATAAAGCCTACAGGAACAGAACGGGTGATATGGGCAGAAGATTCAGGAGCGTCTTTAGTGACATTTGACACCAAAATTGGAACGTTGGGAGGACTAATTTGTTGGGAAAACTATATGCCACTGGCCCGGATGGCTATGTATCGAAAGGGTGTTGAAATCTATGTGGCCCCTACAGCGGATTCCAGGCCAAATTGGACAGTGACCCTGCAGCACATTGCCCTTGAAGGAAGATGTTTTGTTTTGGGTTGTAATCAATACTTCACAAGGAGTATGTACCCAACGAAATACCAGGCAATATTGTCGGAGGATAACGAAGAAATCTGTCCGGGAGGAAGCCTCATTGTAGCTCCTTCGGGGAAGGTGCTTGCAGGACCGTTGTTTGGGAAATCCGGAGTCCTTACGGCCACTGTGGATCTGGAAGCTATTGTTCCTAACAAAATGGATTTTGATGTGAACGGACACTATTCCAGAAACGATATCTTTGAGTTCAATGTGAGGCATCAACCGGAAACAAAAAAAGAAAAAGATCGCTATTGATGATCAATCTCCAACCTACCTTAGAAAACGAATTGGTACTCGTGCGGCCACTACAGGAGGAAGACTTTCAGGAACTATACGCGGTGGCCAAAGACCCTAAAATCTGGGAGCTGCATCAAAACCCGGATCGGTATACTGTACCGGTATTCAAAGTCTTTTTCCAGGAGGCCATGGCTTCTAAAGGCGCCTTTGCTATTGTAGACAGAGCAAGCGGATCTATTATTGGGAGTTCCCGGTTTAAGTTACACCCTAATGCAGTAGACGCTGTCGAAATTGGATGGACCTTTCTGGGCAGGGACTTTTGGGGAGGGAGATATAACACTTCTTTTAAAAGTTTAATGATCTCCCATGCATTTCAACATTTCGATTATATCCTGTTTCACGTAGATCAACACAACTATCGCTCCCAAAGGGCAGTAGAAAAATTAGGAGGTGTTTTGGTAGCTAAAAAGGGGGAGCTTCAACATTTACATACCCCAACACCCACTGGAATTACCTTTGTCTTGAAAAAGTAGCAAATTCCCGGAACTAAAATCAAACTACTATCTTGTAGGAATGAGGGCCGCTGTTTACGAAAAATTCAAAGGGAAAATTGCCATTCAAAAAGTGCCTGACCCTCTTCCGAAGGAAGATGGTGTGGTAGTTCAAGTCACCGCTACCGGTTTGTGTAGGAGCGATTGGCATGGTTGGATGGGTCATGATCCGGATATTACACTGCCCCATGTGCCGGGGCACGAGTTGGCTGGTGTTATTGTAGAGAAAGGTAAAAATGTCAAACACTTTACTGTCGGAGATCGGGTAACTGTCCCCTTCGTCAGTGGTTGTGGGACTTGCCCACAATGTGCTTCCCATAATCACCAGGTTTGCGACTACCAGTCCCAACCGGGATTTACCCACTGGGGTTCTTTTGCGACATACGTCCGCCTGGATTATGCTGATACCAATCTCGTAAAGTTACCCGAAACCATAACCGATATAGCCGCAGCTACCTTAGGTTGTCGTTTTATAACCGCATTTCGTGCAATAGTGGACCAGGGTAAGGTTTCCCAGGGCGCCACTGTTGCCATACATGGGTGCGGTGGTGTTGGGCTTTCTGCGGTAATGATCGCAAACGCCCTGGGCGCCCAGGTTATCGCAATAGATATTAATCCGGATAACCTGGCGCTAGCGAAACAGCTAGGGGCTGACCTCACGATAAATGCTGCGCAGACCGATGTGGTGAATACGGTAAGGGAGTATACCCAGGGAGGTGTAGCAGTGTCTTTGGATGCTTTAGGAAGTGCTACCACCTGTTTCAACTCCATCGCCAACCTTAAAAAAAGGGGACGTCATGTGCAGGTAGGCCTGGTAACCGGAGAGCATGTACATCCAAAAGTTCCAATGGACAAGGTCATTGCCCATGAATTGGAAATTGTGGGCAGCCATGGCATGCAAGCCTTCAGGTACCCTGAAATGCTGAACATGATCGAAGAAGGCCATCTACAACCGGAAAAACTAATTGATCGAACGGTTTCTTTAGAAGAAGCCACCCACCTACTCCCTAAAATGAATGACTTTACCCACAAAGGGGTAATGGTCATCAATTCATTTTAGGCGGCTCGAAATTGGTGAAATAGGTAAAGTATCGGTACTTTTAAAAAGAACAATTGCCGCATTATAATGAAATTCAATTCTTTTCTCACTTATTCTCTTTGGTGGCTCTCTTTTTGCTTTGGTTTCTCAGGAATTTCCCAACAAATCTCCAGGGCTGAGTTGGAAGCTACCGCCGGAGAATATACAGTTTCCTCTTTTCCCTTACTCAGGGAGTTGCTAAGCATTCCCAACGATGCCTATTATCCCGAGGATATTGAGAAAAATGTGCTGTGGTGCGAAAAGGTTTTTAGCGAGCGAAGTTTTACCACAACACGAATTCCTACAGCGACCGTCCCTTTATTGTTAGCGGAGAGAAAACACAAAAAGGCCAAAAAAACCGTACTCATCTATTTACAAATTGATGGGCAACCTGTGGACTCCACACGTTGGGATCAGGAAACCCCATACACTCCCACACTTAAAAGACCGGGTAAATCTGTGGGTTGGGAATCTCTTCCATGGAGTTCGATCATGGAGTATCAGGACGATTGGCGGGTATTTGCACGATCGGCAAGTGATGCTAAAGGGCCTGTGGCCATGTTTTTAGCGGCTTTGGATGCAGCAACAGTGCTAGGGATTACTCCCAACTACAACATCAAGGTCATTATGGATTTTGAGGAAGAGTTGGGTTCTCCCCGACTTCCTAAAGCCGTTACTGAAAATGCCGACCTATTAAAAGCAGATATGCTCATTATTTTTGATGGGCCAAGGCATATTACCAACAAACCTACGCTAACCTTTGGCGCACGCGGTATTGCCACAGTGCAGTTAACAACCTACGGCCCAATCGTTCCCCAGCATAGCGGCCATTTTGGAAATTACGCGCCAAATCCTGCCTTGCGACTTTCCAAATTATTAGCATCAATGAAGGACGATGATGGCAGGGTTATCATTCCCGGTTTCTACGATGGCATTTCTATTGATCCCGAAACTGAGAAAATTCTTAAATCCGTTCCTGACAACGATGAATTAATCAAATACCGTTTACAGATTGCAGATGCAGACAAAGTTGCCAACTACTACCAGGCGGCCATTCAATATCCTTCCCTGAATATTAGGGGTATGCAATCGGGCTGGATCAATGAAAAAGTTCGGACCATTATTCCCGGCTGGGCCAGGGCAGAAATTGATGTGCGGTTGGTGTTGGAATCGGACCCCGAGCGGCTTATCAGACTCATCAAAGATCATATTGCAGACCAGGGCTATCATATTGTGGATAGGGTGCCCACTAAAGGGGAGCGATTAAAGTACTCTAAAATCGCTACTTTAACCCATGAGATCTCCTATCAATCTTTCCGCACCGATTTTGATTCGGAAGTAGGACTATGGTTAACACGGGCGCTTCAAAATGCCTTTGGTGAAGCCCCTATCCGGATTCGGATGAGCGGGGGTTCTATCCCTATATCGCCCTTTGTCACAACACTTGACATACCCGCGGTAACTGTTCCTACCGTGAACAGGGATAACAATCAGCACAGTCCCAATGAGAATTTACGACTTGGGAATTACCGCGATGGCATCCTGACCATGCTGGCCATCTTGAATGAAAAGCTCTAATCGATTATGGCGGGACTTAAGGAACACTATTTCAAAAATGACACTGCCTGGCGAAAGTGGTTGCATAAAAATCACACCAACTCCGAAGGGATTTACCTGATCTTTTATAAAGTGGACCATGAAATGCCCAGCATGCGCTGGGAAGAAGCGGTACGGGTGGCACTGTGTTACGGTTGGATAGACAGTACGGTAAAAAGCCTGGGAAATGGGAAACGACGCCAGTACTTTTGCCCCCGCAAACCGAAAAGCGTTTGGAGCAAGGTAAACAAAGAGCATATCAAAGTGCTTGAACAAGCCGGACTTATGCATGAAAGT